>JAMORG010000074.1 GCA_027063745.1 Sulfurimonas sp.
TAAGCCAAAAGGCTTAGCTCATTTGTGCTGCAACTTCTGCTGCGAAGTCGTCTTCTTTTTTCTCGATTCCTTCACCAACTTCAAGGCGAACGAACTCAACGATCTCAGCAGTACCACCACATGCTTTAGCAGCTTTCTCAACAGCCTGTGCAACTGTTAATTTGTCATCTAAAACATACTGTTGGTTCAATAATGCTTGTTCTTGATCTAAAAGAGTATTGTCTAAAATGAAACGAGCAATTTTACCAGGGATAATTTTGTCTAAAATCTTCTCAGGTTTACCCTCTGCTAGTAACTCAGCTTTGATGTCAGCTTCAGCCTGAGCCATAACTTCATCTGTGAGTTGCATCATAGAGATGTATTTTGGAACATTTTTAAGAGGTTTACCTAAACGGCTTAACTCTTCATTCTCTTTTTTAAGTGCTTCGATGCGACCTTTTGTTTCACTCTCAACATACTCAGGGTCAAAATCTTTGTAGCTAAGTGTTGTAGGTTTCATTGCTGAAGCATGCATAGCAACTTGTTTTAAAGTATCTCTCATGCACTCTGCAGTTTTTTCAGAGTCACATTTCGCTTTAACAATAACTGCGATTCTGTTGTTTGAGTGAATGTAACCGTTCATAGCTTCATTTGGCTCAGCTTTCATTACTGCAAAACGGCGAACTTCGATCTTCTCACCGATTTTTGTAACAGTCTCAACAAATTTCTCACCATATGCAGAAGCGTTCAGTGCTTCAACATCTGCCGGCTCGTTGTTGAAGATCTCTTCTACTGTATCTTTTACAAGATTTTGGAAACCTTCATTTTGTGCAACGAAGTCAGTTTCAGAGTTTACTTCAACTACTGCTGCTTTAGAGAAGTCGTCAGCCATTTTATAACCAACAAGACCTTCTGCTGCAACACGGTCAGCTTTTTTAGCTGCTTTTGCGATACCACGCTCTTTAAGCAGCTCTTTTGCTTTTTCCATGTCTCCATCAGCTTCAACTAAAACTTTTTTACAATCCATCATAGGAGCGTCAGTCGCTGCGCGGAGCTCCTTAACCATTGCTGCTGTTACTGCTGCCATAATTATGCTTCCTCTGTAGTTTTTTCTTCAGTTGCCGGAGCTTCTGTAGCTGCTTCTGTTGCAGCTTCTTCAGTCTGCTCAACTTCTTCACCTTGACCGTCACGAAGTGCTTTACCTTCATTGATAGCTGCTGTCATTTCACGACAGAAAAGTTGGATAGAACGGATAGCATCATCATTACCTGGGATTGGGTAAGTGATAAGATCCGGATCACAGTTAGTATCTAATGGTGCAACAACCGGGATACCAAGACGACGAGCTTCAAGAACTGCTGTGTGCTCTTTTACTGCATCGATAATGAAAAGCATATCCGGAAGTTTTTTCATATCACGGATACCACCGAAATACATCTCAAGCTTCTCTTTTTTACGGCTTAACATTAAAGCTTCTTTTTTTGTAAGAAGGTTGATTTGACCGTTTTCTTGCATCTCAGTGATTACATCAAGTTTACGGATAGATTTTTGAATAGTTGGGAAGTTAGTAAGCATACCACCTAACCATCTGTTATCTACGTATGGCATACCACAAGCGATTGCTGCTTCGCGAACAGAGTTGCGAGCTTGTTTTTTAGTACCAACGAAAAGAATTGTTTGTCCTTCAGCTGCTGCGTCAACAACGATTTGATATGTTTGACGGAAATAACGAAGTGTTTTTTGAAGGTCGATAATATAGATGTTCTTTCTTACACCGAAGATGAATTTTTTCATTTTCGGATTCCAACGACGAGTTTGGTGTCCGAAGTGTACACCACATTCTAATAGGTCTTTCATAGTTACCATTTAAGGTCCTTTAAGGGCTTCATACGTGAGCCAGAATTTTTACCGGTTGGCTTCGGAGATGTCAGGCATTGACTCCCTATAAGAGGAAGTTGCACCGGCTTTTTGACATAACCTGTTAATATTTTCTACTACCAAGATAGAAGAAAAATCCGCGAATTATACAAAAAAAAGCTTTAAAACTAGCTTGATCTTACTTTAGCTAATAATAGATATAAGCCTATAAAATATAATAAAAAATTATACAACTAAAGACGATTTTTAAAACTATCTTTATATTATCTAATGTATAGTGTCGTAAAAAAGGGAAGATATGAACAAGCCTTTACTACTTTCAATGGCTGCTATAATGGTTGTGGGGACAAACCTTAATGCACAGAGTGTATATGAACGCATCCAAGCAATGGAGCTTCAAATGAAGCAGATGCAACAAGAGCTGGAACGTCTTAAAACACAAAACAGCAAAACAAGTGACAATGATGCAGAAAAAAACATAGCTCTAAACGATAAAGAGGAAGAGAGTGATGAAGAAGAGAGCGATGAAGATGAATTTGATGTTATTGAGGCATTTGAAGACATAGAAGAGGAGATATCAGATATTCATAAAGCCACAAGTGGAAATCACTTAAAATTTGGTGTTGACTATAGATTTGCCGTTGAAAATTTAAACTACAAAATGGCAGATGGATCAAAAGCTAAAAACAATGCACTAATGACCAACAGATTGTGGATAAATATGGACTGGGCTGCCACACATCAACTCAGCTTCCATGGTCAGCTGGCTTACAATAAAGCTTTTGGTACAAGAAGTGGATGGGGGAACAACAATGCAGGTTTTGAAACATTTGACTGGATTACCAATGAAAATGCATATGATGATACTTTACGTGTAAAAAATGCTTATTTTCTTTACAAAAACTCTACTTTCCTAGGCACAAATGTTCCTTGGACATTTAGTGTAGGGCGTCGTCCATCAACAAACGGACATATCATCAATCTTAGAGATGATGATCATGCCGCATCACCACAGGGACACTCTATCAATGTTGAGTTTGACGGACTGAGCTCAATGTTCAAGTTGTCTAACCTTACAGGCATTGATGGAATGTACGTCAAATTCTGTGCAGGGCGTGGCGGTACAAATGCAGCACCAAAGTTTTTCTCTACAACTGCAACTGGCACTGTTGTGCCAAATGCACCCTATGCGACACATAAAGGTGATCTATCCAATATTGATCTTGTTGGACTTATATTTAGAGCATACAGTGATGGTCAATATACTTTTGATACACAGTTTTACTATGCGAACAATCTCATAGATGCTGACATTAACAGCAACAATGTTATGACCGGAATGAAAACTGTAGGCGCTATGTACAGTGGTACGGCAAGCTTTATGGTCAATGGCATCGGTGATGGGATAAACGACTTCCTCGATGATACAATCTTCTTTACAAGTGGTGCTATGAGCAAAACCGATCCCCATAAAGACAAAAGTATGCTGGGTGCTCCGGTTGGAGAAAGTAAAACAGGTTACTCTTACTGGGTAGGAACACAATTTCCTTCACTTGTCTCAGAAGATGGAAGATGGGGAGTAGAGTATAACCATGGTACGAAATACTGGAGAAGTATGACTTATGCAGAAGATACAAACATAGGTTCAAAAGTTGCTGCTCGCGGTGACGCATACGAAGTCTATTTTACAGAGTATTTGGTAGAAGATATTTTATCTATGCAGATTCGTTATACATATATTGACTATGATTATACGGGAAGCAACGGATTCTTTGGTGATACGACAGGAACACCTATGAAGATTTCTGAATTAACAGGTGCTCACGCAGCTACAAATGTAGATAAAGCACAAGATATCCGCTTCTATCTACGTTACAGATACTAAAAAGAGAGCTCTCTCTTTTTAGTCTTTTTGCTCATTTTTGAGTTCTTGAAGCTTCTCTTTTACAGCTTGGACATGCCCTTTTACACGAACTTTTTCCCACTTGGCACGCACAATTCCTTCAGGGTCGATAATGAAGGTTGAGCGAACAACACCCATATACTCACGTCCATAATTTTTCTTAAGCTGCCACACTCCGTACTTTTGCATCATATCAGTACTCTCATCACTCAGCAGTGTAATACCTAAGTTTTTTTTCTCAATGAAGTTTCTATGTTTTTTTGTAGAGTCTGGGCTCACACCAATAATCACTGCATCAAGTGAAGAAAAATCCGGTGCAGCTTCTGTAAACTCACACGCTTCAGTTGTACACCCTGGAGTGTTGTCTTTTGGATAGAAATACAAAACAACCCACTTCCCTTTTAGGTCACGCAGACATATCTCAACATCATCTTGATTTGGCAGACAAAAGTCCGGTGCTTTTTGACCAACTTCAACAGTACTCATTTTTCTTCCTTTATAATAATTTTTTACTTCTAATCTAATAGACGAATAATAGCAGATAAACCCAAATACCACTAAAAGAGGTCAAAGAAATACCTAAAAAAGTTTTTACTGCCAAATCTCTGTGTGAGAGTGATGCACTTCCGGGGAGTATTCCTTTGTAAAACTCTCTGTTTGCAGTAACAATGGTACGTACCCAATAAAAAAGTGTTGCTGTTGCTATAGCAATATGCACTACCATGACAATAGATGAATACGTATGTGAAACCCCACTACCTAACATAAATGCATCAAAGCCGCCACTCACACGTACTCCTGTTTCAAAATAGCCAATAACTATTACAGAGAGTAAAAAAATAAGATTTTGTATTGCAGCATGTGTTTTATATAACTTTTTTCTTGCAAGAAGAATGCCACCATAAATAACGAGTGGTAAAAGTGCTACAACCAAAGTCAATAGATCCATAAAAAAAGGTGCTCGTGTACCCATGAAACCATCAGCAAACATATACTGCATTATTATTTCCCTTTTTTATTTTGATAACGAAAGTATATCACTCCAATAATAAGTAAAACTGCAACGACTGCTATAGTTATCTCTTTTAAGTACTCTTTTATAAGCTCTTGATTTTCACCGATATAATAACCCAGAAGTGTCAATATCAAAGCCCAGATACCCGCACCAAGCGTCGTAAAAAGAGTAAACTCCAAAAGATTCATCTTTGCAAGACCGGCAGGAATGGAGATAAGCTGGCGAATTCCAGGTACCAGTCGTCCGCTAAATGTTGAGATATGCCCATGCTTTTTAAAATAGCTCTCCATCTTCTCTAAAGCCTCATGTGAGATAAAAAAATACTTCCCATAACGTAGTAAAAACTTTCTACCAAGCGTCAAAGCAAGATAATAGTTTACAAACGCTCCTACCAGACTCCCACTTACTGCACTCATCATAATGTAGGTGATATCCATCTCACCCTTACTTGCCAAATACCCTGCAGGAACAAGCACAATCTCAGAAGGAAACGGGATAAAACTAGACTCTATGGCCATCATAATAAAGATGCCAAGATATCCCCAGTCAAATATTAAATCTACAAGCTGTTGTGCGAGTTCATGAATCATTGCACTTTTTCCTCTACATCTTTTATCATCTGATTTGCCACATCTTTTTTAGCATATTCAAGAAGTTTTTGACTCTTCTTCTCAAGCTGTGTCTCTTTTATGGCAGCAAGGAGTTTTGATTTTAGCTCATCTTCCTCACGCACGCACCATCCCATCTCATTATCAACTATAAACTTTGCATTATAGTACTGATGATCTCCTGCTGCGTATGGATAAGGAACATAAAAAGCGGGACAGCCGTTTGTTGTCAGCTCCCAGAGTGTTGAAGCACCACTGCGTGAGACGGCCATATCGGCTCGTTTAATAAGCTCCGGTAAATCTTTTGTAAAAGCGTAAAGTTCCACTTCTACTCCCAGCTTCTCGTATGCCTCTTTAACACGTTCATAGTCAGCCTCGCCTGCTTGGTGGATGATGGATATACCTCTTTTTTTGAGTTTCCAAGCCACTTCGAGCGCGAGATCATTTATTGCTTTTGCTCCATGACTTCCACCTAAAAAAATAATAGTTTGTAATGCCTCACGCAGGTGCGCTGTTTTATAAAAAATCTCTTTTACAGGGTAACCCTTTATCGGTGAGTTTTCATCATAAGCCGATATAAAACTCTTTGCAAAAGGCTTTAAAAGTCCGTTGAGTCTGCCTGTAACTGCATTTTGTTCATGAATAAAAAGCGGCTTGCCCAAAGAGAGTGCTGCAAAAGAAGCAGGTGCAGCAGAGAAGCCTCCCACACTATAGACAGCATCTACTTTTTGCTCTTTTAAAATCTTGCGTGAGCGAAGAAATGCTTTAAATATCTTATAGAGCGCTTTTAGTTTTCCTAATCCTTTTTGATTGACAACACCTGTTGTTTCTAAAAAATAGACATGAGAAAAAGCAGAGTCTCCCTCAAAGTACTTTCTGTCTTGGCCTTTTGTTGAACCGATAAAAACAGACTCATGTCCATCAGCCACTGCAGCTTCTACAATAGCCTCGGCTATCATCAGATGCCCGCCTGTTCCACCACCAGTTACACATAGTTTCATTTGTCATCCATTTTTGCTTTTTTACTTGCCATAAGCACCATTCCCACTCCAAAGGCAGACCCAAGCATAACGGAGCCTCCATAAGAGAGAAACGGTACCGATATACCCTTAATAGGGGTGAGCCCACTAATACCATAAGCATTGACCAAAAAGGAAAACGCCAACACAAGTCCAATTCCTATACTAAAAAGATAGATACTCATATCTTCTGCACGATTTGCAATCTTAAAGATGCGCTGCAGCATCCATAAAAACAAAAAGACAACTACAACAACACCAAAAAAACCAAACTCTTCGGCAAGACCGGCTAAAATAAAGTCAGTATGTACTTCAGATAAAAACCCCAACTTAAATGTTCCATTGGCCAAGCCTGTACCAAAAAACCCTCCGTTATGAATGGCGTTGAGTGAATTACCAATCTGGTAGGGTTCGACCTCAACAGGCACACGAAGCCTATCAGCTATTGCATCAGGGAAGAGTTCCAAAACAGAGTTTTGTGCTATGGACCACCATGACTTTATACGCAAAATCCTATGCTCAGCCGTGACTATAAAAATGACAACCGCCCCACCGATAAAACTCAAAATCGCCAAGAAAAAGCGAAAACTGCTTCCAGCAAAAATAAGCATAAAAAGCAGTGTCGCACCTAAAACAACGACCTGCCCCAAATCTTTTTGTAAAAAGGCAATGATAAACATCGCCGCTCCAAAGACAACTCCATAGGGTAAAAAACGCTTAAACTCATTAACAACACCCATATCATTATGATGTCCCAACTTGCGTGAGAAACTCCATGCCAAAAAGTAGACAAAACCAACTTTGAAAAACTCCACAGGAGCTAGTGAGAAGCCTGCTACTTTTATCCATCGTTTTGCACCACCAACCTCAGAGACCAGACTCTCAGGCAAAAATGGCATGGCTATCATCAAAAGCAAAGAGACAAAAAAGAGTGTAAAGCCAATGGGTTTGAGCCACTTGTCTGGATCTAGCTGAGATAAAGTAAAGATGATGATAATACCCATCAGACCAAAGATAGCCTGACGAACAACAAAATGAAAAGAGTTCACACCAAACAAAATAGTTGTATATGTAGTAAGTGTATAGGAAAGAATAATACCAATACCAATAAGAAGCACAACAAGTGTAAAGAGTTTTCTATCGGCACTCATAGGAACAAACTACTTGATTTTGTTGATTTTAAGAACAAACTCAACTTCTGGTTTTGAGATATGCAACTCTTTTGAGATTGTCTCAATAGAGACACCCTGCTTAAACAAAGAGATGATTTTTTCATCATCATTTCCGTGTATCGATGAAGGAATCGTGATCTGCTTTACACCACTCTCTAAATGTGAAATACGAGACTCTATTTCATTCTCTATACTTTCAATATTATGTTGTAATTGTTTAATAGAGAGTGCCAATGGCTGTACCATATCATAAACACTACGCTCTATCTCTTGGTATACCTCATCATCACTCATACGCTGCGGTGCTTTTTTTATCAAAGATTCTGTCTCTTTTAACTCCCGCTTCAGGTAAAAAAGTTCTCTGTTTAAATCTTCAACAACTGAAGCCACTGAGCGGATATTGCGTGAGTAATCAGAGTCTTTTGAATATACATAATATAAAAGATATAAAATAATCGCCGCCATGGCAATAACAATGTACTCAATATTGAAGCTAAAATTTTCCATTGTCACTGTTGTTTCTCTTTTTTCTCTCGAAGTTCTCGAATCAAAATACGCTCACGCGCTGTCATATAAGCTGCCCACTCTTTTTCATCTCGCTCATGCATCTTGACAATCTCTGCAAGTTGCGAGTCTAATGCCTTAAAAAACACACCGACATCACGTTTTGGATGCACAGGCATTGCTATACGTCCATAGTAAAGTTTCCCCGCTTCAAGGAGAGGCTCTTTAAGCTTAAAATGCTCAAACCCTATAGAGTCTATCTCTGCAGAGTGCATTAGTGAAACTCTCTTTGGGGTCTCATTTTTCAAATAAGCCTCAAGAGCATCTATTTTTCTGTGAAGCTCAACTACCAGCTTTAAAAGTACCTGATCACTCTCTGCTGTCTCCCCTCTTGCCTTTGCAAGTTTAAGCCACTGGCTTATCGGATCATCATCACTCTCACTGAGTTGTTGAAACTCTCGCTCAAAGGCTTCTTTATCAAGATCTGCTTCTGAGAACTCTATGCTTATTGGTGCGGGGACAAGTCTTGGTTCACTCATATTACCATCCTATCTAAAACAATTAATGCAAAAAATGCAATGCCCAGATAGCCGTTAACTGTAAAAAAAGCACGGTCTATCTGTGTAAAATCTTTACGTACAAGATACTGCTCATAAGCTAAAACAAAACCACTTCCTATCGCTGCAACATAAGCAAAAAAGCCCAAATGTGCCGCCCAGACAAAAAGCAGCCAAAAAAGAACTGCCAAGGCATGAAAGAGTGCAGAGATAAAAAGAGTTGCCTCAGCACCATACTTCGAAGGAATGGAGTGCAGTCCCTCCTCTTTGTCAAACTCCATATCTTGAAGTGAATAGAGCAGATCAAAGCCGGCAACCCAGAAGATAACACCCAAAGAGAGCAGCACTGCCCAAAGAGGTATAGCAGCACTAACAGCGATAACTCCGGCAATAGGTGCCAGACCCAGAGTAAGCCCTAAAAAGATATGTGCCAAAGATGAAAAACGTTTAAAGTATGAGTATGCTCCAAGAAGAATCAAAATAGGAACAGAGAGTGCAAATGCCAAAGAGTTTATAAAATAAGCCACCACAATAAAAGCCACAGCATTAGCAGCTATAAAGAGTAAAATGGTGTTTTTACCCAGACGCCCGTCAACATTTGGTCTGTTTGCAGTACGAGGATTTTTTGCATCTATATCTCTGTCTGCATAACGATTGACGCCCATTGCAAAGTTTCTAGCACTAAGAGCCGCTAAAATACCCAAAAAAAGAAGTTCAAAGCCAAACCAACCATCTGCAGCAACAACCATCGCTATAAATATAAAAGGTAAAGAGAAGATAGAGTGTTCAAACATCACAAGCTCATTAAAGTCTTTTGCTTTTTTTATTAAACGCTCCACATTCCACCCCGTCACTATTTTTTGTCTCATTTTACCTCACAATGCTTTAAACTCTGATGATTGCACTACGAAGTGCATCCATATATGCCTGTGTACTCTCTAACTCTTCTGCATCAGGAAGTCTTCCCTCTTTTGCCTCTTGTTCTATTTTTTGCATCTGTTCATATATTGTATCTATAAAAAGTGACCCGGCAGCACCTTTGATACGGTGTGCATATTCATAGACATCATTTGTATCTTGATTTGAAATTGCCTCACTTAAATATGGAAGGTTCTCCTCAAGAGAATCCAAAAAGGTCTTTAAAAGCTTCTTGGATGTCTCTTTGGAGAGTCCTAGTTTCTCTTTGATCTTTGCATACTGTGCATCTAAGTCTATACTTGGTGATAGTTTCTCTTTTTTAAACGCATAATGGTATAAAATTTTCTCTAAAGCATCTACTTCAATAGGTTTAGAAAGGTAGTCATCCATGCCATATTCAAGATATTTTTCTTTATCCCCCTCTATCACATTTGCTGTCAAAGCAATAATAGGTGTCTGAAGTTTCATCTCTTTACGAATGATTGATGTTGCCTCAGTACCATTCATAACAGGCATATTGATGTCCATAAATATCAGATCAAATGAAGATTTTTTTAAAATATTGATAGCCTCTTTCCCATTCTCTGCAAACTCTAAATGAATATTTTTGTACTTCTCAAAGAGAGATGCAACGAGCAAACGATTAACATCATAATCTTCAACAACCAAAACATCTAAATGAAAACGTTCACAATCTTCATCATTTTGACAAATCTTCTTCATACTCTTTTTATTTTGAGGTAAATCCTCTTGAGCACACAGTTCAAAATCTACAGTAAAATAAAACTTACTCCCCTTGCCTTCTTCTGAACTTACCTTGAGTTTTGAACCAAATGCCTTTAAAAGTTCAGAGCTGATGCTGAGTCCAAGTCCTGTTCCTCCAAACTTCCGTGTAGTCGAGCTGTCTGCTTGGGAAAATGGCTCAAATATTGTTGCTATTTTCTCTTTTGCAATCCCTATTCCTGTATCTTCAACACAAAAGTAGACCTTTTGATGATTATCTCTACGCTCAACAAGTTCAATAGAGAGCTTGACCATACCTCCACCAGGAGTAAACTTGATAGCATTTGAGAGAAGATTTGTTACTATCTGGCGCAGACGCAGCGAGTCACTTACGACACAAGGCCAAACATTCTCATCTATATCCAATGTATAAGTTAAAGATTTCTCTTTTGCGATAGACTCTAAAAGCTCAAACGTTGTTACAAACTCTTCTAAGAGGTCGATTGAAGTTTTTTCAAGAGTTATTTTTTCATTTGCAATTTTAGAAGAGTCTAAAATATCATTGACAATATTGAGAAGAAGTTTTGTCGAACTTGCAATGACATTTACATATTTTTGCTGTTTTTCATCCAGTTTTGTCTTTGCCAAAAGCTCAGAAAATCCTAAAATGCCATTCATGGGGGTTCGTATCTCGTGGCTCATATTTGCCAAGAACTTCGCTTGAGCGGCCTCTGCCTCTTCTGCTTTTTTTCTACTCTCTACCAAAGATGTAACATCTTCACGAATCGCCATATATTCAATGATATTATTATGCTCATCATGAATTGGAATAATAGAGCTCTTAACATAGTAAGCACGTCCATCTTTGGCACGATTTGCGAACTCCCCATGCCATATATTACCCTGCTTTATTTCATCCCAAAGTTTTTGGAATACCTTTGGTGATACAGAAGGGTCTCGAACGATACTGTGTGGTTTTCCAATGAGTTCTTCTTTTGTATAGCCGCTTATCTCTTCAAAACGTTCATTTACATAGGTGATAATCCCCTCTGTATCTGTACGTGAGATGATGACCGTTGAATCAAGTGCCTTTAAAAACTCATCAAGTTTAAATTTCGAAGCTCTAAACTCCCGCTCTTGCTCACGCAGCTCTTTTGTTACATAGTCTATAAGATTAAAGAGTGCACTGTCTGTCTTGGAAGCGGACTTGTCAACAAGTGCCATCTCATGACGTCTTTTTTGTTTCTCTGTGCCTCGTTCTTTCAAAAAGAGCATAGTTGTTGTTACGTTAAGTAGTTTTACACGCTCTTTATTGACAAAAAATTCACCATAGGTAAAAAATCCACTTGAAGGTGTAATAGTGTTGATAAGGCGAAAACTCTTCTCTAAATCTTTTCCTAAGAACTGTTTTCTCGCAATACATGAATAGATAAAACAGGCTTGCAGTTCCTCTTGTTCATGACGAAGCTTTTCTTGAAGCGTAAACTTGTTAACAAGTGTTCTGCTCCCTATACCGAAGCGAACCTCTTCACCCTCTTCCAAGTTACCACCATAAAGAATACTGCCATCTTCATACATCGTTAAAATAGAGCGTGCGACCAGTAGCTCACCTTCTTGATGAATCAAAGGAAACTCTATAGTTGAAGCCGGCATATTCTCAACTGCCAAATCACCGAGAACTTCTGCATAGATCTCTTTTACCGGACGATTGTTTATTTCATAAACATGAGCACCCTCAGACTTTGTGATAGTAAATGTCGGTCCAACCGCTTTCCAGCCAAGATTGTACTCTTCATAGGCAAGCAGATCCTCACCCTCAATGCTAACACATACAGCGCCACCACTGAAAACTTTTGTTCCAAAAATCGTAAATGTTTTTTTAAACTCCAAAAGATCCGCTGCCATACCTCCGGCAATGATGGCTTTGTTGTAGTTTAAAGCAGAAAGACCGTTTAAATACTCCTGTCCATTATGCAAGAGTCCGTCTAAAAAGCTGATCACACACTTGGTATCTCTAGTAAAGATCTGTTTGCCAAGTTGAAATCCGAGTTCATAAGAGTCACTGCCTATGGCATAAAATGAGCGAACTTTACTCTTTTGAAAATGAGATATACTTAAAACGGTACTCTCTTCAAGCATCTTCCCCTCGACAATCTCACCGGCAGTAGAACTGCCAACCAGTGTGGCATGAGGAAACTTTTGCAGTACCTCTTTGGCTATTTTTTCAATAGCTTCAGCCTCACGCAGCGATGTCAACATCTGTATCAGCAACTCAGATGCTTCTGTATCAATACCATTTCGTGTTATATATCTATCTAAGTCTTCACTATCTCGATAAATATAGTTATACTGCTTCATGCAAAATTCTTTTTTATTATATTTTACTTAAATATGATTAAGAACTTTATTAAAGGCAAATATTTTTTGAGGTAAAATTCATTTTGTAAACTAGAAAGGACCTTTTTATGATACGTGTAATTTTTATACTTTTTTTAACACTTTTTACTTTTAGTGCCTGTGATTTAAACACACTTTTTGGAGAGTCTCCTCAAGAAATAGCTGCTAAAAAGGCGGCTGAGAAAAAGGCTTTTGAAGAGAAAATCGCCCAGACAAAAGAGGTTCAGATCCAAAAGATAGAAGCACAAAAGAGTGCAGAACTTGCAAAAATCGAAGCGCAGACAAACCTTGCAAAAATGCAAAAAGAGCAGATGCTTGAAAAAATCCGCCTTGAAGCCGAAGCAAAAAAAGAGCAACTTCTGCTTGAACAACAAAAACAAAAAGCTGCCTTTGAAGCCAAACTCCGTGAGACAGAACATGCAGATGCAATGGAGATAAAACGCTATCTGCTACTTATTTTACTCGTAGTTCTAATAATTACCAGCTATTTTATCTATCTCTATTTCAGACAACGCCACCAAGATAAGCTCAGAGCATACCAAGACAACCTAGATAAATATTTTCACCAACAAGAGAACATGACAAAGATGCGTATTGCTGAGAAGATCATCGACAGAGTAGCAACAGGTGAGCTTGACAAAGACCAGGAGATTGCACTTCTGAGTGCCCTTGGAAGCAATATGAAAGTAGAAGAGCATCAGTCACTGCCAAAAAACAGTGCTGATGATGTCCAAGATGCCGAGCTTATCGAAGAGAAAAAATGAGTCTAAAACAGCTCGCCATCATCGGACCGACTGCCTCAGGCAAGAGTGACCTTGGTATAAAGATAGCCAAAGAGGTCAATGCCTACATTTTAAGCATCGATTCACTTAGCATCTACAAAGAGATAGACATAGTCTCTGCAAAACCCTCCAAAGAGGAGCTGCGTGAGGTCAAACACTTCGGTATCGATGAAATATGGCCTGATGAGCACTTCAGCGTTGAGATCTTCATTCGACTCTACCAAGAGGTGGTGCAAAAGTGTCAAGAAGATGGCAAAAATCTCATTATTGTCGGTGGGACATCGTTTTATCTTAAAAGCCTGCTTGATGGACTCTCCCCACTTCCTAAGATAACACAAGAGACACAAAAACGAGTAGAAGAGAAGCTAAAAAACCTCTCATTAGTTTATGAAGAGCTGCTTCAAAAAGACCCTGCATATATGCAAAAGATAAAGCCAAACGATCGCTACCGCATCGAAAAGGCACTTCTTATCTACGAAGCTTCAGGAATAACTCCCAGTAAGTGGTTTGCTGTCAATCCTGCCAAGCCCATTATAACGAACTTGCCTATCTATAACATCGATGTAGAGCGTGAGGTACTGCGTGAGCGCATCGCTCAGAGAACACAGAAGATGTATGATATGGAGCTTATAGATGAAGTATGTTACTTGGAACAAAAGTACACCCGTGCACCAAACTCCATGAAGGCCATTGGTATTGTCGAAGTACTGGACTATCTTGATGCAAGAACAGACAAAGAGGAGATGCTTGGCCTCATCACAACCCACACAGCACAGCTTGCCAAACGTCAACAGACCTTTAACCGTTCACAGTTTGCCAACATCACTCACGCAAAGCTTGAAGATTTGGAAGAGCTCATCCTCCAAAACTTCTAAAAAATGACATTTTGTCATATTTTGGCTCACGCAATGCTAATTTTCCTATAATCTCTTTATATAACTTGTATAAAGGATCTCCCTTTGGATGGAAAAATCTTGGTAACCTATAAAATACTCTGTAAATCAGACCTTAACAAAAGCATAACACTCGAAGCACTACTGCAAAACGAAAAGGTGCTCAAAGCAATAAAGAGTGAGTTTGCAAAAGGCTTTCGAAACATTGATGTAAAAGCAGCTGCAAATGAGTGTAAGATAAAGATAGAGACACAAAAAGAGCTGCACTCTTTTGAGGTGGACAAAAATGACTTTGCAGATATCTTAGTTCTTGCAGAAGAGCACGCAACAGCCAACAAACTCTTTAAAAAAGATTGCGAGCGTGTGGAACTTATAGATTTAGAGACACGCTAGTCTTTTTTGCATAACTCCCCGTAGCATTCAGGTCGTCTGTCACGCAGCAATCCCCAATACTCACGCTGTTTTGCATTCTCTACTAGGTCAAACTCAGCATAGAGTATCTCTTCTTTATCGCGTGAGGCTTCGGCAATTTTTGCCCCTGTGTAGTCTGTAATGAAAGATGAACCATAAAAAGTAAGCTCACAACTCTCTCCTACCTCACGGCCGTAGCGGTTTGCTACTACGACAGGAACGGTGTTTGTCGCAGCATGCCCCATCTGTACCCGCTGCCAGTGCTCTTTTGAATCAAGCCCTATCTCCGGCTCACTTCCAATGGCTGTCGGGTAGAAAATGATCTCAGCACCCTTTAGAGTCAATGCGCGTGCTGTCTCACAAAACCACTGATCCCAGCAGATGCCTACACCTATTTTTCCAAACTTTGTAGCATAAACTTTAAAGCCGGTATCACCCGGCTTAAAGTAGAACTTCTCCTCATAACCAGGGCCATCTGGAATGTGTGTTTTTCGGTAGTTATCCATCACACTTCCATCTGCATCGATAACGACCAAAGAGTTAAAGTACTCTGTATCAGCTCTCTCAAAGTAAGAGACAAGTAACACAACTCCAAGCTCACGTGAGAGTGCTTGGAACTCTGCTATAAGTCTGTTGTCTTTTAGAGGAGCAGCCCATGAAAAGTACTGCTCATCCATATCTTTGCAGAAATAAAGCCCTTCAAAGAGCTCTGGTAAAAGTATGATGTTTGCACCATTTTGTGCAGCCTCACGCACGAGTCTTTTTGCTTTATCTACATTTACAGACTTATCTTCGCTCATACTCATCTGAATAGCTGCTGCTTTTACCATGACTGCTCCCTAACCTCTACCAGTTACTTCTAAAAGATGGTAACCAAATTGGGTTTGAATTGGTCCGTAAACGACACCAACATCACCGCTAAATACGGCCTTGTCAAACTCAGGAACCATCTGTCCCGGTCCAAACTGACCTAAATCACCACCGTTTCTTGATGATGGACAAGTTGAGTACTGCTTTGCTATCTCACCAAAATCTGCTCCGTTTTCTATTTCTTGTTTTAACTCATTACATTTTTGTTCGCTATCTACGAGTATATGTCTTGCTGTTGCCCATGCCATAAGTGTGGGTCTCCTTTTGTTTTTTGTAATTTTACTACAATTTTGCTTACTTTAAAAACTATTAAATGCTTTAAGTAAATATAATTCGTATTATAATCTCATCAAAACTTGAGTACTATTCTCAACAAAACAATGGAGAAAATATGAAAAATATTATTCTAAGCCTTATTCTTGCATTTGCATTTATAGGATGTAGTTCAAAGAGCGATGAAGCGACACAAAACGCAGAACCTAAGCTTGTAGTGGGTAAAAGCCTCAAAGGAATGACCCTCAAAGACCAAAATGAAAAGAGTATTACAGTGCCAGAAGATACAAAAGTAATCTTCTTCTCATTTTCAAAACCAACAGGTCACGCTTGTAATGCATTTTTAGAGTCAAAACCTGCAAACTACCTCGCAGAGCACAAAGCTGTCTATGTTGCAGATGTAAGTGCAGCACCTGGCATTATTAAAAATATGTTCATCTTACCTGACTTAAAAGAGCTCGAGTTTCCAATTTTACTTATAAATGATGATACACTCTCAGCAGAATATTCTAAAGGAATGGACAAAGAGTCTATTGTTGTAGTAGAGCTTGAAGATATGCAAATCAAGGCTATTAAAAAAGCAAAAGATGAAAAAGAGTTGGAGAAATCCCTTAATAAAAACTAAATCTGTCAAAAGGGAATTTTCCCTTTTTTCTCACTACTCTTTCACTAATTTTAAGAAAAGTTTTTAGCTTTTTTCTATAATATAATAAAATTAAATAAAAAGGCGCCTTTTCAATGCAAAAAAATAGATATTTTCTTCTCTTTTTTTTACTCATACCTTTTGCAACAGAGCTCTGTGCACAAACGCTGCAAGAAACACTCAATGAGGTCATTCAGACTCATCCCCAAATAAAAGAACGTCTTCAAAATTACAAAGCATTTCAAAAAGACATTACAATAAGTAAATCAGAATATTATCCAAAGATAGACTTGAGTGTTAGTGCTGGACGTGAAAAATATACATTACAAAATAAAGAGTACTTCAACATTTATGAAAATTCTCTACGATACACCCAAAATCTCTTTAATGGCCTTGGAACAACCTACAGACTCAAAGAACAAGAGTTGCGACAAACAGCGGCAGCTTACAGCTATGTTGAGAAAGTCAACAACATCTCACTGACTTATGCTACTGCATATATTGAAGTTTTAAAAAACAGAGCGCTCATTGAAACTGCTCAAGAAAATGTAGATATTGACAAAAAAATACTCTCAAAAGTAAAAAAACTCTATAAGTTTGGATTGACAACACTCTCTGAAGTAAACAAAATAGAATCTTCCCTTGCTCTTGCTCAGTCCAATCTTGTTGTTCAACAAAATGCTCTCTTAAACGCTCAATACAATCTTGAGAAGCTTTTAGGAAAGTCTGTTAAGCCTTTTGAACTTGAAGATACTAAAGACCTCAATATCGATCTACCAAAAACAAAAAAAGAGAGCTTTGAATTTGCACTCAAGCACAATCCATCTCTTTTAATAGCCCATTATAATCTCAATCTGGCAAAAGCTCTTAAAAAAGAGAATCAATCTCTCTACTACCCAAAAGTTGATATAGATATATCACAATCACTCAACAACAATAGTTCTGCAACAGAGAGAAGTTATGACAGATTTCGTGCTATGGCATACTTTTCATACAACCTCTTTAACGGTTTTGCTGACAAAGCAACCGTAGAAAAAAATGAGATTCAAATCTTTCAAGAAGTTCAAAATATGCAAAATGTACAACGTGAAATCAAAAAAAATCTCGACCTTGCCTGGGCTTCACACACAAAACTCCAAGAGCAGAGACTCTACCTGCAAGAGTATAAAGATTTTTCAAAAAAGACGCTCAAACTCTATGCAAAAGAGTATGATCTTGGACGACGATCGCTTCTTGACCTGCTCTCTTCACAAAATGACTTTATTCGTGCCAAGGCACAACTAATCATTAATAGATATGAAATTCTAACAGCCAAATTCCAAATACTCGATGCAATGTCTCTTCTTCCACAAACATTAATTCATCCGCAAGCGAACAAAGAGATATATGAAAACGTACATTTAACAGCACACAAGAGAGGTAGATGATGTTTTTAACAGAAGTAGATAATTTTAAAATCGATGCCCTGCTGGATGCACTTGTTCTCTTTACAAAGAAGTATCATAAGCCATACTCGGCAGAAGCGCTGACAGCCGGACTTCCTGTAGAACCTGGGGCAGAGACTCCTGAACTTTTCTCTATCAACAAATCAAAAGGTCTTTTTTCACGTGCAGCTGCTCGAGCAGGTCTAAAGTCTTCTCTCGTGCGACGACCACTTAAACAGATCTCAAACCTACAACTTCCGATGATTCTGCTCTTGTCAAATCAAGGTGCCTGTATCTTAGAGAAGTTTAATAAAGACAGAAGCCAGGTAAAGATCATCATGCCTGCAGAAGAACCAATTGAGCAGTGGGTTGATATTGAAGATCTTGAAGATGAGTACATCGGCTACGGCTTTATGCTCAAGGAGATGTTTGATAATGAAGAGGATGAAAATGAACGTAACCTAAATCTCAAACAAAAACACTGGTTTTGGTCAACACTCAAACTCTCACTGCCAATTTACAAAGATGTTTTATATGCATCGCTCCTTATCAACCTTTTTGTCTTGGCATCACCTCTTTTTACCATGAATGTCTATGACAGAGTTGTTCCAAACAATGCCATTGAGACACTTTGGGTATTTGCCATTGGTGTTGTTATTGTCTATATCATCGATACTTTTGCCAAGTTCTCACGTACCTATCTTTTGGAAACCGCAGCAAAAAAGAGTGACATCATTATGTCCTCTATCATCTTTGAGAAGATTCTCTCACTCAAGATGTCAAGTATCAACTCTTCTGTTGGGGCACTTGCTAGTAAATTAAAAGACTTTGACACTATTCGTAACTTTTTAACAAATGCAACAATGGCAGCTATCATTGATCTGCCTTTTACTATTATATTTCTTGCAGTTATTGCCTATATTGGAGGTACGATAGTCTTTGTTCCTATTATTACTATTATTTTAATCATCAGCTATGCACTGTTTATCAAAAAACCACTCAGAGAGAGCATAGAGTCCACACACAAAGCGAGTGCAAAAAAGAACTCTATTTTAATTGAGACACTCAGTAATCTTGAAACCCTAAAATCACTTGGTGCACTCGGAAGTACACAGTGGAGATGGGAAGAAGCCACAGGAGAGATTGCAAGCCGAAGTCTAAAATCAAGAATCATCTCTGCATCTATCCCTACAATTACTCAGTTTTTAATCCAACTCAATACTGTTATTATCATTGTTGTGGGTGTATATAAAATCCAAAACTTTGAACTCTCAATGGGTGGGCTTATTGCCATAGTTATTTTAACAGGAAGAACACTTGCTCCTATGGGTCAGGTTGCATCACTTATCACTAACTATGAAGATGCAAAGATGTCGTATGAGATGCTCAATGACATTATCGCTCAACCGAGTGAGCGCCCTGAAGGAAAACAGTTTCATCAGATGCCGGAATTTAGCGGACACATTGAGTTTAAAGATGTTACATTCACCTATCCTGGTGCAGATATACCAGCGCTCAAAAATGTCTCTTTTACTATCAATCCAAAGGATAAGATAGCAATCATAGGTCGTATAGGTTCAGGTAAAAGTACCGTAGAAAAACTACTCCTTGGTCTTTATGAACCAGACTCCGGACAAATTCTTATTGATGGTATTGACATAAAACAAATTGACCCTGCAGATCTACGCAAACACATTGCCTATGTCTCTCAAGATGTAACCCTATTTAAAGGCACTGTAAAAGACAATATTCGCTTTAAAGCTCCTCACGCAACAGATGGAACAGTTCTTAAAGCTGCAACAATTAGTGGAACTCATGACTTTATAAAAAAACATCCTAAAGGCTATGAGCTTAAAGTCGGTGAACGCGGTACAGGTCTCTCAGGAGGTCAACGTCAAAGCATTGGCATTGCTCGTGCATTTGTAGTTGATACCCCGATAATTCTCATGGATGAACCAACAAGTGCCATGGATCAAATGACAGAGGCAAAAGTACTACAAAACCTCAAAAATGCGCTTAAAGACAAAACAGTTCTGCTTGTAACACAAAAGATGAACCTACTAGAGATAGTAAATCGTATAATCGTAATGAATGAGGGACAAATCATTATAGATGCACCAAAAGAAAAAGCACTCCAACAGCTACGTGGGGAAGGTTCTAGCAATGAAAAACAGTAACAAACCTGAATATAACGAAAAAGATTATGAGTTTATGAACTCCTTGAGTGCTGCTATGTTAGAGCAATCTCCTAGTCGCATAAGCAGAGTTATAAAACTATGGATTATTACTGCTATTATTTTTATTATTTGGGCATCTTTTGCAGAGATAGATGAGATTACCCGTGGTAGTGGTAAAGTAATTCCTTATGGACAAAATCAAATAATTCAAAACCTTGAAGGCGGAATTATTGAAGAGATACTTGTTCATGAAGGAGACGAGGTTCAAAAAAATCAACCACTCATTAAAATCAACAATGCAAAAACCACCTCTAGCAGCCAAACAAACAAACTGACATACAATGAACTTCTAGCAAAACGCCTGCGTCTTTATAGTGAGGCAAATGAACTCCCCTTTAAAGGTATGAAGACAGATGATCTTGAGCTTAAAAAACAGATAGAGCTTGCTCGTAAACTCTATGAGTCTGACAAGCTGGAGTTTCAAGCCAAAGACAATGCGATAGTACAACAGATAGAGCAAAGAAAACAGGAGCTGCGTGAGGCAAAAGCAAAGATACGCTCTCTTAAAAAATCACTCTCATTTGTTAATGAAGAGATAGCTATGACAGAACCTATGGTGCGTGAGGGTGTAAAATCGAGAGTAGACTTTTTAAAACTAAAACGTGAGGCAAACGGCATACTCAACAATATTGAAGCGGCAAAACTCTCTCTGCCAAGACTTGAAGCCTCTATACAGGAGTATCGAAACAAACGTATAGAAGCAAAACAGGAGTTTATCAACAAGGCTAAAAAAGAGCTCAATGAAGTAACAGCTGAGATAGCAAGACTCAAGACCCAGCAAGTTGCTTACAATGATCAAGTAAAGCGTACAATGGTTGTCTCACCTGTCCACGGAATTGTGCAAAAACTCTTTGTTCACACGGTAGGTGGTGTTGTAAAACCTGGAGCTGATCTTGTAGAGATCGTTCCACTTAACAACAAACTCTATCTTGAGATCAAAATAAAACCGAGTGATATTGCTTTTATTCATCCTGGTGCAGAGGCTATGGTCAAGATATCAGCTTATGACTTCTCTATTCATGGAGGGCTAAAAGGGAAGGTAATCAATATTTCTCCAGATACCATTACAGACAAAGAGGGTAATACCTTTTATCTTATCCATGTTGAAACAGAGAAGAACTATCTAGGCTCAAAAGAACACCCTTTACGCATCATTCCTGGAATGACCGCTTCTGTAGACATTGTAACCGGTAAAAAAACAGTTATGCAGTATATTTTAAAACCTATTTTAAAATCCAAACAGTATATTTTCACGGAGAGATAAGATGAAAATAGTACTTTTAAGCAATGATATAAACCTACTGCAAGAGTGGAATAAAAAAGATGATGAAAATGAGTTGATTATTACTGAGAATCTTGAGGAATGTAAAAAATTCCTCAAAGAACATACAGAAGCGCTAATAATCGCTGACTACGACTCTTATGCTTCTGAGATAAACAAACTCATCTCCTCAGACCAACTTTGTGACAATTTAATAGTGCTGGAGAAGATACCTGAAATACTTACAGGAAAGCAACTTATTTCTCATGGCATAAAGGCTTACGGAAACTCCAGAATGCTAAAAATCCACTATAAACAAATGATACAAACAGTAGCTTCTAAAAAAATATGGACCTATCCTGAGTTAACTGTAGCCCTTGCACAAACAACTCAAAAGTCAAAACTTTCAACAGAAGCACAAGAAATTATAGAACACAGACTCACAGAAAAAGAAAAAGAGGTTCTTTTGCTGATCTTAGAAGGTTTGACAAATGATGCTATTGCCAAAAAGTTAGATATAACTACACGTACTGTAAAAGCACATGTAAGTTCGATTTTCACCAAACTTCATGTCAATGATAGAGTTGCACTTGTTTTATTATTAATATCTTAACTCTCATCAATATGTACATCAGAACTTATCTCTAATGTAATAGTATCACCATCAAGTGTTCCTGTTACTTCTTGATAACTCTCCCCTGTCTCATTATCTGTTTTAAAATCACCTAATTTCCACTCAGCATCTTTTCCTTCTGTATTAAGAGTGATCGTATCACTTTCACCACCTTCAATGCGTAATACATTATTTTCATCAGTAATATCTAAGACATCTTCAAGTTTAATATTTGTCAGTTTATTCTCACCGTCATTCAAATTGATAGCTTCAATATTAAAGACTTTACCTTCTAATTGACTCAAATCTATATTCATATGATTATCAGAAGCGACCAAAGTATCAAAGCCTATGCCGCCATCAATATTATCATCTTTCTCGTTAGCTTCATTTTCATCTTGATCTTCTTCATCTTTATGACCTTTACCATGATGACCCTTGTGACCATGTTCATGCTCTTTATGTTCATCTTTTTCATGATGATCTTTTTTCTCATGATCATGTTCATCTTTTTCGTGATGATCTTTTTTGTCATGATCATGTTCTTTATCCTCATGGTCATCTTTTTTATGATGACCTTTACCATGATGACCTTTGGGACCATGTTCATGCTCTTTATGTTCATCCTTGCTATCAATATCTTCTAAAAACTCTTTCGTTATTTCAAAGGTATCATTCTCTGCATTTGCAATCTCTTCAGAAGATAGCACAACCCAATTATCATCTGTCGTTACAACTTGAAGGTTTGATATCTCAACACCTTCATCACCTCCGGTAATATCACTATCAAATTCAAGTTTTACATTACCATCTTCATCAGCCTTAGTTTCTATAGTTATTGTTGTTGTTTCACCTCTGTCAAGCTGATACTCCGTACCATTAACAATAAA
>JAMORG010000075.1 GCA_027063745.1 Sulfurimonas sp.
ACAGGTTCGCTGAAGTTAGGCACCTACAACTTCCTCACATCTCTTACAGAGTTTATCTTCTGCCTCTGATTGGTACTTCCAACAGCGTGGACATTTGTGAGCTGTTGCTTTTGCTATTGTAAATGTGTCATCATCCACTTTAAAGCTTCCAAGTTCATTTTCTTCTGGTTTGTCTTCAAAAATTCCAGAGACCACAAACCAATCTTCAGCATCTGTTGTATCCATATCAAGAACTGTTTTTGATTCAGTATAGATGATAAGCTCAAGAGTTGACTTGATAACTTTCTCTTTTTTAAGAGCATCAACAACACTACCAAAACCTTCACGTGCTTTTACCATATATGCAGCATCAAACGGAGCCTCTACTGCTGGAAGCTCTTGGTGTGTCATATCGAAGATATCTTCAGCATCTTGCTTGATGACTGCTGGAGCATTCTCTACAATCTCATCTGTAGTATAGGTAAGAATAGGAGCCATCAGTGTAAGGAGTGTTTTTGTGATCATAGCCATAGCACTCTGACTTGCACGACGACGCGTTGAGTCTTTTGCATTACAGTAGAGGTTGTCTTTTGTCATATCGATATACATACCACTAAGCTCATTTACGATGAAGTTGTTGAGCACGCTCATACCGTTTACAAAGTTATACTCGCTAAAGTGTTTGTGAACCTCTGCTAAAACACGACTTGCTTCACTGAGTATCCATTTGTCCAAATCACCCATAGCATTGACTTGCGTGAGCTCTTCGAGGTCATTGATATTTGCAAGCATGATTCTGAATGTATTTCTGAGTTTACGATAGTTCTCAGATGTCTGTTTTAGAATGCCTTGAGAGATCTTAAGGTCTCCCTGGTAGTCAGATGATGCAACCCAGAGGCGAAGTATTTCACTACCATACTCTTTGAGTACTTTTTCCGGTGCGATAACATTGCCTTTGGACTTAGACATCTTCTCACCTTTTTCATCGACCGTAAAGCCATGCGTGAGCACACCTTTGTATGGTGCTTTATGCTGAACCGCTGTACTTAAAAAGAGTGATGACTGGAACCATCCACGGTGCTGATCTGAACCCTCTACATAGAGGTCTGCCGGGTAGTTACCTGCATCATAGTTACGAGATTTAAGTACTGCATTCCAAGTAGAACCTGAGTCAAACCATACATCTAAAATATCGGTAACTTTTTCAAGCTCCTCCGGTTTGTACTCACATCCTGGGTAGAGAAGCTGAGCAATGTCCATAGAGTACCATGCATCACTTCCCTGCATCTCAAAAATCATCGCTACAAAGTTAAGTACCTTCTCATCAAGAATGACTTCACCTGTCGCTTTTACTCTAAAGAAGGCAATAGGTACACCCCAGTCACGCTGACGAGAGATACACCAGTCTGGTCTGTTTTCTACCATAGAAGTAAGACGCTTGCGTCCTGTCTCAGGAATGAACTTCGTTTTTTCTACTTCACTGAGTGCTATCTCACGCAGCGTTTTATCTTCGCCTTCAGGAGTACCATCTACAGAGATAAACCACTGTTTAGTAGCACGATAGATAAGTGGTGTATGACTTCTCCAGCAGTGTGGGTATGAGTGAGTAAACTTCTCA
Source organism: Sulfurimonas sp. (assembly GCA_027063745.1). Lineage (GTDB taxonomy): Bacteria > Campylobacterota > Campylobacteria > Campylobacterales > Sulfurimonadaceae > Sulfurimonas. The sequence goes on from JAMORG010000075.1 coordinate 1,598, forward strand.
ACCTTAAGTACTGCATTTCCCATAAGTTCGATGAGGTCTTCGTTAGATTTGAAGATATGGCGACCAAGGAAATCTTCAGCATTTGGAATGAGCTTCTCACGCACGATAGTTTGATCGTAACATCCGGTCTCATCTACAGGCATAACAACTTCGAGGTCATATACAAGTCCGACACGGTAGTCATCTTCACCATGACCAGGGGCTGTGTGAACACACCCTGTACCATTGTCAATGAGAACATGCTCACCAAGAACCAAGCGAGACTCTCTGCCATTGAGAGGGTTGATAGCTACGAGGTTTTCAAACTCTTTTGCATCAAACTCTTTTGCTACTGTACCACTGAGTACTTCACGCTCTACTAAAGAGTTTAGAAGTTCTTTTGCTACAATAAAACCATCAGTAGTAAGTACATACTTCTCATTAGGATTGAGTGAGATACCTGTATTTGCAGGGATAGTCCATGGTGTTGTCGTCCAGATAACCGGAGCTGCTTTGCCTGTTATGCCAAGTTTTGCTTTTGCATTGTCACTTAGCTCAAATGCGATGAAGATAGAGTAGTCCTCTTTGTCTTCATACTCAACTTCAGCTTCAGCAAGAGCCGTTCTCTCTGCCCATGACCAAAAGACAGGTTTGCTACGTTCTACAAGAAGCCCTTTTTTTGCTACATCACAGAGTGTTCTAAAAATGTTTGCTTCAAAGCGAAAGTCCATAGTTACATAAGGCTTCTCCCAATCAGCAATGATTCCAAGTGTTTTGAACTCATCTCTTTGAATGTCAACAAACTTCGCAGCATGTTCACGACAAAGCTTACGAATCTCGGCAGTTTCAAGCTGCTCTTTTTTCTTCTTACCGCCAAGTTTTTTCTCAACTTGTTGCTCGATTGGTAGACCGTGACAGTCCCAACCCGGAGTAAAACGGACAGACTTTCCGTTAAAATAGTTGTGTTTTATAATGATATCTTTTAAGACTTTGTTGAGTGCATGACCGATGTGGATATGTCCATTTGCATACGGAGGTCCGTCATGGAGTGTAAAACTCTCAGCCCCCGCACGTTTTTGCTTCATCTTGTGATAAACTTTTTTTGCATCCCATGCCGCATAGCGTTTTGGTTCGTTGTTAATTAGATTGCCGCGCATAGCGAACGTTGTTGTTGGTAAAAGTAGTGTATCTTTGTAGTCCATCTCAGCCCCAAATTGTATTTAAAAAGTTTTGCATTATATCTTTAATGTAATTAAACTCTTATAAAATGTTATAATAGCTTGCGTATATATTGAAAAAAAGAGAGTTTGTCACTATGAAATTAGATGTTTTATTTATTGGAAATAAGTTTAGAAACAATGAACCGCTTCGCTCATACGCTCTGCGAAATATTGAAAAAAGTTTGGGTTTTGTAGATAGTGTGAGTTATTATAAAGAGAGTGACAATGCACTCTTTTTGTACCTTGAAGAACTTCTGCAGACAAAAAGCAGATTTTTGATTATTACAAGTAAACAAAACTTCTCAACCATAGGAAAACTTCTTTGCACGATTACCGCAGACAATCAGGTGTTAAAAGATGGTATGCTTATCCCTCAGGGAGCAACGATTTATGATGAGGGGACATATCTGCTTGAGTATAAGAGTACATATGTCAATGTAATGCATCTTGATGAAGGGCAAAAGATGCCACAAATATTACTGAGTGATGATATGGCACACGCTTTTGTTCATATATTTGAAGAGAAGATAGAAGACCTACAGACTATCTTAAACCCTTTGGCTCAGACTTATGATGTTACTTTAGAGATGACCTACTATGTAGATGAATGGGTATGTGTCAATATCTCTAGCAACAAGTATGGAGATATCTCCAAGTTTATTCATGCTGCAAAAAAACTGCTGCCAAAAAAACTCATAGCATCCTCCAATGTTATAGAATATATAATAGATAGACTTTCGCATAAAGGTAAAAAGGTCACTTTTGCAGAGAGTTGTACCGGTGGATTGCTAGCCTATTACTTTACAAAGCACAATGGTGCTTCAAAGATACTCGATGGCTCTTTGGTGACTTATTCAAATGCACTTAAAGAGAACTGGCTTGCCGTCTCACAGGAGATACTTGTTGAAAACGGGGCGGTAAGCAGTGCGGTGGTTGCAGAGATGAGTGAAGGTGCTTTAAATGTGAGTCAGGCTGATTATGCACTCTCTATCAGTGGTATAGCAGGAGATACAGGCGGAACAAAAGAGAAACCGGTAGGGACAGTATATATTGGAGTAAGAAGTAAAACTCATCATGAAGAGCGACACTTTTTATTTGCAGGAGATAGAAACTATGTGCAGCATCAAAGTGCATTAATGGCCATAAAAATGCTGATTTTACTGGATAGAGAGACTTTTTTTTAAATTTTTTACAAAATCTCTTGACATTCAAAAAGTATTTGTCTATAATTTCGGCCTCTTAACACAGAGAAGACTTACTGTCTCGTTAGCTCAGCTGGTAGAGCACGTCACTTTTAATGATGTGGCCGATGGTTCGAATCCATCACGGGACACCATTTTAAACTAAATATGCGGTGGTAGTTCAGCTGGTTAGAATACCTGCCTGTCACGCAGGGGGTCGCGAGTTCGAATCTCGTCCACCGCGCCATTTTTAGTTTAAAACGGGCGCTTAGCTCAGTTGGTAGAGCGCTACCCTTACAAGGTAGATGTCACTGGTTCGAGTCCAGTAGTGCCCACCATTTATTAACCCCTTTGTTAATGAAAGTGACCCTTTCGTCTAGTGGCCAAGGACACTATCACTTCATGGTAGTAACAAAGGTTCAAATCCTTTAGGGGTCGCCAATCTTGGTGTTAGTTTTTTCCCATTTTAGATGGGCGCTTAGCTCAGTTGGTAGAGCGCTACCCTTACAAGGTAGATGTCACTGGTTCGAGTCCAGTAGTGCCCACCATTTATTTACGGTTGCGGTGGTAGTTCAGTTGGTTAGAATACCTGCCTGTCACGCAGGGGGTCGCGAGTTCGAATCTCGTCCACCGCGCCACTTCTTTTTTATTATCTGCACTTAATTTTTCAACTCACATATGAGGTATCCATAAAGGTTATTGAGATATGCTTCGTTAAAAACTTAAGCACAGCTAATTAAAAAAATAAGCCTTTCATTAGGTTTGATTCTTACAATATCTGCCGACATAGCTCAGTTGGCTAGAGCAGCTGATTTGTAATCAGCAGGCCCGGGGTTCAAATCCTCGTGTCGGCACCACTTCCTTAGATAATCTCATTTAAAATATTTTCATCATCGATGCGGTTATAAGGATTCTTTTTTACTTCTTTTAAAATTTGTTCCAGACGATTTATAACAAGGTTCGCCGGTTGCTTTACATCAAAGGTATCTATAGCAATTGCAGAACTATTATCATTAAAATGTGAATCCAGAGCATGAAGAAGGTTCTGAGCCGCTTTAAATGCCTGAGTATGATTTGTATGCACAAAGTTAATAAAATAGTGATTTTCATCAATCTTTAAGAGATGATCGCTCATTCTGACAATTTTCCCCAATTTATCAACAAGCAGCTCTTTTTCATGATATAAAAGTGCGAAAGTTGACTTGACATTGTACCTCTGTGCTCCATAGTATGCTTTACGAATTTCTATAATCAATCTCTGTTTTATTTTTTCATTTATCATTTTTTATCCTATAAAAAGCTTTTTTT
>JAMORG010000076.1 GCA_027063745.1 Sulfurimonas sp.
CACTCTGTCTATGGTGGTGTTGTCCCAGAACTTGCAGCTCGTCTTCATGCAGAAGCACTGCCAAAAATTCTGGCTGAGTGTGAACCATACTTTGACAAGCTAAAAGCAGTAGCCGTTACCTCTTCTCCCGGACTGGCAGTTACTCTGGTAGAGGGCGTAACGATGGCAAAGGCCGTAGCTGTTGCGCTTAACATTCCCATCATTGGGGTAAATCACCTTATAGGACATATCTATTCGCTCTTTATAGAAAAAGAGACAGAGTTTCCACTTACTGTACTTTTGGTCTCTGGCGGGCACACACAGGTGATGGAAGTAAAGAGTCTGCGTGAGATAGAGACGGTTGCCAAGAGTATGGATGACAGCTTTGGGGAGAGTTTTGACAAGGTTGCCAAGATGATGGGGCTAGGGTATCCCGGAGGACCGCTTATTCAAGAGCTGGCAAAAGATGGCAATCGTGAGGCATATAACTTTACAGTGCCTCTGCATCAGTCTCCGCTTATCGCCTTTAGCTATTCGGGACTTAAAAATGCAGTACGCTTGGCAGTAGAGGAGGCAGGAGATGATAAAGAGAAGTACAAAGATATAGCGGCATCATTTGAGCATATCGCAACAAGACATTTGACTATGAAGCTCAAAAAGTACTTCAAATCACATCCGCCAAAAAACTTTGCCATTGTTGGTGGTGCGAGTGCCAATCTCTATCTGCGTGAGCAGATAGAGCAGCTGCTAAAACCTTATAATGCAAAACTATTGTTGAGTGAATTACGCTACTGCTCTGATAATGCGGCAATGATAGGAAGAGTAGCTATTGATATGTATAAAGAAAAAATATTTAGTTCTTTAGAAGAACTAGATGTTGTGCCAAGAAGCAAACTTTAAGAAAAAACTTATTAGAATTGTCCTAACTTGAAGGATAAGTGATGCAGACAAAACGTAAGTTTTTATTTTTTATATCCAATATCCTTTATATCAGTTGGACACTGCTGCTTATTACAATTTTAGCTATTATTATTCATAGAAATTATAAATATGCCAAAGATATTGCCCTGCATGAGGCAAAAACAAGTGTCAATAAAGACCTTGCATACAGAAGCTGGGTCGCATCGCATGGTGGTGTCTATGTGCCCGTTACCAAAAGAACACCACCTAATCCTTACCTTGCTCATATTAAAAACAGAGACTTTAGTGTAAATGGGCGTCAATATACTCTTATGAATGGTGCCTATACTCTTTCTCAGATGATGAAAGATTATAAAAAACTTTATGGAGTAGAGACACATCTTACAAGTAAAAAGCTTTTAAATCCAAAAAATCAACCAGATGAGTGGGAGACTCAAGCACTCGATAATATAGAACACTCACGCAAGCAGTTTTATGAGCTTCAAAAAATAGACAATAAAGAGTATTTTCGTCTAATGAACCCGCTTGTTACAAAAAAATCTTGTCTTAAGTGTCATGCTTTTCAAGGGTACCAAGTAGGTGATATTCGTGGAGGTGTGAGTGTTGCCATTCCTATGGAGTCTCTTTATAGCGATGCTTTTAAAAACAGTCTGCTTGTAAGTGTATTCTTTTTTATCATCTGGGTTTTGGGTATTTTGGGCATTCGTCTCTTTAAAAAGAAAATCTCTGACTATATAGATGAAAAAGAGCTCTTGTATGAGCAGTATATTTATGGGCTTATCAATGTTGTAGAAAAAAGAGATACCTATACTGCGGGTCACTCTCAAAGAGTTGCCAATTATGCTCAGAGGATTGCAGAAGAGATGGGCTTTGGTGAGCAGGAGCGTCATATTGTGCATCGTGCGGGGATGTTGCATGATATTGGAAAAATTGCCATTCCTGATTCTGTCTTCTTAAAGCCTACCAAGCTGACAAAAGAGGAGTATGCACTTATTCAAGAGCATGTGGTTATAAGCTATGAGATGCTTAAAGATATCAGTATTTTTGATGAGATAAAAGAGATAGTAAGAGATCATCATGAACATTATGATGGTAGTGGGTATCCGAGAGGGCTTTTAGGAGATGAGACACCAATATTAGCTCAAATACTGATGTTGGCAGACTCTTTTGATGCGATGACAACAGACAGAATCTACAAAGGAAGAAAAAGTGTTGCTGAGGCATTAGAGGAGATATCACTACTTTCTGGTAAGCAGTTTAATCCTACAGTTGTCAAAGCAGCACTCAAAGCACTCCGTGATGTAGAGATTGATGATGCACACCACCAAAACCCTCAAACACTATTGGAAAAAGAGCGCTTTAGTTATTTTTATAAAGATGCTTTAACCAATCTTTACAGTGAATATTATCTACGTTCTGAAATTTATAATATTAAAGATTTTAAATATGCAATATGGATATCACTTCATAACTTCCATCAATACAATAAAAATCATGGTTGGCACAAAGGAGACGAACTTTTAAGAAAGATTGCTGCACTTCTACAAGCCTGTTATAAAGAAGATGCTAAATTGTATAGATTTTATGGGGATAATTTTTTTGTTACTTATAACAGAGGATGCGATCAAGAAGAGCTCACGCAAAGTTTAAAAAAGATTTTAGCTGATACACAGGTAGATTTTCAATTAAAAGCTGTTGTTTTAGAGAGAGTGGATATAGACAGCAAAGAGAGATTTGAAGATGTCCTTAAAAAACTTTTTTAATACATATAAAACCGTTTTTTACTTGGTTGTACTCTTTTTCGTTTTTTTTGAGATATTGGCTGCTGTTGGTGTAGCGTTGAACAAAAAAAAGGATGTCTCAGACTATCTTGCTATTGAAACGAAAGATACGCAGATACATACAAAAATGGCTATCATTCAGATGAGCAATATTGCCAAAATCTTTTTTGACAAGGGTGTAAATACTCCACAAACAAAAGAGATAATGTATGCGGCGTCTCACAGCAAAGATACAAAAGAACTGGCACGTCTTCGAGATAGACTCTATGTACTATTGCAAGAAAATTATAGCTACTTTCAACACTATGGAGTAAGACAACTTCACTTTCATCTTCCTAAGGCCATCAGTTTTTTACGTTTTCACAAGCCTGATAGATATGGAGACTCTTTATGGAATGCACGAGAGTCTATTCGTTATGTCAATGAAAATCTGGTTCCTATAAGTTGCTATGAAGAGGGTAGAATTTTTAATGGTTTTAGAAATGTTTTTCCTCTTTTTTACAAGAATGAGTTTGTAGGCACCGTTGAGATATCCTACTCGTTTTTGGCATTGCAAAGAACTTTGCTCTCTATAGACTCAAGCTCTTATCTGTTCTTAGTGAGTAAAAAAGTTGCAGATGAAAAGCTTTTTAAAAGTGAGCATTCTCATTATACACAGAGTGAATTTAGAGATTTTTTATATGACAAAGCCACTTTACAAGATGTTATGGAGTTGCGACTTGCAAAAATATATGCTCTTAATAAAAAAATAGCTCCTGAAGTTCAAGACAGACTGCAAAAAGGAGAGAGCTTTGCTGTTTACTTCTTTGATGAAGATATATACAATGAAAGAGAGATTGTTGTAACTTTCTTAGCGGTAAAAAATCTAGATGCAAAAACGGTGGCATATATCGTGCATTATAAGTTTGATACATTTTTAGAACTGCTTTTAGGTAAAACAAGAGCACTGTTTGGCGTTTTGACCTTTGTCATTCTTTTGATCTCTTTTATGCTTATGGCATATCTTTTTTATATCAAGAAAAAGCAAAAAAGTATTGAAGATCAAGCAACACATGATGCACTGACAAAGATATATAACAGATACGGCATAAATAGAGTTCTCTCCAATAAAATATATGAATATAAACGCTACCAGGAGACTTTCAGTATTATATTTTTTGACATAGATTATTTTAAAAATGTCAATGATACCTATGGGCACGATATTGGAGACTTTGTTCTGCAAAACATAGCCAAAATTGTCAGTAATAACATACGAGAGAGTGATATATTTGGAAGATGGGGTGGGGAAGAGTTTATTGTCATTCTTCCAAAAACACCTTTAAATGAAGCTGTTCGTGTTGCAAATAAACTACGAAAAAGTATAGAGAGTGAGCATTTTGGAATAGAGCAAAAAATAACCTGTAGTTTTGGTGTTACCGAGATAAAAGAAGAAGATACGACATCAACACTGCTTAAAAGAGCAGATGAATATCTCTATATGGCTAAAGAGAGTGGAAGAAATCGTGTTGTTAGTGATGAGGGCGTAAACAATAAGCTTAACTGAAACTTAGTTGAAAACAGTTGTTTGTTAAATAAGACAATTATTATCCGATTTAAAATATACTTCTGCCATCAAAGCGCATAAGCGTAAAAAAATAAAAGGATTTGAATATGGCAACGACTAAATTCAAAGGTACAGACGTAGAGTTATTAGGTAATGAAGTAAATGTTGGAGATAAAGCTCCTGAGGTAACAGTAGTAAACTCTGATGGTTTAGGTGATGTTAAAGTTGGTGGTGCTCAAGGCGTTAAACAACTTATCATCGTTGTTCCTTCACTAGATACTGGTGTATGTGCAACTGAGACTCGTAACTTCAACGCTAAAGCTGCAGAGCTTGAGGGTGTTAAAACTACTGTAGTTTCAATGGATTTACCATTTGCAGCAGGACGTTTTTGTTCAGCAGAAGGAATCGACAAACTAACTGTTGCTTCAGATTTTAGAAACAAAGATTTTGCTAACGCTTATGGTGTACTTTTAGGTGGTTCTCCACTTGCTGGTGTAACTGCACGTGCTATCTTCGTAGTTGATGAAAACGGAATCGTAACTTACAAAGAGATCGTTCCAGAGATCACTGAAGAACCACAATACGACGCAGCGATCGAAGCAGCTAAAAAGTAATTTCTCCTATTACAAAGTTTTTTAAAAATTAAGGTGTCCGACTTAATTTACTTGCCGCCATTGGTGGCAAGTAAGTAAGATGAGTTAAGTCTCATTTTATTTCTCCTTCATTTGATGCTCAGAGTTTTACTCTGGGTATCTTTTTCTTCTTTATTCACTATTTACTTTACTTAAGCAATACAAAAAAGAACTCTGATATAATATTCAAAAGTTTGATTATGGAGTATTCTGTTATGAAAAAAATTCTTACGATGGGTCTTTTGACATCTTCTCTTTTGCTATCGCAATTGAATGCAGATTTTGTACGTGTTGAGATGGGTGGCGGTGTTTGGGACTACAAACCAAGTGGTACAGGGTCTTACTCAGATAGTACCGGAGCAACAGGGAAGTACAAGTCTGATGAAAAGAAAAGCAGTGATGCCTATGTCTGGATGCTTATCAAACATCCTGTTCCATTAGTGCCAAATTTACGTTTAGAGTATTGTGATGTAAAAGATGAAGGACTTGTAAATGGTCGCTTCAAAGATTTTGATACTTTAGGTGCAACAACAACAGCTCATTATGAACTAAAGCAGTATGACATCATTCCATACTATAATCTTTTGGACAACCTGATGTGGACAACTGTTGATGTGGGTATTGATATTAAAGTAGTAGATGCTTCTTACACAGCAAACGGGGTAGAGATACTTTCCTTGGGAAGTGTCGGAGATTATCATGATACGGATACGTTAGTTATTCCTCTGGCTTATGCTCGCGGACGTGTTGAAGTTCCAGGAACAGGACTAGGGCTTGAAGCAGACGGAAAGTATGTAACATATGATGGTTCAACAGTGTATGATTTTAGAGCAAAAGTTGACTATACTTTTGATTTTAATGTCATTCAGCCAGGTGTTGAGCTAGGTTATCGAGTACAAAAGTTCGATATTAAAACCGATGATGATAAAACAAAAATGAATATTGATTTTTCAGGATTTTATGCGGGTGTAATGCTTCGTTTTTAATCTCTGTTTTCTTTGCGTGAGCTCTGCTTGCGCATAAACTCTTTATCTAAGAGTTGAATCTCCAGCTCCAAAACTTTTCCAAACTCTTCATAGACTCTTTTTTGTGCCTCATTGATAAGCCAGAGTCCATCTTCAAAGCTTCCTTTTTTATTGTTAACTAAAAAGTTCGCATGCTCTAAACTAAAGCACATATCGCCTCTTAGATAGCCTTTGAGTCTAACTGCTTCGATGAGTCTTCCTGCATAATCACCTTGAGGATTTTTAAAACAGCTCCCTGCACTTGGAGTGGATGGTTGGTTTGCTCGCATCTTTTTAAACATTGCAACTTTTGTCTCATCAAAACCGCGTGAGAGCTCAAATGTAGCTTCTAAAATAGGCTCAGATATATCTGTGTATCGGTAACCATAGGAGAGTTCCTCTTTTTTGTAGCTGCGTGAGAGAGTTTGTACTTCTAAGAGATGGTTAAATATCTCATACTCTTTAAGTCCTGCATTCATAAAGACAAGACCACCAAGTTTGCCCGGTAGATGAGAGAGAAACTCAAAATTGGCAATGTTGTGTTTTTTAACATAGGATGCTATCTTCCCAGAGGGTGTGGCTGCTCCTATGATGAGTTTGTCATCATCTTCTTTGATGTAGTCAAACTCTTTTGAGAGAGTAACGAGTGGCGGAGGGTTGTTGCTGATGAGAACATTGTTACAAGCCCCGATAAGGTAGTAATCTTTGATATCTTGTGGCTGTGTTGTTTTGTCAATGAGGGCTACATCAACTGTTGGACCTATCTTAAAAGAGGAGTATTTGGAAAAGTCAATATTTTTTGTCTGCATCACTCAATAAACTCAGGTATCATGGAAAATACATGAATGGAGAAATCGGTTATTTCGTTAAGCATCCATGGCATTGTAAGGACAATGATGATAACAACACCGATGATTTTTGGGATAAAAGAGAGGGTCATCTCATTTATCTGTGTAGTTGCCTGAAAGATACTCACAGCAAGACCAAGAAGCATACCTACAAGCAGCCCGGGAAGAGCTAGATAGAGTGCTATCTGAAATGTCTCAACACCAAGTGCTATGAGTTTTGCTTCCATCTATGAATTCCTTAGATCTTCATACTCTGTAGGAATAAGATAGTCTTCAATTTTCACAGGTGCATCATAAAAACCGTGTTTGTATCCTATCTCAAAGAGTTTATCAATCGCTTTGTATTGCGTTTCATTCATCTCTATGGAGTCATCATTTGCATAGAGCTCAAGATACTGATCGAGTGTCGCTGCATCGATGCGTACGAGATCGCGCTCAAGCAGCATCTTTGAGAGCCGCTCTTTATGCTCACGCGCTACTTTGACAGCTTTTGTAAGTGTCTTTTCATAATCAATGGCACGGTTAAGCGGGAGTGAGCGGCGAATTGCCATACCGCCAAGCGGTAGGGGAAGTTCATCACCTGCGAGTTCTTGCCAGATATCCCACAGCTCACGTTCGACTTCAAGTTCATCCGCGTATGTTAAAATCGATTCATGAATAAGAACACCTGCATCGACAACACCATCTAAAACAGCCTGTTCTATCTCTAAAAAGTTCATATAAGTGATGCGTGCATCAGGATAGGCGATGCGAAAGAGCATAGCATTGGTAGTGTGCTCTCCACTGAGTGCTACTTTGAAGTTGCGCTTGAGTGTTTTGCCTTTTTTCTTGATAATCTTTGGGCCATAGCCCTCTCCAAAACTAACAGCAGTACGCAGTGGTGCATACTGCTGGCGAATGTGTGGATAGAGCGCGAAGCTGATGGCTACAATGTCATAGACGCCCTTTAGGGCATCCTCATTGAGGGTCTGAATATCTTTTGCGATGTTGTCAAAGCGGACATCTTTCATCCCTACCCAGCCAAATTTGATGGCGTAGTACATAAAGATATCGTCGGCGTCAGGTGAGTGTGCTATAAGAGTTTTTTTCATAAGATGATTTTATCAAAATTAGCCATTAAAAAAGATAAAAAAGCGTAAGCTTGCACTATAAAGGGTCAGGATTGGCTCTCTTTGCAAATAACTGTTTTGTTTTTTCCCTCTCTTTTTGCTTTATAGAGTGCCTTATCAGCTTTTTTTAGCAAACTCTCCAGGGTGCCCTTGGAAGTGATGGAAGTTACACCAAGACTGACAGTAAAAGAACCTATAAGGGTATTATAATAATTCTCTATTGACTTTCTTATCTTTTCACTTGCGATATAGGCGTTGTCAATATTTGTATTTGGAAGTAAAAGAATAAACTCTTCACCTCCCCATCTGGCAAAAATATCAACATCTCTGATATTGTCTTTTGTAATTTGGACGAATTTTTGTAATATTATGTCACCTACTGCATGTCCGTAGGTATCATTTATTTTTTTAAAGTCATCAATATCTATAAAAATAAGACTAAACTCTGTTTTATATCTTTTAAACTCATTTATGTGGTATGTCAGCAAATCATTAAATTTTCGTCTGTTATAGATTCCTGTAAGTTCATCAAACTCTGCAAGTCCTTTGAGTTTTATCTCCTCTTCTTTCATAAAGTCTGCTGTTTGTGCTATCTGCTTGTTTATAAGTTCGGCCATCTGAGCAAACTCATCTTTTTTATCTATTTTTATTGTCGATATATCTTCTCTTTTTTTGTTTAGATAATCAAAAAAATTCAATAATCCTTGTTGGAATATACGCAAAGAGTCTAAAATGTTATTTGCAATAGCTATAATCAAAAACAGTACAATCACTACAGCGACAAAAGCGCTCAGATAGATCTGTGCAAACATATTTTTTTCATGTTTTTTTTCAAAATTGGCAATATTTTTTTCTAAAACCTGAAGGAGATGCTCTGTTTTATGTACATTTTGTCTCATCTTGCCTTGCAGACCGGAGTTTTCATCAAGTCCGCACAAAGTCTCTTTTTCAACAAGGGCTAAAAACTCCCGTTTGTATTCAAGCAGATAGTTCTTCATACTCTCATCTACTTTCAAAGAGGAGAGTTTATTAAAGTTTTGAAGAAACTCTTTGACATATTTGGGCTTTTTTCGGAGCATAAAGTCTTTTTCATTCTTTCTTAGTTCATAGATTTTGGCAAGTAAAAGCGTGTAGTTGTGCTCTTTGGCATAGTTTTGAACCTTATGTATGGCATTTCGCAAAGAGCCGTAAAGTCCACTCTTTTCATCCAGTCCACGTTCGCTCATAGCCTTTGTAAGTTTTATAAAAGCATCTTTGTAAAGTTTCAGGTCAAAAAGATATCTCTCGACTTCATCTCCTCTATAGTCATTACCTTTGAGTTGCTCGCTTAGAGTTGCAGCAAGGGTGAGCGAATGTTGATACTCTTGGAGAAATTTATCTTTGTAAAGAAGTCTGTTTCTTAATAAAAAATCTTTTTCATGTCGTCGTAACATCAGCATTGAGCTTTTGAGCTTTTCTACATTTACTTCAATACTGCTGTACTTTTTAAGGCTCTCAACCGTATGAAAAAATATAAATGTAAAAACAGCTACCGCTAGAACAGTAACTATAAGAATAAGAAACATTTTGATTTTTATACTGAATCTATTTAACATAGTAGATTTATATCTTTATTTCACTTAAACAATGGTAATTTTACTTTACTACGTAACAGTTGATTTATGTTATACTAAAATATATTTTTTAATAAAGGTTTGTGTTGTTATGGAGTTGAAATATCAGATATTGATTGTCGATGATGTGGCGGACAATATTCAGGTTGCTATGAATATATTACAAGAGGAGAATTATGACTTCTCTTTTGCAATCTCTGGTAAAGATGCTTATGAACTCCTACAGCACAACAAGTTTGATCTTGTTCTTTTAGACATCATGATGCCGGGTATGGATGGCTTTAGTCTATGTGAACTTATGAAACAAAATGAAAAGCTAAAAGACATTCCTGTTATCTTTTTAACTGCAAAAGCAGATATAGACTCTGTCTCACGTGGCTTTCGTGTAGGTGGAGTTGATTACATCATCAAGCCTTTTCAAGCAGAAGAGCTCATAGCCCGTGTGCGCAATCAGCTTGAACTCTACACGGCAAAAGAGATTTTAAAACATAACAATATCTCCCTGCAAAAAAAGATGCTTTTTTCAGAACAAAGATTTTTAAGTGAACTAGAAGAGACACAGGTAGAGATTATCTTTATGCTCAGTGCCATCTTGGAGTCAATCTCAGATGAGACAGGACAGCATGTCCGACGAATCGCTGAGATTTCTCGTCTTTTGGCACACTTTCATCCAAGTCTCTCTTTAGAGGATGAAAAAGTTATCTATCATGCAGCTCCTATGCATGATGTCGGCAAAATCGCTATTCCTGCAGAGATTATAAACAAACCTTCCAAGTTGACAGAAGAAGAGTTTGCAATCATAAAAACACATCCGCAAAAAGCACACCAATTTTTACAAGGTGCCTCACGCAAGATTTTAAAAGCGGCTCATATCATTGCCTATGAACACCATGAAAAATGGGATGGCAGTGGTTATCCTCGAGGACTAAAGGGTGAAGAGATTAATATCTTTGGTCGTATAGTTGCGCTTGCAGATGTTTTAGATGCCTTGACACATGACAGAGTCTATAAAAAAGCATGGTCGTTTGATGATGCAGCTGCCTATATCATAGAGCGCAGCGGCAAGCAGTTTGACCCTCTGATCGTGAAGATATTTCAAGAGCACCTCGAAGAGTTTAGAGAGCTTATATAGATGAGAATATTGCTTAGCCTGTTTTTATTCACTGTTGCTCTTTTTGCAAACATCACTTTTACTAAAGAGGAAAAGGCATATATCCAAAAACACCCCACTGTTGTTTTGGGTGCAGACTACTCCTGGGCACCGTACGATTTTATGGATAGTAAAGGAAAGCACACCGGTATTGCTGCCGATGTTATAGATCTTATAAGACAAAGAAGTGGTCTTGATATAAAAGTACTTCCGGATAAGTGGTACAAAACCATGCAAAGAGCGCGAAACAAAGAGATAGATGGTCTGACATGTGCTGTAAAAACGCCTAGACGCGAAAAGTTCCTTCTCTTTAGTGATCCGTATGTTACGATGCCTTTGGCTATTATTACGCTTTCGCAAGAAAAAGATATTAAGAGTTTAGAAGATTTAAAAGGCAAGATAGTGGCAGTCAATGAGGGCTCCTATCTGCATGAATGGCTTGTGAAAAATCATCCTGAGATTCGTCTGCTGTTAACTTCTTCGAATGATGATGCACTCGAAGAGGTCTCTGTCGGCAATGCCAATGCATACATTGGAAATATTGCAGTGGCGAGCTATATCATCAAACATAAATTTTTGGCAAACCTGAAAATAGTCAACAAACTCCCCGGTCTTGATACAAAAGTCTCTATAGCCATTAGAAAAGACAAACCCATACTCTTTTCTATTATGCAAAAATCATTACACTCAATATCGCAAAAGGAGTACAGTCAAATTCTTCAAAAATGGTTTGATATCTCCCAATTAGATAAGATAAGCGGCATGCTCCCTACGCTCACGCAAGAGGAGCGCAACTGGATTTTCAAACATAAGCAGGTACGCTACAGTGCAATAGATTGGAAGCCGCTCTCTATCATAGAAGATGGACATATGAAGGGTATGTTGGCTGATTATTTAGCACTTATTACTCAAAAGACAGGTCTGGAATTTGTTTATAAAAGCTCTACTTCATGGCCAGAGGTTTTAAAGCAGTTTAAATCCAGAGATATTGATATTGTTCCTGGGGTGGGTGATAACCTTGATGAAAATGCATTGGGCCTTACAACCAAGACATTTATCTCTTTTCCTTTTGTAGTTGTGACTACTCGTAAGCAGGAATTCGTGGACTCTTTGGATAGTCTCAAAGATAAAACCATTGCAGTTTCGAAATTCTATACAGGTTATGATTATCTTAAAAAAGAGTATCCTTCGATTAAAATCATACCAACAGATTCTATTTTAAAATCTTTGGAGTTGGTGCGACAGGGCAAAGCAGATGCCTTTTTAGGGCATATGGCTACAGCGATGTACTATGTAGGTCACTACTATTCGCAGGATTTGCATATTGCCGGTAAGATAGACTTCTCTTTTCATCATAAGATGCTGGTGCAAAAAGAGGAAACTGTTTTGCTCTCTATCTTAAACAAAGCACTCGCAAGTATCTCTGACCAAGAGAAGCAAGACATCACAAACCGCTGGGTATCTGTTAATGTACATGAAGCACTGAACTATACACTGATATTTGAAGTTGGTGGTGTTCTTTTGGTCTTAGTGCTTATCTCTTTGTATTGGAATGCACGTCTTTCTCAAGAGGTGCGTGAGCGTAAAAAGGTTCAAAAGGCACTTCAAGCGGCTAAAGAAGAGGCTGAAGCGGCTAATCGTTCCAAGTCTGAGTTTTTGGCAAATATGAGTCATGAAATACGAACACCGATGAATGCCATCTTGGGTTTTACAGAGCTTTTGGACGATCAGGTAAAAGAAAAACGTCTCAAATCATACATAAAAACTATCCGCTCAGCGGGAAATACACTGCTGTTACTCATCAATGATATTTTAGATCTCTCCAAGATAGAAGCAAACAAACTCAAACTCCAAAAAAATCCTACCGATCTCTATGAGCTTTGTAATGAGGTTGGTTCTGTCTTTGCGATGAGTATGCGAAACAAAGGTTTGGAGTTATATATCGATATAGATGAGAAGATACCGCGCTCTATTCTCATCGATGGTGTACGTCTGCGACAGGTCCTTTTTAATCTTATCGGCAATGCCGTAAAATTTACAGACAAGGGGTATATCAAGCTTACAATAAAAGCCTTGGAGATTTATGACCATAACTCTAAAGTAGATCTGCTTATCAGTGTAGAAGATAGTGGTATAGGAATAAAAGAAAAAGAGCTGGAGCGTATTTTTGAAGTCTTTGAGCAGCGTGAGGGGCAAGATAACAAAAAGTACGGCGGAACCGGTCTTGGGCTTGCCATCTCTAAAAGACTTACGGAGATGATGGGTGGAGAGATATTTGTCAAGAGTAAAGAGGGGGTAGGCTCTGAGTTTATAGTCAAGCTTTACAGTGTGGATATCTCCTCTATGGAGGCTGAAAATTCACAATTCGCAAAAGAGCGCAAAAAAGAGCATAGAATTGAGTTTAAGGAGGCAAGAGTTCTTGTTGTTGATGATATAGAAGATAACAGAGAACTTATTGTCAACAACTTTTCAGATACAAAAATCACTGTAGATACTGCACAAAACGGACAAGAAGCGCTTAATCTTTTTAGACAAAATGTTTATGATCTGGTCATTATGGATATTCGTATGCCGGTTATGGATGGTTATGAAGCTGCCAAAGTTATGAAAGAGATGGCAAACATTCCTATAATCGCGTTAACCGCTTCTGTAATGCAGGGAGAGTTTCAAGATAAAAAACTTGAACTCTTTGATGGATATCTAAGAAAACCTGTTTTAAAAAGAGACCTCTTTAAAGAGATGAGTAAGTTTTTGGCACATACAGAGGATGAGCCTGATACTCAGGAGAACGACTATAAGCTTCATGCATTATGTATTAAAGATGATGCGCTTGTGCAGGTACTGCAAGAAGAGTTGGGCAGTCTGAGTAAAAAAGCTTTAAAAAGTCATAACCTAAGTGATATCAAGCTATTTTTAACACATTTGGAGCAGTTTGTAAAAGAACATTCTGAGTTAGATGTATTACAACAGTACGCACAAGAGTTGCGTGAATCTATCAATGCATTTAATATTATAAACATACAAAAACTGTTGTATGATTATGAAGAGTTTCAAAAAGATCTCAGCTCTTGCTAAAATCGTTACAATCTTTAGTTAAAATCGCATAGATAATTTCTTAAAGTGTGTAACTCTAAGAAAAAAAAGTATAAAAATATGACAAAATGACATAATTTTTCTTATAACAGAAAAAATGACATATAATCACCCTAGAAAATTTAAAAGAAGTGAGTCCAAGATGGATGCAAATAAACAAAAATCATTAGATTTGGCAATCAAACAGATAGATAAAGCTTTTGGAAAAGGTGCTTTGATGCGCCTTGGTGATAAAGAGATAGAACCTATTCAGTCAATTTCAACGGGTTCATTGGGGCTTGATCTCGCCCTTGGTATTGGCGGGATTCCGCAGGGGCGTGTTGTTGAGGTTTATGGACCAGAGAGCTCAGGTAAAACAACACTGGCACTGCAAATAACAGCAGAGTGCCAAAAAAAAGGCGGTGTTTGTGCATTTATTGATGCGGAGCATGCACTTGATGTTGTTTATGCAAAGAATCTTGGTGTAGATATTGACAATCTTCTTGTCTCTCAACCTGACTATGGTGAGCAGGCACTCGATATCGTTGAGACAGTAGCACGTAGTGGAGCAATCGATCTTATCGTAGTGGATTCAGTGGCAGCACTTACACCTAAGTCTGAGATAGAAGGGGAGATGAGTGACCAAAATGTCGGTGTTCAGGCGCGTTTGATGTCAAAAGCACTGCGTAAGCTTACAGGTGTTCTCTCAAAAATGAACTGTACGGTTATTTTTATCAATCAGATTCGTATGAAGATCGGTATGATGGGGTATGGTTCTCCTGAGACAACAACAGGTGGTAATGCACTGAAATTTTATGCCTCAGTACGTATCGATGTACGTCGTATAGCATCGCTTAAGCAGGGTGAGAGCCAGATTGGTAATCGTGTAAAAGCAAAAGTTATCAAAAACAAAGTAGCACCACCATTTCGCCAGGCTGAGTTTGACATAATGTTTGGTGAGGGAATCTCCAAAGAGGGCGAACTTGTTGACTATGGTGTAAAACTTGACATTATTGACAAGAGTGGAGCATGGTTTAGCTATGGTGAGACAAAGCTTGGACAGGGTCGTGAAAATGTCAAAGCGAAGTTCAAAGAGGAGCCGGAATTAGCAGCCGAAATAGAAGAAAAGATCAAGCAGGCAATGGGAATTAGCTCGTTAATGACAATGGATACCTCAGAAATTGCTGAAGCTGATGTTTAGTATAAGAATAACTAAACAAAATTTTAATTGAATTTGGTTAAAATACGGCAATTAATTTTAACGAAGGCAGATATATGTTTATAGATAACGTAAGTGCAATAGAAGTAATGGATTCTCGTGGTAATCCTACAGTCAAGGCTACAGTAACACTAAGTGATGGAACGGTTGAGAGTGCTATCGTTCCTTCAGGTGCGAGTACAGGGAAGCGTGAAGCATTAGAGCTTCGTGACGGTGGTGATCGTTACATGGGTAAAGGTGTGCTTCAAGCTGTTGAAAATGTAAACAGTGTTATCTCTGATGCACTTATCGGTATGAGTCCGTTTAACCAAGCTATCATTGATGCTACAATGAAAGAGATAGATGGTACACAGAACTATGGTAAACTTGGAGCAAACGCGGTTTTAGGTGTATCTATGGCTGTTGCTCGTGCAGCTGCTAAGAGTTTAAATGTGCCACTTTACAGATATCTTGGTGGTGCAAATGCTATGGTTATGCCGACACCGATGTTAAATATCATCAATGGTGGAAGCCATGCAGATAACTCTGTTGACTTTCAAGAGTATATGATTATGCCTGTAGGTTTTGATGACTTTGCTGAGGCACTTCGTGCGTCTGCTGAAGTTTATCATAATCTAAAAGCTATTTTAAAAGCTGCTAAGCATAATACTGCACTTGGTGATGAGGGTGGTTTTGCTCCGGATCTGAGCTCAAACGAAGAACCTATTGAGATTATTATGCAGGCAATCGAGAAAGCAGGCTACAAAGCCGGTGAGCAGATTGCTATTGCACTTGACGTTGCTGCAAGTGAGCTTGTTGTTGATGGTGACTATAAAAAAGGTTACAAACTTGACTCTGAAGACAGAGTTGTAAGTTCAGAAGAGTTAGTTGAGTATTATGTTGATCTTTGTGCAAAATATCCTATCGTATCTATCGAAGATGGTTTGAGTGAAGATGACTGGGATGGATTTAAGCTAATGACTGAGAAACTTGGTGACAAGATCCAGATCGTTGGAGATGACCTTTTTGTTACAAATGCAAACATCTTAAATGAAGGTATTCAAAAAGGGATTGCAAATGCTATCCTTATCAAACCAAACCAGATCGGTTCAGTCTCTGAGACAATGCTAACAGTTCGTCTTGCACAGAGAAACGGTTATAAGTGTGTAATGAGCCATCGCTCTGGTGAGAGTGAAGATGCTTTCATCGCAGACTTTGCAGTTGCACTTAACTGCGGTGAGATAAAAACAGGCTCTACTGCACGTGGTGAGAGAACTGCTAAATATAACCGCCTCTTAGAGATTGAAAATGAAGTACTCTACGGTGAGTATTTAGGATCTGCTCTTTTTAATTAAGAGACTTTATGCATCAAGAAGAACTTTTTGAAGAGATAGATACCAGACAAAGTGTTACGGAACGCTATCTTGGGCTCTCTTTAGGAAAGTTTTTTCTTGCTCTTTTCCTCATAGTTCTGCTTGGTATCTACATAGGAGTTCTTCTGTATGGAACGAACTCTCTAGAGGTGCTTTTTAGACTACAGGACTATGAAACAAACCTCAAAGAAAAAGTAACTACGCTTAAAAAAGAAAATGCTGAACTGCAGCGTGAGTATTTTGAACTCAAAGAGATTTCTGCACAATAGAGTAAGAAATTTGCTATAATGTTTAAAAAAAACAGGCTCTGATACTATGTTGAAATTTTTTCTACTTTTTACTCTCTTTTTGACACCACTTCTTAATGCCAGAGAGAATCCCTTTTTCCCTGTTGATTCAGCTCAAGATATTCCTGTTACTACAAATCAGATACAAAATATTCCACCACTCAAACGTGTCAGTATAGAACTACCCTCAACTGCAAGAGTTTTGGAGAGTGTTACGATAAAATACAAAAATCTCGATGGCAGCATTGCAACAAAAACAACAGAGCTTGAACACAGTGTCGATTGGCACCTGCCTCTGTTCGTATCGCAAAACTACTGCGTGCAAGAGACAAAAGAGGCAGTAAAAAGCACTACAAAAACAAAAAAAAGTGTAAAAAAGAGATATAAAGAGGTTTTAAAACTGCCTTTTATCCGTTTTGAAGCCTTGGGCAAAAAGTTGCGTGTTACAACAAAAGACAAACTTTTGCGTCATTTCCTGCTTGTAAAACCGCATAGAATTGTATGTGATTTTCAAAGAGACACGGACATTCGCAGTTATGTCAAAAATGCACCAAAGGGGAGTTCGTTCAAACGTATTCGTATAGGAACACATAAGGGCTATTATCGTGTTGTCATTGAGCTGGACGGATACTATACTTACAGTGTGAAAAAAACTGCCAAGGGTTATCTTTTTATACTTTTTTAATTATTAAAACTTTCAAAATGCCTATAATAGATTTTTATAAAACTGCATTGCACTATTTACAAATTAGGTATAAAAGAGTGATATAATAGTGATATGATGATTAATAAATTAAATGAACACAGATGAGAATATTCCTTTTACTATTTTTTTATTCACTACTTCTTTTTGGTGGAGATAACACGAAAGCAGAAACTGCTTCTGCAACTCTAAAGAAAAAGCCTTTGAGTGTAGCAGCAAAAAAGAGAGCTTTTTTCCAAAAAATAGTACCTGTTATAGAAAAGGTATACAAAGAACGGTATAAAGAGTACGAAGTTGTTAAAAAAGCGCTTTTAGAGCATAAAGATGCTAAAAAAATTGCACTATTAAAGCAGTATTATGGCGTAAGAAGCGATAGAGAGTTGTTATGTGCTCTAAAACCACACCCAGTTAGCATTGCTATAGCGCAGGCTGCTATGGAGAGTGCGTGGGGAACATCCCGTTTTTTTAAAGAGGCAAACAACATCTTTGGTGTCTGGAGCACAAGTTCAAAACAAAAACGTATAGCAGCGGGCAGTAAACGGGGAAAACAGACTATATGGCTACGTAAATTTGATTCACTTGAAGCTGCTGTACGAAATTACTATTTTATGCTCTCAAGTAAGAAAGCCTATCGTAAATTTAAGGCATTGAACTGTGATGATAAAAACTCTGTTTATAAGATTGTAGAAGGTCTTTTGCCATATTCTGAACGTAAAGAAGCATATGTTAGAGAAATTGCCAACATTATAAGGCATAACAAACTTACCCGTTATGATACTCAAGTAGCAAAAAAGAACTTATAATCTGCTATAATTCCGCGCATGAATGAATTACAAAAATATATAGAGTCTCACGATATCAGTGAGATGCATCCATCAGAGATTGCAAACATACTCAAGGGTATGGATGATAGCGAATTTAGTAAAGCTATCAAGCTTGTACCAAAAGAGTTGGTTGGGGATGTGGCGCTTGCACTTCCTGACCGCTACTTTGATGATGTCGTTGAAAATCTAAGTGTTGATGAACTCTCTCAGGCAGTTTCAGAACTCGAGTCTGATGATCAGCTGGAGTTTATGCAGGAGCTTGAGGAAGTTGATGAGAAAGTTGCTTCACAGGTTTTTAATACACTTGATGAAGAAGATAAAAAAGAGATAAAAACGCTTCAAAAGTACAGTGAAGATGAAGCAGGTGCATATATGCAGCTTGAGGTCTTTACTGCTCGTGAAGATGAGATAGTACAAGATGTAATAAAGCGTTTTGCAAAGCTGCGTAAAGAGCATGAACTTGAAAATATTCAAAATCTTTTCATTGTTGATGCAAGAAATAAACTGCGTTATACTGTCGGACTTGATGATCTTTTAATATTTGACTTTTCAAAAACGATTAAGGAGAATATTGAGCAGAGTGAAGAGTCATTTGACCCTATCAAAGTCCTAGATACTGAAGATATTCATAAAGTTGTTGAACTTTTTAAACAGTATGATGTCTCAGTAATGCCGGTTGTCAATGCAGATGGCGTACTACTTGGTCGTATCACTTCTGATGATATTTATGATATCATTCATGAACAAGCAACCGAACAGATGTATAATCTAGCCGGTGTTGATGATGAGGCAGAAGAGGATGAAGATGTCATAAAAGCTGGTAAGACACGTGCTTATTGGCTTGGTATCAACCTCTTAACAGCAATTGCAGCATCTTTGGTTATCGGTCTTTTTGAAGATACTATCAACTCAATGGTAGCACTTGCGGTTTTAATGCCGATTGTGGCTTCGATGGGTGGAAATGCAGGGACACAGACACTGACTGTTGTTGTACGACAGTTGGCTCTTGGTGAGATCTCTCAAAGTGATGCATTTCGTATTATACGCAAAGAGATAGCGATATCTTTGATGAATGGTCTACTTTTTGCTGTAGTTATGGGATTTATCGCCTGGATGTGGTTTGATAAACCAATGTTGGGTGTTGTCATTGGTCTTTCAATGGTCATTAACCTCTTTATGGCAGGTTTCTTTGGGGCAGTTGTCCCACTGATACTTAAGTGGCTTAAAATTGACCCGGCCATTGGCAGTACAGTGATCTTAACAACTGTAACGGATGTCGTAGGATTTTTCTCATTCCTGGGACTTGCCAAAATGATACTTTTATAAGGAAGATATAGTTTGGAACTTTTAATAATCTTTTTTCTTTTGTCGGTAGGTATATCGTTTGTCTGCTCTGTTTTAGAGTCGGTTTTACTCTCAATAAACATGTCGTATGTAGCAGTGCTTGAAAAAGAGCGCCCAACGGTTGGAAAGCTGCTGCGTGCACAAAAAGAGAATATAAACAAGTCTATTGCTTCTATTCTCATTTTAAATACGATAGCAAACACTTTAGGGGCTGCAGCTGTCGGTGCTCAGGCTTCTGAGGTTTTTGGAAATGATGCTGTTGTAATAGTCTCTGTCGTACTTACATTTGCGATTCTTTTCTTCTCTGAGATTATTCCAAAAACAATCGGTGCTATATATTGGAAACAACTCGCACCCCTTGCTGCATACTTCATTCGTATATTTATCTGGATCACATACCCTATCATTCTTACAACTTTGGCAGTTACAAACAAGATTTCTAAAGGTAAAGATGATGCTCACACACTTACAAAAGAAGAACTCCTAGAGAGTATGCTTATGAGTGAGGATGAGGGTGTTATTGATGAGAAAGAGTCAGATGTTATTGAGAATATCTTAAAACTTGACAATATCAAAGTCTCAGAAGTGCTTACTCCTAGAAGTGTTGTCTTTGCACTTGATGAGAATATGACGGTAAAAGAGGTTATTGAAAAAGAAGAGGGTATCTTTAAGTTCTCTCGTATCCCTGTTTACAATGGAAGCATTGAAGATGTAACAGGGCTTGTTCTTACCAAAAAGCTCTTCAAACAGGCACTAAAAGATGACTCAGTACCACTTAAAGAGGTTAAAAAAGATATCTTCGCTATTCATGAAAATGTACCGGTAAGCAAAGCACTTGATCTCTTTATCTCTAAAAAAGAGCATATGTTCTTGGTAAAGGACAGTTATGACCAAACAGAGGGAATTTTAACACTTGAAGATTGTGTTGAGACGATTTTGGGTGTTGAGATTATGGACGAGAGCGATACAACTGCCGATATGCGTGAGCTTGCAAAGCGTAAAATGAAGTTAAAGAGAAAACTTGAAGAGCGTAAGCTTGACGAGGCTAAAAAGTAAATACTTTAAAAAAGTAATGACTTTTTAAAGTATTGGCATTTACGCCAATACTTCTTGCATACTTATATCATCCCCTAATTCATCAGTCAGTTTATCCATAAGTTCAAAGAGTTTGTGTGACTCTTCTTCTGCTGCTTTAAATCTGTTTACAATCTCCTCTTTTGACTCTGCTTTTGCCATACAGCCGCCTTTGAGTGCACAGTCAAGATTGTCATTGATAAGCTTGTGAAAGTTTTCATGGTGTGCTTGCATTGCTCTAAAGGTTTGATTTTTTCCAAAGAGCTTCATTCCTTGACTGTAGTACCATAGGCCAAAACCACAGTGATGAGCATCTTTTTTCAGCTCTTCTGTTACTGTTCCATTTACTACAGCAGAGTAAGCGTTCGATTTAAAGACAATGTGGTGAATTTTATAGTTGGCTAAAAAGAGAGCAAATGAGCTTTTGTTGGACTTGTGAGATGTTTGATCCATATCTTGGTTAAGATTTTCAAGAGTATGTGAAAACTGGTCCATAGTACCATTTGCATTTGTAGCAATTTCACTCATAGTAGTGGCATTTTCAGAAATTCCACTTGATTGTTGCTGGAGGTTTTGGATGGTAATACTTATCTCACCAGTTGCTTTTTGTGTACGTTCTGCAAGTTTTCTTACTTCATCGGCAACTACGGCAAAGCCACGACCATGTTCACCTGCACGAGCTGCTTCTATGGCAGCGTTAAGTGCAAGCAGGTTTGTCTGGTCTGCTATGTCTTTAATGAGGTTTACTACATTGGTAATCTCACTGACATTTTCATCCATAAGTTCAATTGCCTCAGTTGTACTCATTACAAGTTCATTAAGGTTTGAAATCTCTTGGCTTGTAGCCTCAACAGCATTGTAGGTTTCTTTTGTCGCTTCCGCTGCATTGGATGTGAGTTCTGTTACCTCTACGAAAGCATCTTTTGTTTTGTTGATATCTTGTGTAATGAGATCAAAGTTCCCTTTCATACCACCATTAAGATGATTAAATTCAGACGCAAGAACACCCATTAGTTTATAGCGCTCATTTGCCTTCATGGAGTTGATGGCTTTTTGTATCTCACGAGCCGTCTCTTTAAACTCACCATGCAAACCTTCAGGAAACATTGTTCTGTACATTTTTCCATGTGTAACTGCTTCAATGGTGTAGCGCGCCTCACGCAGAATTATCTCCATCTGATCAAGAGAGTTGTTAATACGCCATGCAATCTTCTCCAAAGGAGTCTCTTTTCTCTCGAGAATAATTCTAGAAGAGAGTTTGCCTCCTTCAAGATCTGCCAAAACAGAAGCAATCTGTGTCATTAGCTCCGCTTCATTGCTGTTATTGCTTGAAAATGAAAAAAGACTCATATTTTTGCTCCTAGTTGAAGATTGATAATAAATTCATTGTATCCAAGATCATGTTCTTGGAGTAGGTCGTTGAGTATCTTCTCAGAGGCCGCTATGCCGCCACTCTGTTCTGCCTCACGCAGTTGTCTGTAGATAGGAGTAATGATGTCAATGGCAGATTGAGGCATCTTACGTCTTACTGATGTGTAGCTGATAATGTTACCATTGAGGTCAAGGTCTGCAGTGATGTAAGCAAATACCCAGTAGTAGCCACCATCTGCTGAGAGGTTCTTTACAAAACCAAAGAACTCATCTTTTTTTTGGATTAAATCCCATAAAACTTTAAAAGCCAGCTTTGGCATATCCGGATGACGAATAAGATTGTGGTTTGCACCAATGAGATCTTTTGCCGGATAGCCTGCCATCTTGGTAAATATCTCATTACAATAGATTATTCTTCCTTTTGTATCTGTTTTTGAAACGATAAAATCATTTTGACTTACTACTTTTTCATTGTTGGTAATGTTTTTTGGAGCATCAAGTTTTGATAAACTTTTTTGTGACATTCTAACCCCTTATATAGTTTAAACTAAACTAGTGTAACAGAATATAAAGAAAAGTTTTATGAATGAAAAAGAGGAAAGTAGAGGTGTGTCACCTTTTAGTAACTAAAGGTGACATTATTGAGAGACGATTAATCGCTACATTCCCGGAATCCGTGGTATTTTGCCAAGTTTTGAGTTTCTGCAGTACCATCCCCAGCCTTTTTTGAGCCAGTGGCCGATAAACGGCATAGGGAGCATAAATCCACGTTTTTCATCACGGTAAACAAATGCAGCACCATCACCGCTGTCCATTACACAAAGAATGTTAAGGTGTTCACGGTAACCTTTGAAGTTTGTACCACCATTGTCACGCTCTACAATGTTGTGTGCAGTGTTCTTTGCCATCACTTCAGCGATGTGACCCTGTTTTGCACGCCAATCATACCCTTCAAGTGCTGCAACATCACCAATAGCGTAGATATTGCTTTGTGAACCATCTTCATTTAAAACACAAGAGTAGTCATCTGTTTTGATAAAGCCGGCTTCATTTTGTGGGATGTCAGATTGTTTAATGACCTCATGCCCGTCACCTGCTGGAATGAACATAGTAAAATCGGCTTCAAGCTTACTCTCATCTTCAAAGATAACACCATCTTCTACAAACTCAGTGATCTTTTTACCAAAATGCTTGTTGATGTTGAGTTTTGAGAAGAAGACATCCATCATCTTGAGTGCCTGAGGACCCATACGCTTACCCGGTTCTGCCATTGGAGCGAAGAAAGTAAGCTCAAAGTTATCACGAATACCTTTTTTCTTGAGCATATTGTGAACATTGAAAAGCAGCTCAAAACCAGGCCCGCCACGAACAGCAGAAGAGTCTTTTGGATTACCGCCAAAGCCCATAGCGATCTTTCCGCTTCCTTTTTGCACAAGTTTGTCAATTTCATCACGAATAGCAACAGACTGCTTGGGAGCACCACAGATAGAAAGCGTATGTTCAATACCTTTTGGTTTCATTTTAGAAGCACCGATAGCTATAATAAGGTAGTCATAGTCATCAAGTACTTTACCGTTTTCTAATGTTACAGAGTTCTTCTCTTTGGAGATCTCTTTTACACCACTGATGATAAGGTTAAAGCCATGTGCAGCTTGAAGCTCACGCAGATCAACACAGACATCTTTAAACTCACTCTCATGTGTCGGTACCCAGATAGATGTAGGGTAGATGTAGAAGTAATCCCTGTCACTGACAAGTGTTACATCGTAGTGTGCCTTTTTGAGATGTGCTGCAGCATCAACACCTGCAAAGCCGCCACCTAAAACAAGTACTTTCTTATTGATATATTCCATTTTGTATTCCTTTATATTGCATACTATAACAAACATTTATGAAAAATATTACTATAACTGATGTTAAAACTACATTAAGCGATGAATTTTATCGTCATTTTTTATCTTTGTTGATAAAGTAAACTGCAAGCATAGATACAGCACCACCGATAATAACATGGAGTTGTAAGGGTTCATCTAAGATTGCCCAAGCAATAAAAAGTGCAAAAAGTGGCACTAAAAACATAAAAGAGCTTGTCTTTTGACTTCCAAGCTTGCCACTTGCCACAAAGAAGATGGTTGTTGCTATGGTCTGCCCAAAAACAGCCAAGTAGATCATCGCCACCCAAAACTCTAATCCTTGTGAGAAAACATCCAAGAAGTGTGGGTTTTCTTTAGCATAGAAAAAGCTCACTACCGTTGCAACAACAGCAATACTAAAACTGTAATGAATGGGATGAATATGCTTTTGAGAGTGCTGTGAGAGCAGAGTTACTCCTGCCCAGATGGTGGCGCAGAGCAAAAAGTAGATGTTTGCCGAGTCAAAAAAGAGCTCAAGGTTGTTGAGCTGCAGCAGTATGTAGCCACCGATAAGTCCAAGCAAAAGTCCAAAATACTGCCGTGTTGTGAGGTTTTTGCGAAACAAAATGGCTACAAGCAAAAAGGTCATAATGGGGCTAAAGGTGGTAATGATGACACTTCCCGCCCCTGCATAACCATACTTGATGCCATAAAAGGAAGAGACCATAAAGGCGATGTTTAAAACTGAGCTTGCCAAAATATACTTGAGATTATCAAAATGCAGTCGCAAGGGTACTTTAAAGACGTAGAGTATAGGCAAAAACGAAAGTGCCATAAAAAACCAGCGCCAAAAGACGATAACCTCCATAGGAAGATTGTAAGTGAGAATCTTGAGTGCCGTCCAGCCACCACCCCAAAAGAGCATGGCAAGCAGCATCAGCAGGGTGAGTTTGTGCTCTTCCTTTTGTTTCACAGCAGCTCTTTGTCTATCCAGTGTGAGAGAGCATAAAGCCCCCAAATATGCTGTTTAAAGCGACCTTTTTTTGCTCTTTTTACATAATCAGCGAGAATATCCTCTTTAAACATTCCTGTCTTTTTGTTTACTGCCTCTATGAGATCTACTCTGCCGCTGCTGTAGAGATACTCCCCATAAGGATTAGAAAATCCCTTCTTCTTGCGTGAGAGAATCTCAGAGGGGAGTTTGTCTTGCATCAGCTCTTTAAAAAGCCCTTTGGTCACGCCTGTTTCGTAGCGCAGTTTAGGGTCAATACTAAAGACACTTGCAACAAACTCATGGTCTAAAAAGGGTGTACGAGACTCTATGGAGTGTGCCATGCTCACGCGGTCAAGTTTTGCCAAGAAGTGCTCTGCTTGAAAGTGCATCAGATCAGCATAGCTAAACCAGATGGACTCATCTGTGTGCGCAGATGCATCAAAGCGCTCACGCAAGGCTTTGAGGTACAAAAAGCCATCACCGTCACGCACATTTTTCTTAAAGAGGATGTTCTTTTGCATATCGGTAAACTTCTCACTTGAAGTTCGAAAGACAACCTCACCCTCAAAGGCACGTTTGTACCACTCCCACTCACGGTTCATGCTAAAGTTGGAACGCATATATTTCTTAAACCAGTTTTTGTGAAAGATTGCTTTTGCCTTCTCCATCTCGAGGTACTCAAAGTACTGTCTGTAACCCAAAAAGAGCTCATCATTACCCTCACCGCTGAGCACTACCTTATGTCCATCTTTTTGTATCTGGCCAAAGAGGTAGTTGAGTGCAATGGCTGCGGGGTCATTGAGCGGCTCATCAAGTGTTGCAAAGACATCATCTATGGAGTCGATGAAATCATTGCGTGAGAGCTCAAGAGCAGTGTTTTGAATGCCTAAAAGTTTTGCACTCTCTTTTGCATTTTCTCGCTCATCATATTTGCCGAAGTTTTCAAAGCCAAGGGTATATGTCGGTATCTTTTTACCAAAGCGTTTGGCATAGTAGGCGATGGTGGCACTGTCTATGCCGCCACTTAAGAGGGCTGCCATTGGCACATCACTCTCAAGTCGCAGAGCGATGGACTCCTCTAGCTTTTCTTCAAGTTGTGTTAGTGCTGTTTGTTTGTTAGTTATTTTGTTTGGCGGGGTATCTAAAATCTCATAGTACTGCTTGCGTGAGCATTTGCCATCTTCATAGACGAGCATCTCAGAAGGGGCAAGCTTCTCTATGCCTTTATAGAAGGTGTGCGGTGCTGTTGGAGCGAGGTAACTAAGATAAGAGCACATCGCATCCTCATTTAGCTCTTTGTTTTTCAGCAGGGGAGTGAGACCCTTTATCTCTGAAGCGAAGCAAAAAGCATCAGGTGTTTGCATAAAAAAGAGCGGTTTTTTACCAAGGCGGTCGCGTGCAAGAAGCAGACGCTTTCCATCAAGCAGGGCTATGGCAAACATACCACGCAAGTGGCTTACAAACTCATCTCCCCACTCCAGATAAGCGGCAAGTATCACCTCTGTATCACTGTCTGTGCGAAAATCAAACTCAAGCTGAGCTCTGAGCTCCTTGTGGTTATAGATCTCTCCGTTAAAAGAGAGTAAAATCTCACCATGCGTGAGCGGCTGGTGGCTTCTGTGGTGCAAGTCGGTGATAGAGAGGCGTTGATGCGCAAAAAAGAGCTGCTCTTTTTCTTCTATGCCACAATAATCCGGTCCACGGTGCACAAGACGTAAGAGTGCATGGCGTGCGAGCTTAGAATCGTATGAGCCGATAATTCCAAAGATTGCACACATATAAAAACCTGCTTTTTTTAGCGAAATGATAGCATATTTATCTGTAAAAACAGACGGTCATGTCATCATCAAGATATCCCTCATAGAAAGAGACATTGGCTACACCCAGTACTTTTGCCAGTCTTAGAAGCTCTTCTTTTGTCACGGTGTTATAAAGAGGCGATGTGTCAGTCTTTGTCAAGAGATTGAAGATAAAGAGCTTTTTTGTATGTGCAAAACATTTTTGAATAAACATATGTGCCTCAAAAGCACTCAGAAGGTTGAGTGAGCCACTGGCTACATAGTAGTCGTGTACAGGCAGGGCATCACTGCAGATATTAGCATGAAGAATTTTTTGCTTTGTCTTTTGCCGTGCTATTTCACACATCTGTAGATGCGCATCTATACCGACATAAAGAGCAGGTTCTTTTTTTTGCTCTTTAAGGTAGCTGTAAAAGTCACCAAAACCACATCCGGCATCGCAGAGGGTGGCGTTTTGGAGTTT
>JAMORG010000077.1 GCA_027063745.1 Sulfurimonas sp.
GCAAAGTTTTTGCACAAAAAAGCAGACTTTGATACTTTGATGGATTTTTCAAAGATAGAAGATATCGCAAAAACAGAAGAGGATTGGTATGAGTATGCCTACAGACATGACAATGCTTCATTTGTTTATGAAAAGAGTAAAAGTGGAAAAGTTTACAGCTGTTTTACAAAAAACAGACCAGAGCTAAAGTACCTTAAAAGCTATGTCAAAAAGATTATGCGCTATAACAACTCTTCAAACTATGCCATAGGCGTTATCCGCCTTGCCTATGAAGCACACAGAGGTTTAGAAGAGGAGTAAACTATTACTTCTCTTTTAAGAGTGCTAGCTCTAAAGCACCACTTACATAGTTGGCAAAAAATGTCAACAGCTCCAGATCTTTCTCATCAAAATCAAAACGGTTTTTATTGAGTAGCTGTATTACCCCCATCACCTCTTGCTTAGAATTAAAGATAGGGACAGTTATCATATTCTTTGTCTTAAAGCCGCTTTTTTTATCAATGCCGGATAAAAAACGCTTATCTTCATAAGGGCTATTTACAAGTTGCGGCTCACGCGTTTTATATGTATCCCCAACAATACCAGAATCTGTACCTATGACAATACGCCCTATGCCGTCACTGAGTTTTGTCCAAAGAATGTTCTCCTCTTTATCTACTATAAAAATAGAGCATCTTTTTGCATCAACGAGCTCTTTTGCCTCCTCGGCCACTAACTCGATGACACTCTCCATAGCATCAAGACTCATCAACTTCTTGCCAAACTCTGCTATCTTGTCAAACTGTTTCAAGCTACTTCTCTCCCAATGTTGTAATAAGTTCCAAAAATCCACTCACATAGTGTGCAAAAAAGATCATAAATTTCACATCTTCATTATCAAAACCACCTTCTTTGTTGAGTAACTCTAAAACACCTATTATATTACGATGCGAATCAAAAATAGGTACTGCAACAATATTTTTCGTCTTATAGCCTGTCTTTTTATCTATCTCTTGTAAAAAATGCTCATCACTATAGGCATCATTGACAATGACAGGCTTTTTTACATCCAAAGTATGTCCTACAATACCTTTGTCTCTTGGCACAATAATCCGCTCAACACCATCTGCGTGAGTTGTCCATAGTTCATTTTTTACATTATCTACTATAAAGATAGAACAGCGATCGGCTCCTATGACCTCTTTTAAATATTCAGAGATTAAAGGAAGACCTTTCTCTATGGAATGATGTGATAGTAACTCTTTAGCAAACTCGGCAAGTTTTGTGTATCGCTTTGACTCCATTTTGACTGCCTTTTCTCACTTTTTTCTCAATTATAGTACAAATTCTCTTCATTTGCTACCTATGTTGCAATACAAAAAAACAAAAACTGTCATACTACGAACCAGTTACAAAGAAAATATAATTACAAAAGGAGTCAGAAATGGCAGTAGTAGGATTTACAAAATTACAAGCAATATTTAGAAAAGGGGCATCTTTAGACATTCATAAAGGACACGCTAAAGAGGTTACAGATATTGTTGAACAAAAACTTTACGATTTACTCGTGATTGCACAGAAAAATGCAAAGTACAATGGCCGTGATGTTATCTGGGTAGCAGATATGCCTATCACAAAAGGTTTCGAAGAGACTATCGATGCGTTTAAAAAACTTGAAGAAGAAGTTGATGCAAAAGATGTAGCAGAGATGTTAACATTTTACCCACCTGTACTTGCTCTTGAAGTAGAACTTGAAAACAGACTACCAGAGATTGCTGGTGCATTGCTGCTTACTTTAGCAAAAACTATGAAAGCGATCGATCCGTCTGACAGAGCAGTAGATCATGAGCTTATCAACAAAGCTCACGAAGTTCTTAACATTACAATGTAATGAAAAAGAGCTCTCTTTGGCTTTTTTCATATGATGGTATAATCACATCACAAAAGTGAAGGAGACTAAAATATGGAAAAAGTACAGATTTGGCATAACCCACGCTGCTCAAAGTCGCGTGAGGCTATGAAGATATTAGAAGAGCTTGATACTCCAAAAGAGGTAGTAAAATACCTCGAAGAACACCCAAGCAAAGAGCAACTCAAAAATGTTCTTAAGATGCTGGGGTATAAAAGTGCGCGTGATATGATGCGTACAAAAGAGGATATCTACAAAGAGCTTGATCTTAAAAATGAGCACGATGAAGAGAAACTTCTTGATGCCATGGTAGAGAACCCTAGACTTATAGAGCGTCCTATCATCATCAAAGGTGATAAAGCAATCATCGCTCGTCCACCAGAAAAAGCAAAAGAGTTTTTAGAGGCTTAGACCTCTAATTTCTCTATACTTACCCCATTATCTTTTAAAAATTTCGAAACAACATCTGAGTGTGTATGTTCATACTCTCTTGCAAATACTATACGTTTAATTCCAGAAGCTATCAGATTTTTACTACACTCGCTGCAAGGTTCAAGCGTCACATAGATCGTTCCCCCCTCTATGCTTATACCCTTACGAGCCGCCCAGATGATGGCATTCATCTCTGCATGAATCTCATAGGTCTTGCTCCACTCATGATGCTCTTTTGTGTACTCACCTCTCCAGTGATCACAACAGTTTGTATATCCTGCCGGTGTACCATTATAGCCTGTAGAGAGAATACGTCCATCTTTTACTATGACCGCACCAACCTGCTTTGAGACACACTTTGATGCTGATGCTATCTCAAATGCTATATTTATAAAGTTTCTATCGCTTAACATTACTCTGGCATTCTTAAAGTTTTAATCTCGGCATTATCACGAAGACGTGCAAAGTAGTCATTGAGCACAGCTTCACGCTTCTGTTGCATAATGGCATTGATGATTTCATTGCGCACATCATCGATGCTTATCTCTTTAGGCTGCTCTAGAGACTTTACATAAAAACTCATAAAGCCTCCTTTTCCGTTTGGAACAACCGGTGTAAAAGAGCCTACCGGAGTGCGGGTAAGGAGTTGAGCCAGTTCGGGAGAGATGCGGTTGTATGGCAAAACCTGTTCATTTGATGCAATTTGCGGAGAGTAGAACATCGGGTTGTCCACTTTTTCTTGCAAAAGTGCTTTGCTTGGTGCATCATAGATTACTACATCAAAAGCCTTTGGATGGACAAACTCTTTTTTATGCAGCTCAAAATAGTCCTCTATCTCTTCATCACTCGGCTCGCTCATAGAACCCATAGCGATAGCGTTGTAAAGTTTTTGAGAGAGCAGTTTTTGGCGAATCTTTTCTTTAAACTCCTCTGATGTCAGACCATTTGTCTCACGCACAGCATCATAAAGCTCACTCACGCTCATATGATTACGCTCTGCCATCTTTTTAATGTCATCATAAACCTCTGAAGAGTTTACCGAGATGTTTCTTTTCTTCTCTTCGATAGACTCCAGTTTCTGACGAATCAACAGATCTGCTGCTTTTTTAACATCGATGTGATCTGTCTGCATCTCTTTTTTAATATCTAAAAGCGTAATCGCTCTATCTTCTACAACAATTGCCACACCATCATATACTTTTGCTTCAAGCGCGGCTACCATAAGGAGTGCTAAAACTATTTTTATCATATCTATCCATTCACATACATTTTAGGTGTATTTTACCAACCTTTAACCAACAATAGCCTAAAATTGCACCAATTAAACATAAAGGCTTAGCATGGTTGTTACTCGTTTTGCACCTTCTCCAACAGGATACCTTCACATCGGAGGGCTTAGAACAGCACTTTTTTCATACCTTTGGGCAAGAAAAAACAACGGAAAATTTCTTTTGCGTATCGAAGATACAGACAAAAAAAGAAACTCAAAAGAGGCAACAGAAGCTATTTTAAAAGCATTTGAATGGCTTGGACTTGAGTCTGATGGTGAGATTGTTTATCAAAGTGAGCGTGATGCTATCTACAAAAAGTACATCGACCAGCTTCTAGCAGAGGGTAAAGCCTACAAATGTTACATGACAAAAGAGGAGCTTGATGCACTGCGTGAGGAGCAGATGGCAAACAAACAGCGTGCAAAATATGACGGACGCTACCGTGACTTCAAGGGAACGCCTCCAGAGGGTGTTGAGCCTGTTATCCGCATCAAAGCACCGCTGAGTGGAGAGATAGTAGTACATGACGGCGTTAAGGGTGATGTAGTCTTTCAAGCAGAGGATATTTTAGATGACTTTATCATCGCGCGCTCAGATGGAAGCCCGACATACAACTTTGTTGTAGCTGTTGATGATGCACTTATGGGCATTAACGAAGTTATCCGTGGAGACGACCACCTCTCAAACACACCAAAACAGATAGTAGTCTATGAAGCACTCGGTTTTGATATACCAAACTACTATCATGTACCGATGATTCATAACCAACAAGGTAAAAAACTCTCTAAACGTGATGGTGCAACAGATGTTATGGCATACAAAGAGATGGGATACCTTCCAGAAGCGCTGTTAAACTTTTTAGTGCGTCTTGGCTGGAGTCATGGAGATCAGGAGATATTCTCTATGGAAGAGATGAAAGAGCTCTTTGATCCAAAAGACATCAACAAGTCTGCTTCTATCTACAACACAGAAAAGCTTGACTGGCTTAATGCTCACTATATCAAGAACACACCAAACGACAAGATAGCAGAGCTTCTGACAGATTTTGGTGTAATGCTGAGCTCACATGACAAAAAAGAGATACTCCTTGATGCACTCAAAGAGCGTGCTAAAACACTCAAAGAGTTGGCAAACATGGTTCAAGAGATTATCAATGAGCCTAAAGAGTATGATGAAAAAGCTATGAAAAAAGCCTTCAAAGGTGACGCGGTAAAGATACTAGAACTTTTTGCAAACCGTCTTGAAGAGGCAGGTGAGCTGCACCTTCCAAGTGAGTACCATCATGTGATGGAGCAGGTTATCGATGAACTTGGTATTGGTTTTGGAAAGATAGGTCAACCACTGCGTGTTGCACTTCTTGGCAAAATGGGAGGACCAGGTTTAGATGTGGTCATGGCCGTTATCGGTAAAGATGAAGTGCTTGTGCGTATTGCAAAAGCACTTGTTAAAAAGACTGCGATGGATCTAGAAGCCTAGATATCATCGCGATAGACATCAGTCATATCAAAATCATTTTCCGGCTCTATAGTCGGAATGGTATCTAAGTCTTTTGGATCAACTTCCTCCTCACTTAAATCGTACTCATCCCCCTGATAAAACTTCTGCTCTTTAGCAAACTTCTTCTCACGCTCGAGCTGTTCTTTTATATGTTTTTGTTT
>JAMORG010000078.1 GCA_027063745.1 Sulfurimonas sp.
TATCTCGAACTAAAAGAATGGGTGTTGAAAAATGTCCTAAAACTAAATCTAGTAAAAGAACTATAGATATTTTAGATTCACTAAAACCTTACTTACAAAAACAGTATGAGTTGACGGGACATAAAAACTCTTATGTCTTTTTAAATCAAGATGGAGAAGGTTATCACGATATAAGAAGAATCAGAGACTCAGCTTGGAGAAAAACTATTGAGAAATGTGGTTTAGAGTATAGAACGATTTATCAAACAAGACATTCATTTGCCACAATGATGTTATCCAATGGAGAAGATATACTTTGGGTGTCTCATACATTAGGACATAAAAACTCAGCTATTACACTTGAAGTATATGCTAGATATATCAAAAGTAAAGAAAAGAAGAGAGGTTCATTCTTAGAGGAGGGATTATCTTCTAAAATTGAGTCACAAACTACTCATCAGTTTGTAGCTTAGTTGATAGGATTTGATTTTTTTGACACCGAATGGCACCGAGTTTGACACCGAGAAAGTTATTAGGTTGTTTAAAGTCCGAGTTTATGGGGTTTAAGTATATGGGTGGATGGGGTAGAGGGATTCGAACCCCCGAATGTCGGTACCAAAAACCGATGCCTTACCGCTTGGCGATACCCCAATGTGAGTTAAAATTGTCAAGTTAATAATTTGGTTGCGGAAGCAGGATTTGAACCTGCGACCTTCGGGTTATGAGCCCGACGAGCTACCGAACTGCTCTATTCCGCGGTGTTTCAAACACTTTCTCTCTGTGTTTGTGAGCGAAATTATAGACAAAAAATTTTTTAATGTCAAGGGTCTTTGGAAAAAATTTGAAATTTTTTCTCTTGACCTCTTTTTAATTAAGATTTTTATATAATTAGACAAAAGAAAATATCTAATATTAAAAGAGAAAATATGACATCAACAGAGAGAGTTTTAAAAGCGATAGATGAGATAAAAAAGGGTCGTATGGTAATTATGTGTGATGATGAAGACAGAGAGAACGAGGGTGACCTTGTTTATGCTGCTGCATTTTCTACACCTGAACATGTAAACTTTATGGCAACACATGCCAGAGGGCTTATTTGTGTAGCACTCTCACGTGACATTGCAAATCGTTTGGAGCTTAACCCTATGGTTAGCTCAAATACATCTTCTTATGAGACAGCCTTTACTGTTTCAGTAGATGCGGCAACAGCAAGTACAGGTATATCCGCAAAAGAGAGAGATGATACTATCAAGATACTTGCAAACCCTATCTCCAAACCAGATGAGCTTGTACGTCCTGGGCATATTTTTCCTTTGATTGCAAAAGAGGGAGGTGTACTTGTTCGTACAGGTCATACGGAGGGTAGTGTCGATTTATGCCGTTTGGCAGGTCTGAGCGAAGCTGGGGTCATCTGTGAGATCATTAAAGATAATGGTGAGATGGCTCGTCGTGATGATCTAGATATCTTTGCAAAAGAGCATGATCTCCACACTGTTTTTATCTCTGACCTTGTTGAGTACAGACTTGCAAATGAACGACTTGTTAAAGAAGTAGAAGTTGAAGAGATAGAATTCTTTGGTGTAAAAGTGACACGCCATAAGTTTGTTGATCATGATGGTGTTGAACATACTGCTATTTTATTTTACTCAGCTGGTGAAGTGGCAAATGTTCGTGTGCATAATGTCATACCTGATTGTGAACTGCTTTTAAATCAAGAGAAATATAATAATCTTATAAACTCCATAGAGTATCTCAAAAAGAACTCAGGATTGCTTGTCTTTTTAAATAAAACTACGCATCAAGACAATGCTGCAGTAAAAGAGTTTGGTATAGGGGCTCAGATTATTAAATCTTTTGGTGTCTCTAAGATGAATCTTTTAACATCTATGAAAGCAACAGACTTTGTAGGTCTTAGTGGATTTGGTTTGGAAATAAACGAGGTTATTAACGTTTAGAGTTATAAACTTAAGTAAGAAGAGTAAGTCTCAAGCTTACTCTAAGATATCTCTTTGGTCCTGCGTGAGGATATGACGCGTTTTATAGATACAGTTTAAGTGTATCATTGTGGCTTTTGTATTAAGCTGGGCCAATTTTTGCAGATCTGTTTCAAGATTTTTACGATCTTCTCCACTTTGTACTGCTGCTACGATTTTTGCTTCAAGCTGTGCTACTTCAGGCTTTAAAGTCCTTAGTGCTTTTATGGTCTCTTTTCTTATTTCAAGCAATTTTGCTTTTTGCTCTTTTGTAAGTGCTAGGTCTTCATCATTCCACATCTGTTTTACCATCATAGTTAAATGTGGAAGTTTTCCTTGGATAAGAAAAGGTTTTGTCGGTTTTTGCTGCATTGTTTGTGCACTTAGTGTTGTGGCACTTAAACTACCAAGTAGTAAAAATGAACAAAGAACTAGTGAGAGGGGCTTTTTTATAAGCATAGTCTCATCTCCTTTATATAAATTTGTCTTATTATATGAAGAGTTTGTTAAGAGAAAATTAATATACATCAAGATATCTTGATGTATTGCTCTCATTTTGTTATACTCACACAATTATTTTTAAGATTAAAAGAGGGTAGAATGCAAAAAAATGTCAGTAAAACAGATAACGGTGTAAAGATAAACTTTTTAGGTGCTGTAGAGAAGCAAAATATAGTAACAATGATACAAAACTGCTCAACAGGCAAGTGTGAGTGTATGAGTGATGATACAAAAGAGAAGATAAAAGATATGCGTGTAGAGGGTAGTGACGGTGATGTTGAACTCTCTTTAGAGGGTGATGTCTCTGTTGAAGAGATACAGAGTGCTCTTAACAAGTCTAAAGTACTTAACAAAAAAGTACTTGTAATGTGTACAGGCAACAGCTGTCGCAGTATCATGGCAGAGGCACTGATAAACAAAGAACTCGATGGTGTAGTAGCTCAAAGCTGTGGTGTAGCGCCAAGTGGCAAGGTCAACCCTAATGCAAAAAAGGTTCTACAAGAAAATGATGCATGGGATGACTCTTATAGCTCAAAACATCTTGATAGTGTCATAGATGAAGAGTTTGATCTTGTAGTAACTGTTTGCTCTCACGCACAAGAGACATGTCCGACATTTCCAAACAATGTAAAGCAGATTCATGTTGGCTTTGAAGATCCAGATGGAAAAGAGTATGAGGCATTTAAAGCAACATATCAAGCCATACAAAAAGAACTTCTTCCAAAAGTAAAAGATGCTTTGTCTTTAAAATAGAAGAAATTTATAAAACACTCTGTATAATAAGAGCAATTAAATTGAAAGAGTGAGAATGAGAGAAAACTTTGTACGTGTTGAAGATGGTACTAAAATAGCAATAGAACATGAGCCGACAGCTTTTGGATACAGTAAAAAGTACTCATGGCTTTTTAGTCTTTTTATCAAGTTTGATGGACTCAATGAAGATGCAGATGGCTATGAAGAGTTTTTAGAGACTAAAGAGGCTCTTATTATTGCACTAGAGCATGAAGAAAAAGCAAAGTATGTCGGTAGTCGTATGCTTGATGGTTGGAGTGAGCTTTATTTCTATGCTGAAGATTCAAAAGGTCTAGATACTATTGTGACACATATCTTAAAAGATGCAGGTTATGTCTATGAGAGTAGTGTTGTACGTGATGGAAAGTGGGATTTTCACTATAAAAACCTTTTACCAAATGAGCTGGAACTTGCACATATTCAAACTCAGGATATTTTGGAACTTTTAAAAGAAGAGGGTGATGATCTAGAGCATAAGCGTGAGATTGAATACTATCTCTCTTTTGAAACACCGACACAAAAAGAGCGCTATATTGAAGAGTTTATTCCTGATGAGTTTACCTTTAAAGATGAGATCAGCTCGGATGAGTTTGCAAATGGAATAGCACTTACAAAAGAGGATACCCCTTTACGGGAAATTTTAGAAGAAAATGTTCAAAAACTACATGAAAGTGCCAAAAAAGTACATGGCTATTATGAGGGGTGGAGTACAACACTAGTAGATAACAAAGAGTCTTAATGTTTAAGATTGTTGGTGTTATAAATTATCTTGTTGTTGTTTTTCTTAATGCCTTTACTGATCTTGGGCATAAGATCATTATTCAAAATACCATTTTTAAAGTTTATGACGGCAGTGAGCAGATAGTTCTTACTGCCATTGTCAATGCTTTGATCCTACTTCCGTTTATACTTCTTTTTTCTCCCTCCGGATTTTTAGCTGATAGATTTGCCAAGCATAAGATTATGCAGTATGCTGCACTTTTTGCTGTTTTTATAACACTGGGTATTACATATGCCTACTACCACGGAGAATTTTTACTCGCATTTGCGTTGACTTTTGTATTGGCACTGCAGAGTGCACTCTATGGTCCTGCAAAGTATGGGTATATAAAAGAGCTGTTTGGGTACAAATATATCAGTGCCGGTAATGGTGCTGTTCAAGCCGTTACCACTGTTGCAATATTAGGTGGTATTATCTTTTATACGGTTTTATTTGAGATGCTCTACCCCGAGGGTGCTGTGAATGAGGCGGAAATTTTAGAGTCAATTGCACCACTTGGGTGGCTGTTAGTCGGTGGTTCTGTTATTGAGTGGCTTCTTGCACTTCGTCTTCCGGACAAAAGCAGTAGTGTTGCACAAAAAGTTTTTCGTCTCAAACGATATATCAGTGGTTTTTATCTTGTAAAAAATCTCAAAACTGTTACTCGAAAAAGAGAGATATTTGATGCAATTATCGCGCTTGGAATCTTTTGGTCTATTTCACAGGTGGTTTTAGCTGTTTTTGGAGAGTATGCAAAGAGTGAACTAGCTGTGACAAACACTATCTATGTTCAAGGTGTTATGGCGCTTGCCGGTATTGGTATTGTTATAGGCTCAATTATGGCTGCCAGGCTCTCACGCAACTTTGTAAATGTCGGACTGAGTGGCTTTGGTGCTTTGGGTATCACATGTATAGTCTTTAGTATTCCTTTTGTACACTCTATGACATTGATAGCTCTGCTTTTTACACTTTTTGGCATACTTTCGGGCTTTATTTTGGTACCTTTGAACTCACGTATCCAAGAATTGGCTTCGAGTATACATTTAGGTACGGTTATAGCGGCAAACAACTTTATACAAAATATTTTTATGTTTGTTTTTTTGATGTTGACAACTATTTTTGCCTATTATGGTATGAATGCAGAGATTCTTTTTTATGTAATGGCACTGCTTGGACTTATTTTGACACTACTGCTCTTTAGACGTTACTATGTAGATATTTTTTGGGCATTTGCTCAGATACTGACGGCTATGCGTTACAAGATAAACTACCATGGTTTGAAGAATATTCCAGAAGATAAAGCGGTATTGTTATT
Organism: Sulfurimonas sp.; assembly: GCA_027063745.1. Taxonomy (GTDB): domain Bacteria; phylum Campylobacterota; class Campylobacteria; order Campylobacterales; family Sulfurimonadaceae; genus Sulfurimonas. The sequence goes on from JAMORG010000078.1 coordinate 5,321, forward strand.
GAGTAACCATGTGAGTTGGCTTGATTGGATACTTTTACAACTACCACTCTCACGCAAGATTAATTATATGATGGATAAAGATATCTATAACTGGCCTGTAGCACATTTCTTTTTTAAAAAAGGAGAGACAATTCCTCTCTCGCCTCGTGCTTTTAAAGATGCCTTTAAAGAGGCTCACGCAAGGCTGAAAAAAGGGCGAATTGTCGGTATTTTTCCTGAGGGTGCTATCTCAAAAGATGGTCAACTAGGAGAGTTTCATCGCGGTTATGAGCTTATAGCAAAAGATTATGACGGAGTTATTGTTCCTGTTTATATAGGCAGTGGTGTTTTTAAGACTTTATTTGCCAGACATAGAAAAAAAGGCAGTTCTTTACTTAAGCGTACAGAGATTGATGTCTATTTTGGAGAGCCTGTATCAAAAGAGATAAAAGCAAAAGAGATACAAGAGATTATAGAAAATATGAGGAGAAAATATGAAGCTCAATAAACCCAAACACAACCTTTTTAGAAACGGCAGATACGCTGTTGAAGGTTTTATAGATATTGTTAAAAATGAGACATCATTTAAGTGGCAGCTTTTAATGCTCTTTGGTTTTGGAATAGTTGCATGGGTGTTGCCTATTGGCTTTGCCTATTCGGCTATACTTTTTAGCATACTCTTTTTACCGATCTTGGCAGAAGTTGCAAACTCTGCTTTGGAGCGTGTTGTAGATTTGGTTACACAGGACTATCATATCTTGGCAAAGCAGGCCAAAGATGCAGGGGCGACTCTTGTACTTCTTAGTCTTATTGTTACAGCGATGGTATGGGTTTTTACACTGCTTTTGGCTTTTGAAGTAGTCTAGTAGTAAGTTTAAAAAAGGGGATAGTATGAGGTTTTTTTTACTTTTTTTGTTGTTTTTTACTCTTTTGGAAGCCTCTAGTAGACCAAAAATAGCTTTGGTTCTGAGTGGTGGAGGTGCCAGAGGTGCTGCGCATGTCGGAGTACTTAAAGTGTTGGAGAAAAATCATATTCCCATAGATATGATAGTAGGTACAAGTATGGGCTCATTTATGGGCGGGCTTTATGCTTCTGGAAAATCCCCTGATGAGATAAAAAAGATCCTGCTCTCAACAAATTGGCAAGATGTCATTCGTACTGACTTTGAACGAGAAAAAATACCTATGCAAAAAAAGCTTGCACAATACCGTTATCAGGGAAAACTCGGTGTTGGTGTTAATGATAAAAACCAGGTTGTCCTTCCTACCGGTGTTTTAAAGCGTGAGCCACTTTTGTTGGCATTTGACTCTTTTTTTTCAGATGTAAAATATGTAAATGATTTTGACAAACTACGTATTCCTTTTCGTGCAGTGGCAACAAATATTGAAAATGGTGAAGCAGTTGTTTTAAAGTCCGGCTCTGTTGCAGAGGCTGTGTATGCTTCAAGTGCCATTCCCGGTGGTTTACAACCCATTTCCATTAATGGTGTGAATCTTATTGACGGTGGTGTGAGTAAGAACATTCCCATAGAAGTCGCCAAAGAGATGGGTGCAGATATTATCATCGCTGTTGATGTAAGCGAACCTTTTGAGAAAGATATTGATGTCAATTCCTATTTTGTAGTTATGGGTCAGCTTGTAAATATTATGATGCGTAAAAATGCAAATGAATCGATCAAACTGCTCACACAAAAAGATGTTTTAATCATACCTGATTTAAAAGGTTATACAGGTCTAGATGTTGAGAAATATGCCCAGATTATCGAAAAAGGATATGATGCTGCTCTCAAACAAGAGTCACAACTGCAAAGACTTGCATTACCGCAAGATGAGTATGTAGCGTATGTAGAGGCTCACAAAAATCGTATAGATACGAAAAAAAGAGTTATTGATGCTATTGAGATAGATAATCATACCTATTTGGCAAATAAAGTTATTCGAAAATATATACATCAAAAAGAGGGAAGCTATTTTGATGACAAGCAGTTGCGTGAAGATATTATGCAACTTTATAACACGACACTTTTTGATAGTATTGACTATAAAATTATCAGCAAAAATAAAAAAAACATACTTCTTATAAAGACAACATCAAGTTGGAACTCTCGGGGAGATATCTTCTTTTCATTATCATTGGAAGATAATTTTAAAGCACAAAACAACTACTCCCTAAAACTTGGGTACTGGCTCTATGGTATCAACTCTTTAGGTGCAGAGTGGCGTAATGATGTTGAAGTAGGCTCACGCAGATACGTACATAGTGAGTTCTATCAGCCTCTGGATGAGATGCAGTATCTTTATGTAAAACCTTATTTGCTTTATGAAGATTTAACTTACAGCCTACCAACAGATATAGGTAATCAAGAACTTGATACCAAACGTTATGGCGGAGGCTTTGGACTGGGTGCAAATCTTAGTGCTACTTTTAATATAGAAGCATTTTTGCATATATATCGAGATCAATCAACTATTGATATTTTAAGTTACAATGAGAAGTTTCTCTCTAAAAAAGCCGGTCTAAAAATAAAATATGACTCTTTGGATAATTACAATTTTGCACAAACAGGTCTTTTGGCAGGCATGAGATTTTCAAAAGAGTTGGTAGCATTTGGAGCTGATTATGATTATAATCAGCTATATGCTACAATTCAAAAGCCATTTTCGTACAAAGATAATACATTTATATTCAATGCGAAACTTGGATTGACTAATGTGCTCAGTGAACAAAAAAGTCCATACAGTGTCTATGATAAGTTTTCACTGGGAGGGATGTTCAATCTCTCCGGATACCAATCATATACATTGGTTGATAATAATATGTACTTTGCAAGTCTGATGTATCGTTACAGGATTAAAAACGGTGGTTTCTTTGGTGCTTTAGGGATGCCGCTCTATGCCGGTTTTAGTGCTGAGAGTGGTGCGAGTTGGTCAGATGGAAGTAGTTTGAATCGCGATGATATAAAATACTCTGGAGCTGTTTTCATATCAGCCGATACAGCTTTTGGACCATTTTATTTTACCTATGGTGCAGCAGATAAGAGACATCAGAGTCTTTATCTTTATTTAGGAGAAAAATTTTGAGTAAAACAACAACTTTAATAATCGGTGCAGGTGGTGTAGGACGTGTAGTAGCACACAAGTGTGCGATGAACACAGATGTTTTTGGTCATATAGTTCTTGCTAGTCGTACAAAGTCCAAGTGTGATGCAATCGCATCTGAGATAAAAGATGTAAAGATAGAAACACGCAGTGTAGATGCTGACAATACAGATGAACTCATCGAACTTATCAAAGATATCGATGCAGATATTGTTATCAATGTTGCACTTCCGTATCAAGACCTGACTATCATGGATGCCTGCATCGCAACAGGAGTTGATTATCTTGATACTGCAAACTATGAGCACCCTGATGAGGCGAAGTTTGAGTATAAGGAACAGTGGGCAAGAGATGAAGCCTTTAAAAATGCTCACATAATGGGTCTGCTTGGAAGCGGTTTTGATCCGGGTGTGACCAATGTCTTTTGTGCCTATGCACAAAAACACTACTTTGATGAGATTCACACTATTGATATCTTAGACTGTAATGCCGGAGATCACGGTTACCCGTTTGCAACCAACTTCAACCCGGAGATCAATCTGCGTGAGGTGAGTGCAAAAGGGCGTTACTGGGAGAACGGCAAGTGGATAGAGACAGATCCTATGGAGATAAAGATGGTTTGGGATTATCCTGAGGTTGGGCCAAAAGACTCTTACTTGCTCTACCATGAAGAGATGGAGTCTCTTGTAAAGCATATCAGAGGCCTTAAACGTATTCGCTTCTTTATGACATTTGGTGAGAGTTACCTCACGCACATGAAGTGTTTGGAAAATGTCGGAATGTTGGGTATTGAGCCAGTTGAGCATCAAGGTCAAAAGATAGTACCTATCGAGTTTTTAAAGACACTGCTTCCTGACCCTGCATCACTTGGACCTAGAACCAAAGGTAAGACAAACATCGGTATTGTGGCAGAGGGCATTAAAGATGGTAAAAAGAGAAAGATATACATCTATCAGGTAAGTGACCATGAGAAGTGTTATGCAGAGGTAAAAAGCCAGGCAGTTTCATACACAACAGGTGTTCCTGCAATGATCGGTGCGAAGTTGATGCTTGAGAAGGTGTGGTACAAAGAGGGTGTGCATAATATGGAAGAGTTTGATCCAGATCCGTTTATGAATGAGCTCAACAAGCAGGGACTTCCTTGGCAAATTAAAGAACTGGAATAATTATGACATATGAAGGGTTAGTGAAAAACATTGATGATATGCCGCCACTCTCTAAAGTGGCAGTCATTATTCAGGGTCTTTATGCAGGTGGTGAAGATAATGTGAACGTGAAGAAACTTATTCGTATGATAGAAGCGGATGTAATGCTTACCGCTAATATTTTAAAAATGATAAATACCCCTTACTATGGCTTTAGAAGTCATATCTCTTCTATCTCTCAAGCAGTTACTCTGTTGGGTACACAACAGATATACTCTTTGGTCCTTCACTATGCCATTTCAAAGCAATTAGAGGCTGATACTACTATATATGGTTTTAACAATGCTCAGTTTAATGAGATGTGTATACTTCAAAGTTCTTTGATGATGCAGTGGTATGCAAAAATAGATCTGCGTGACACACATATTTTAACTTCTTTGGCACTTATTATGGAGTCGGGAAAAATAATAATTTCAAAAGAATTGATGGGCAGTGATTATAGAGAAGAGTACAGAAAAGGCTTTTTAGCATGTGAAGATATTCCGAAATTCGAGCAGGAGTTTTTATCGGTAACATCATACTATTTAAGTGCTTTGCTTTTTGAACATTGGCATCTTACTCCTGTATATTCCATTGTTCTTAAAAATTTAGATAGAGATAAGTCTGAGTATGATGAAGATGTTGATAGTATAATAGAACAATATATTCAAGCTATTGATGTTATTCGTACTACCATAAATCTTAAAGAAGTGTTGACAGATACATCAATTCAGCAAGCTGTACAGAAGGTAGAGAATATGGGACTGGATGCTGAACATTTTATAGTGGTTGCACAAAGGATTAAGAAAAAGTATGAAGAGAGAGCTTGAGAGATTGAAAACTCCTTATTATCTTTGTGAAGAAGAATTATTAGAAAATAATCTAAAAATACTCGACTATGTTCAAAAAGAGAGTGGGGCAAAGATTATTTTGGCACTTAAAGGTTTTGCAATGTGGTCAACCTTTAATCTCGTTGCAAAATATCTCAAGGGGTGTACGGCAAGCGGACTTTATGAAGCAAGACTTGCGCGTGAGGAGTTTTGTAAGTTCAATGCAGATGCAGAGGTACATACTTACTCACCCGCTTTTAAAGATGAAGAGATAGAAGAGATAGCACGCATTTCAGACCATATAGTGTTTAATTCTCCAAATCAACTGCATCGATTTATTTGGAAAGTCAAAGAGATTAATCCAGCTATCCATGTATCATTGCGTGTCAATCCAGAGGTCTCTTCTTCGCCTGTTGATATCTATAACCCTTGTGGACTCTACTCCAGACTCGGTACAACTGCAGCAAATTTTGATGAAAGTGTGATTGAGCACTTAGATGGGCTCAATTTTCATGCACTGTGTGAGCAAAATGCAGATGCACTCGAAGAAGTGCTGAAAAGTTTTGATGAGAAGTTTGGTAAATATTGTAAAAATCTCAAGTTTATAAACTTTGGTGGTGGACATCATATTACAAAAAAAGGGTATGATATAGAGAAACTTATTTGGTTAATCAAAGAGTTTAAACAAAAATATAATGATATTGACGTTTATCTCGAACCAGGCGAGGCTGTTGGCTGGGAGACAGGTTATTTAGTCAGTACTGTTTTAGATACCTTTCATAACGGTATGGATATAGCAATATTGGATACATCAGCAGAAGCGCATATGCCAGATACTTTGGCTATGCCATACCGTGCAGAGGTTCGTGGTGCAGGTAAAGCAAAAGAGAAGCCATATACCTACCGCCTAGGGGGGAATACCTGTTTGGCAGGGGATATTATGGGAGACTACTCTTTTGATGAGCCTTTAAAGGTTGGAGATAGAGTGATATTTGAAGATCAGATTCACTACACTTTTGTTAAAAATACAACATTTAACGGCATTAAGCTGCCATCACTGGTTATTAAACGCAAAGATGGTACATATGAGCTTATTAAAGAGTTTGCTTATGAAGATTACAGAGATAGACTAAGTTAAGGAGAAATAATGCAGAGTGATAAAGAGAGATGGAACAAACGCTATCAAGAGAAGCCTTTTCGTGATTATGTAGAGCCAATAGTAGAGAAGTACATAGATAAGGCAAATGTCGGTTATGCACTTGACATTGCATGTGGGCAGGGGAGAAACACTCACTTTCTAGCAGACAAAGGTTTTGAAGTCGATGCCGTGGACTTGAGCGACTATGCACTCTCTAAAGTTAGAGATGATGCAAAGATTCACAAGATCGAGGCTGATTTGGATGAGTACAACCTAGAGAAGAACAAGTATGACCTCATTATCAACATGAACTATCTCAACCGCCGTTTTTACCATCAGATAAAAGAGGCACTACACCCTGATGGTCTTTTGATATTTGAGACATTTATCATCGCTCACGGAGATTTTGACAACCCGCAAAACCCTGAATATCTACTTCGTAAAAATGAGCTTCTACATGCCTTTATAGGGCTTGATATTATCTACTATGAAGAACGTGATGATATTAACCTCAGAGGTGAGAAGACCCGTGTCGCTTCACTTGTAGCAAAAAAGAGAGCCTGTTAGTCTTTTGATGCAAAAGAGTGCATTTGAGATCTACCGCTATCTTGAAAAAAAGAATCTTTTAGCAAATTCACCAAAGTACTGGTGGCCCAATGCAGGGACTTTTGAAGTTCTTGTAGGCGCTATTCTTACACAAAACACTACATGGACAAATGTAGAAAAATCACTTAAAAATCTTGAAGGCTTTTTAACACTGGAGCGTTTTTTAATGCTGCGTGAGGATGAACTTAAAGAGCGTATAAGACCAAGCGGTTTTTACAACCAAAAAGGACCAAGACTGCTCCAACTCGCAAATAATGTAAAGACAGAGTTTCAAAGCTTTGATAGTTTTCAGCAAAGTGTCTCACGCAAGTGGCTTCTTGCACAAAAGGGCATAGGTGAAGAGAGCGCCGATGCTATTTTATGTTATGGCTGTTTTCGTGCGGAGATGGTCATAGACAGCTATACTAAGCGTCTCTTTAAAGAGTTTGGGGTGGTTTTTAAGAAATATAGAGAGTATAAAGCATTTGTGGAGCAAGGGATGCGTGAGCACTTTAGCCAAGATGAGCTCTTTGAGGTCTTTGCAGCTTTTCATGGGATGATAGTTGAATACAACAAAAGAAAAAGAAGTTAGATTTATTTAGAGTCCTTCCATTAAAACATTCCAGAGTCTCTCTATCTCTTTGTCACTTAAAAAGAGAGATGATTTGTTTGCATAGAGTTCATGCAGTGCTGTTTTATTGATAGGGTAGGTGTGTGAACAGCTTTCATGTGTCGGTAAAAAAGCACGCAGCAGAGATATATCACTCTCAATTTTGCGTGAGCATAAAAAGCAGTGCATCTCTGTGTGGAGTCGTCCCTCATGTTCAAGCAGTTTTACATAAGCTTCGATAGCTACTCGCTTTGGGTTTTGTTTTCCCCATTTTTGGGAAGCCTCTTCTAAAAGCTGAAAGTAAAAAGAGCCGATATCTTCAGCCTCTTTGAGGTGTTTGTAAAAAAGAGCAGTGAAGTTTTGCCACAGACGTAGTTTTTCATAATCATTTATCCACTTATAACCGATGTGTATAACATCTTTGAGTCGTCCAATGGTACTTTTTGCCGAGGGTTCTATCTCAAAGTCTATCATAAAACCAAGATTGATAACGCCGTGACGTGCTCCATAAAATCTATAAAGCGTCTCTAAGCTACCGTCTGTTATTATTGTAACTATTAGATCTTCTTCTTTGACACGATTGAGATTTATGATAAAACCTTTCAAAAAAGTGCTTCCTTTATACTCATAATTTTATTTTTTCTTCCAAATTTTAGCGGTATTATACTTATTTAAAGCAAAAAAATGTACAATATATGCACTTGTCTCTAAATAGACTAAGTTTCTTTAAAAAGAGATTAAACTGTAATGTTTTTTACAGTAAATTTGAAAATTTGGGAGTGAAAATGGTTGAACATCATGATTTATTACGATCGTTTAAAGATAACTGTGGATTTGGACTTGTTGCGAATATAAAAAACAAGCCTTCACGTAAAGTTTTAAATGATGCGATTACAGCACTAGAGCGTATGATGCACCGTGGTGCAGTTGCAGCAGACGGAAAAACAGGAGATGGTAGTGGACTTTTACTTTCTATGCCTGAGGAGTTTATTCGTAAGATTGCTGCGGAAAATGGTGTAGAGCTTGCAAACCAGTTTGCAGTTGCATCTGTTTTTACAAAAGATTTGAAAAATCTTGATATTATAGAAGATATTTGTGCAAACAATGACTTAAAAGTAGTGCTTCGTCGTGTTGTACCGGTGAACACAAATGCACTTGGTGCACAGGCATTAGAGTCACTCCCAAATATTATTCAGTTAATTATCATTCCTAACTCTATAATGGCAACAGAGCGTTTTGATGCACTTCTTTACCTCTCACGCAAAGAGGTGGAGCATAAACTAGTAGATGACAGAGATTTCTACATCGCTTCTATGAGCTCACGTGTGCTTTCATATAAAGGGCTTGTTATGCCTACGCATATCAAAGAGTTTTATGAAGATCTTCAAGATGAAAGCTTTAAAATCTCATTTTCACTCTTTCACCAAAGATTCTCAACAAACACACTTCCTGAGTGGCGTTTGGCTCAGCCTTTCCGTGCAGTAGCACACAATGGTGAGATCAACTCAGTAGAGGGTAACCGTATTAATGTTGCTATTAAATCTGAGTCTATCAAGTCTGAAGTATTCACTCCTGAAGAGATAGAAAGAATCTTACCAATCTTACAACCGGGTGCATCTGACTCGGCTTCAGCAGATAACTTCTTGGAGTTCTTGCTTGTAAATGGTATGGACTTCTTTAAAGCTGTTCGTGCAGTAATTCCTTCTGCATGGCAAAATGCTCCACATATGGACCCTGAACTTCGCGCATTCTATGAGTACTTCTCAACTGTATTTGAAGCATGGGACGGTCCTGCGGCATTCTCTGTAACAGACGGTCGTTATATTGGTTGTGTGCTTGACAGAAACGGTCTTCGCCCATCAAAATATATCGTAACAAAAGATGATAACTTGCTTATCGCTTCTGAATATGGTGTTGTTGATATCCCTGAAGAAGAGATTGTAGAACGTGGACGCTTACAATCTGGCGAGATGATAGGACTTGATCTTAAATATGGAAAGCTTTTAAAAAGCAATGATATAGACAATTATCTCAAATCATCTAATCCATATATGAAATGGCTCAATGAGCATATGATCTATCTACAAGAACATGTAGAAGAGCAGTATAGTGAAGCAGAAGCGATGGATGAAGATGTACTTGTTCGCAAACAAAAATTCTTTAACATCACAGAAGAGGTTGTTGAACAGGTAATTGAACCGATGATTCAAGATGGTAAAGAGGCAGTCGGTTCTATGGGTGATGATACACCATTGGCAGCTTTTTCTGACAAACAGAGAAACTTTACAGACTTCTTCAAACAAAAATTTGCTCAAGTTACAAACCCACCGATTGACCCAATCCGTGAAAAAGTTGTTATGAGTTTAAATACAGGTTTTGGTGAGGTGCATAATATTTTAGATGAGATTCCATCTCACGCACACAGACTAAAGTCTATCTCTCCTATCATTACTATGGAGAAACTTGAAGTTCTTAAATCTTTTGGTGACAAAAAGTCTCCATCATATCAGAGCTTTTATAAAAACGATACATTCTCAACAGCTTATACAGGTGACTTGAAAACAGCACTGGATAAGCTTGCTCAGACTGTAGTTGATTCTGTAAAAAATAATGGTACACGTATAGTTGTTTTGGATGATTCAGAATTTAGTGAAGAAAAGAAAGTTATTCCTATGGCGATGGCAGTAGGGCGCATTAACTTTGCTCTTCTTCGTGCAAAAGCACGACATCTTGTATCTATTATTGCTGTAACTGGTGAGGTGGTAGATTCTCATTCGGCTGCTGTACTTATTGGGTATGGTGTAAGTGCAATCTATCCAAATCTTCTTTTTGCAACAGCTTTAAATCAGTTAAAACGAAAGAAAAATACTAAAATTGCACCTCATGATGCACTGAAGTCTGTTCATACTGCACTTAACGGTGGACTGCTTAAAATTATGTCTAAAATGGGTATTGCAACGATTGCATCATACAGAAACTCTGGTCTTTTTGATGTTATGGGTCTTAGTCGTGAGATAGTTGAAGATTGTTTTGAATCTTCAAACTGTGTTATTCCTGGTCTTACATATGAAGATATTGATGCACGCATTGAGAAGTTCCATAAATCTGCATTTAAAAATGACGGATTTAAAAAGATCTTCCCACTTAATATTGGTGGTTATTACAAGTTTTACACAGGTCAAGAGCACCATGACTTCGGTCCTGCTGTTATTCATGCTATTCATAAAATGGCATCAAGCGGAAAACCGGAAGATTTTGCAGAACTTAAAAAACTGGTAGAGGGTCGTGGATTAAAGATGATTCGTGACTTCTTGGATATCAAGTCAGACAGAGAACCTATTGATATCAGTGAAGTAGAGCCTAAAGAGGAAATCTTTAAGCGTTTTGCATCAGCAGCAATGTCTCTTGGTTCAATCTCTCCAGAAGCACATGAGACTATCGCTATTGCGATGAATAGAATCGGTGGTCAGTCAAACTCTGGTGAGGGTGGAGAAGATCCGGCTCGTTTCGGCACTGAGAGAGTTTCAAAAATCAAACAGGTTGCATCGGGTCGTTTTGGTGTCACACCGGCGTATTTACGCTCTGCTGAAGAGATTCAGATTAAAGTTGCTCAAGGTGCAAAACCAGGTGAGGGTGGACAGCTTCCAGGGCATAAAGTTACACCGCTTATCGGAAAACTGCGTCATACGGTGCCGGGTGTAACACTTATTTCACCTCCGCCACACCACGATATCTACTCTATCGAGGATTTAGCACAGCTTATCTTTGATATGAAGCAGATTAATCCTAAAGCACGTGTTGCTGTCAAACTTGTTTCTACTGTCGGTGTTGGTACGATTGCAGCGGGTGTTGCAAAGGCATATGCAGATAAGATTATCATCTCTGGTGGTGATGGTGGTACGGGTGCTGCTCCACTTACTTCTATCAAGTTCGCTGGTAACCCATGGGAACTAGGCCTCTCTGAAGCGCATAATGCTCTTAAAGCAAACAACCTTCGTGGTTTGGTGGAACTTCAGACTGACGGTGGACTCAAAACTGGTCTTGATGTTGTAAAAGCTGCACTCTTAGGTGCTGAGTCATACGCATTTGGTACAGGTGTTTTAACAATCGTTGGTTGTAAAATGCTTAGAATCTGTCATGTAAACAAATGTTCTGTTGGTATTGCTACGCAGAATGAGAAGTTGCGTGAAGAGTTCTTTAAAGGGCATGTTGATCAAGTTATTAACTACTTTACACTTCTTGCTGAAGATGTAAGAGCTATTATGGCACAACTTGGTTATAGAACTATGGAAGAGATGATAGGTCGTGTGGATCTACTTAAAGTCAAAGATGATGAACTCGCGAAAAAATTTGACTTCTCTGCGGTACTTCATAAAGAAGATGGTGTAAATACACATCAACAGCCGTTTAATCCTCCATTTGATGACAATGCATTTGAAAAAGATGTACTCAAAGAGGCAATGGTCGCTATCAAGCATCCAGAACACCCTATTCGTATTAAGCGTGAGATTCAAAATATTCACAGAAGTTTTGGAACACTTATCTCTGGTGAGATTGCTGAGTATTATGGTGATGAGGGTCTTAAACCTGATACTATTAAGATTCACCTATCAGGTGTTGCAGGTCAGGCACTTGGAGCATTCTTAAATAATGGTGTATCTATCTATCTTAACGGTGTAGCAAATGATTATATAGGTAAAGGTATGCATGGTGGTAAAATCATTATCACTTCAAAAAATGAGGGTGAAGAGTTCTCAGCAGGTGGGAATACATGTCTTTATGGTGCTACTGGTGGTAAACTTTACATCTCAGGAAGTGTTGGTGAGCGTTTTGCAGTTCGTAACTCTGGTGCACTTGCTATTGTTGAAGGTACGGGAGATAATGCTTGTGAGTATATGACCGGTGGTGTTGTGGTTATCCTTGGTAAAACAGGTATTAACTTTGGTGCCGGTATGACAGGTGGTATCAGTTTTGTATATGATAAGGAACACAGTTTCATTGAAAATGTAAACGGTGAGCTTATTGAAGCGGTCAGAATCGATACTGACGAGGGTGATGAAGCAAGACACTACCTCAAACGCCTACTAAAAGACTATGTAGTAGAGACTGAGAGTGCAAAAGCAAAAGATCTTTTAGAGAACTTTAGAGTAGAAGTACGAAACTTCTGGTTGGTAAAACCGAAAAATCTAACAAAACTACCTCTTAACCTAGAGAATGGAGATTAAGAATGAGAGAATATTTAACAACAGAGAGAATTGAACCAAAAAAGAGATTGGTTGTTGAGAGAACAAAAGATTTTGGTGAAATATATGAAGTGTTTGATCGTGATGAAGCAGCATCTCAAAGTGACAGATGTATTCAGTGTGGGGATCCTTTTTGTTTAAATAAATGTCCACTGCACAACTATATTCCTCAATGGTTAAAGTCTATCTCTGAAAAAGATTTGGAGTTTGCATTTAGACTCTCAAATGAGCCATCTCCATTCCCAGAGGTTATGGGTAGAGTATGTCCACATGACAGACTTTGTGAAGGTGACTGTACTTTAAATGACGGTCATGGTGCTATTACTATCGGTTCTGTTGAGACACACATTACAGAAGAGGGTTTTAAGGCAGGTCTGAAACCTGAGTTTCCGGGAATTACTACAGATAAAAAAGTAGCAATCATCGGAAGTGGACCTGCAGGTCTTTCAGCTGCTACATATCTGCTTCGCTCAGGTATTGCAGTAACTATGTATGAAAAAGCAGACCGTGCCGGTGGACTTTTGACTTATGGTATTCCAAACTTCAAACTAGATAAAAAAGTAGTTGAACGCCGTGTAAAACTTTTACAAGAAGCAGGACTTGAGTTGGTACTTAACTGTGAAGTAGGACGTGATATCACTTTTGAAGAGATAGCAAATGAACATGATGCGATGTTTATCGGTGTTGGTGCTACAAAACCAAAATCAGCAGGTATTGCTGGTGAAAATGCTCCAAATGTATATGCTGCGATGGATTATCTTACAAACATCCAACGTAAACACTTTGGTCTTGATTATGACAAAAAGTTTGACTTTAAAGATCTTAATGTTGTAGTAATTGGTGGTGGAGATACTGCGATGGATTGTCTTCGTACTGCAAAACGTGAGGGTGCTAAGTCTGTAACATGTCTCTATCGTCGTGATGAGAAAAATATGCCAGGAAGTAAAAAAGAGTACAAAAATGCAATGGAAGAGGGTGTTGATTTTACTTTCTTGGTATCTCCAAAAGAGATCATTGTAAATGATGAAGGAAAAGCTGTTGCAGTAGAAGTTGTAAAAACAACTCTTGGTGCTAAAGATGCTGATGGACGTCAAAAAATGGAAGAGGTAAAAGGAAGCGAATACCGTGTAAATGCTGATGTTATCATCATGTCTCTTGGTTTTGATCCTGCTGTTCCTTCATTTTTGGCTGAAAACGGTATTGAGACAAACTCATGGGGTGGAATCGTTATTAATGAAGAGACGCATGAGACAAGTACTGCCGGAATTTATGCCGGAGGGGATTGCTACAGAGGTGCAGACCTTGTAGTGACTGCCGCATTTGATGGACGTGAAGCAGCACGTAGTATTTCAGAATCACTCTTAAAATAGTTTTTAAAACTTGCGTGAAATTCACGCAAGTTTTGTAGATTTTCTTCTCAAATTTACCTTTCTTAATTCTTCTAAGTAAAAAAATCGTTAATATTAGTATAAATTTGATATAATGGCGCATTATTATAAATAGAAGGATATTTTTTTGAATCTATTAAACCTTTTTACAAAATCATTTGACAATAAACAGCCTGAAAAAGCTGAAGCTGGTTCTCACTGGGTAAAGTGTAAATCATGTAACTCTTTAATGTACTATAAAGAGATGGAAAACCAAAATTATGTATGTCCAAAATGTGGATATCATATGCGTATCGGTGTTAAAGAGCGTATAAAGCTTCTTGCCGATGAGGGTACATTTGTAGAGTATGATGCAGATCTAGAGCCTGTTGATCCGCTGAACTTTGTAGATAAAAAATCTTACAAGAAACGTCTTGAAGAGAGTGAAAAAAAGACAGGACGTAAGTCATCAGTTGTTGCTGGTAGTTGTAAGATGAATGGTACTCCTGTACAGCTTGTTATATTTGATTTTGCCTTTATGGGTGGAAGTCTTGGTTCTGTTGAAGGAGAGAAGATTGTTCGTGCGGTAAAACGTGCGATTGACAATCGTGAAGGACTTGTAATTCTCTCTGCTTCTGGAGGTGCGAGAATGCAAGAGTCGACTTTCTCTCTTTTACAGATGAGTAAAACATCAGCAGCACTTGGTAAACTTGCTAATGAGGGACTGCCATTTATTTCAGTTTTGACTGATCCTACCATGGGTGGAGTTTCAGCTTCATTTGCGAATCTTGGTGATATTATCATCGCTGAGCCTGGTGCACTTATCGGTTTCGCAGGAGCACGTGTAATCGAGCAGACAATTGGTGCTGAGCTTCCAGAAGGTTTTCAGCGTGCAGAGTTTTTACTTGAACATGGTTCTATCGATATGATCGTTAATCGTAATGATCTTAAAAAAACACTTGCTGATCTTTTAGTTTTAACGACAAACAACTAGATTATGCGTCTTTATGCTCTTTGTGATCAGGATATGCTTGATAAGCATGGGCTCTCAATAGAAGAGTTTGTTAACAAGGCACAACAGTACAATGCTGAAATAATTCAGTACAGAGCAAAAAACGCAGATATAGCTTTAATGAAAAGAAAACTTATTGAAATTCGTCAGCAATATGATGGTTTTTTAATTGTAAATGATGCCTATGAGCTAGTAGAGTTTTGTGATGGTGTTCATGTCGGACAAGAAGATCTTCAAAAGATTGATGCCAATAAACACAAGGCTGTGAAAATTCTTCGAAGTGTTATAGGCAGTGATAAAATTCTTGGAATCTCTACACATAACGAGCAAGAGGTACTAGAGGCCAATAGTATGGATCTAAACTATATTGGTCTTGGTGCATACCGAGACACAGCAACAAAATCTGATATATCTCATGTTCTTGGGGATAAACTGGATGAAATCGCGAAACTATCTAAACATTATGTCGCAGCCATTGGTGGTGTGAAAATGGATGATAAGTTTGAACATGTGACTTATCATGTAATAGGAAGTGGGCTCTTATGAAAGTAGAGATTATCTCAATAGCAAAAAAAGAGAAATCAATTTATGATCCACTTTATAAGGATCTCCAAAAGATGATTTCTCGTTTTGCAAAAGTAACAGATACTGAAATTTTTCCTAAAGATGTAACAAAAGCACACACTATTTCCCCAGAGGCAGCACAAAAGGCATATACGAAGGCTCTCTCAGGCTATGTTGGGAAGGATTTTTGTATAACTTTACATCCTGATGGAAAATTAATCGACAGTTTTGAGTTTAGTAAGCTTTTAAATGATAAAATGAGCATTAAATTTTTTATAGGCGGTGCCTATGGCTTTGAAGAGGAGTTTCTCTCTCAAAGTGATGCAGTTATCAGTCTTGGTAAAATTACTATGAGTCATAAAATAGCAAAAGCTGTATTGTTAGAGCAGATTTACAGAGGCTTTTCAATACTCAGTAACCATCCATATCATAAATAAAGGGAAACATTCGTGCAAGCAAGTGAGTTAAACTATTTTAAAGAGATTCTACAGAGTCGTAAAGAACAAATAGAGAAAAATATAAACAGTGTAAACAGTGAATTGCATCAGCTCAGTAATCTGGAGTTAAATGATGAAGGTGATCATGCATCGGTAAATAACAACTCTATGGTAGAGAGTGCGATTGTAGAGCAACAGACAAAAGAGTTGCAAGAGATAGAAAATGCTCTTTCAAAGATAGCAAATGGCGAATACGGTATTTGTGAAATGTGTGAAGATGAGATAGGCTTTCAAAGACTTAAAGTAAAACCTCATGCAATTTACTGTATAGATTGTAGAGAAATTGTAGAAAAATCAAATAATTAAGGAAGTAAGAAAATGTATATAAAACGATACTCAATAGCAGCATTTATCTGGATAGCATTTGTAGGATGGTATGTATATGCGTATGTGTCACATGAAAGTATGAGTCTTGACTTTTTTGGTATTCACTTACCATCACTTAGTATTGCAGTGTGGGTAATCATACCTCTTTTAGTACTTTATGTGGCAAGTGTTTTTCATATGGCATTTTATTCTATGTTAGGTAACTTTAAACTACGTAGATATGAAAAAGATTTTGAAAAGATTATTGACGAGATTATTGATGCATATCTTGGGAAACAAAAGAGAGAATATACATTTAAAACTGAACGTTATCAGTTACTTGGTAAACTTTTGGAAAAATCTACACTCCTTCCAAATCCTGACCTGATCGGTACAACAGGAAATGAGAAGATTGATAATGTTCTTCGTCTAATTGAAAATATCAAAAAAGGGGAGGTTGTAGATCTTAAGCCATACGGCCTTCGTCCGCAGAATCCTCTTGTTATTCAAAATGAGAAAAACAGATATTTAAAAGGTGATGTGACTGCTGAGCAAATCTTGTCTAACTGTGCAAAACATGCAGAAGAGTTATGTAGATTTGTCTATACGGATTTTTCTAAAAAAGCATCTTTGTATAATCTTTTAAAATATAAAGCATATCTTACAAAAGAAGCATTAAATAATATTCTAGCTCGTATTAATGCTGATGAATTTACACTCTCTATTTCAAACGAAGAGATTATAGAACTTATCAAAAAATTAGATTTAACAAAAGAAGATTTTATTGAGATATCTAAAACTTTGGCTAAGGGTGCAATGATTCCAGAGCAGAGAATGAAACTTTTTGAGGTGCTCAGTGAAGAGAATGAAGAAGCTATGGATGCATATCTTTTTACTCTTTTCGATCTTGAAATGATAGCTCCTGCAGATGAGATTTTACAAAATACACAACCAGAAGAGTTCCAAAACTTCAAAGCATATAGAGCTCTTAAAGAGTGTGGTAAAAACTTTAGTATTTACCTCTTTATCTAAAGTATATTATGTCAGAAAAACTCTCCTTCGAAAATCCGGTATATGTTCTAGCCCCTCTTGCCGGATTTACGGATTTACCTCTTAGAAGTGTTGTTAAAAAGTTTGGAGCAGATCTTACTGTGAGTGAGATGATAAGCTCCAATGCTTTGGCACATGGTTCACAAAAAACACTTCATATGCTACAAAAGTCTCCTTTAGAAGATCCATACTCAGTGCAGATTGCAGGTAGTAGTACAGATATTGTCAAGAAGGCTGTTGAAGTTCTTAATGAACAAGAGGGAATAGATATTTTAGACCTTAATTGTGGATGTCCTGTGCCAAAAGTAGTAGGTCATGGCAGTGGAAGTTCTCTGCTTTTAAACCTACCTCTTATGAGCGATATTATTAAGACTATAAAAGAAACATCCAACAAAGAGATGACCTCGGTAAAGATTCGTCTTGGTTTTGAAGAGAAAAACCATGTCGATATTGCTAAAGTTGTAGAGGACAGCGGTGCAGATTTTTTGGCAGTTCATGGCCGTACACGTGCCGGTAAGTTTAAAGCACCAGTTGATTATGATGCAATTCGAGAGATAAAAGAGGCTGTCAGTATTCCTGTTATTGCCAATGGTGATATAGACTCTTATGAAAAAGCAAAATGGGTACTGGAACATACCGGTGCAGATGGTGTAATGATTGGTCGTGGTGCAGTGGGTGCTCCATGGATATTTCATCAACTGCGCAGTGGTGAGGCAGATGTGAGTCTAGAGCTCAAACATAAAATAATTATGGAACATTTCGATAAGATGATAGAGTTTTATGGTGACTATGGTGCTATTTTATTTAGAAAACATACACATACGTACTCAAAAGGTTACAGAGGTGCTTCACAGCTGAGAAATCAGGTAAATACGGTAAGTGATGTTAGTGAATTTAGAGATATATTAGACAATTTTTTCAAAAATGGTGAACTCGCATGACACACAATCCCTTAGCTATCTCACCATCGATAAAAAATCTTGAAAAAGACGATATTGCAGATAATCTTCTTCACTATGTTTACAATACAAAGCATCTTCTCTCTTTAATTAAAAAGGGTATAGATATAGAAGACCCTGCATATCTTAGCTCATATCGCTCTTTTGAGGGTGAAGTATATGAGAACTTCATTTATGAAAAACTTCTGCGTTATGCAGAGGAGAATGACTACATTACAAAATTTATTCTCAAAGGTTTTCATCAGTCTAAACACAAAGCCTACGCAAATACACTCTCTATCAGTGAGAAAGAACAAATAGTCTATCGTACGAAGTCGCGTGAGATATCTGAGTTTGATGCTATGTTCTTAACAAAGAACAATGAACTCTACTTTGTTGAGATGACACTTGTAAAATCAGTATTGAAACTTCGTCGTCGTCTTCGTAAGAAAAAAGCACTTTTGGAGATTATCTTTCCAAACTACACGATAAAGTCTCTCATTATTTTAAATGAGGGAGCTACCGGAACGAAGCAGTTTCCTGATTATTGTACTGTATGGTTTACAAAAGAGTTTTCAGCAAAAGAGGTCTTAGAGTACATTACAAAGCTTGATAAGCAAAAACTACAGCCAAAAGACAAGATAAGCTCTAAGAAGATGATAGAAGCCCATACATTAAAGCTTCATCCATTTAGATACTATAACACAATGAGTTGGATAACAAAGACTTTGCGTTCGCATAAAAAACATATCATCGATATGGGATTTTTATATAACCCGAAAATCCAACGCTATCATGACCTTTATAACAAGTTTTATGTAGGGTACTTAAATCTAGAAGATGCAAAAAAAATATTGAACCTTGATAAAGAGGATTATAAAGAAGATCAACGTGTTGTAGTGGCTTTGGAGAAAAAACATTCAGATGAGATAGTACTTACTTACTATATCCAGACTTCACGCAAGACGCTTTATCTTTATAGTTTTGATGATAATGGAGTGCAGAGTAAAGAGAAAAAAGATCCATATGGTATTACGGTTACTGAAGTTTTTCATATCAACAAGATGATGGATGAGAGTTATATTTTAAACAGACATCATATCAAACTGATGAAGACACTGCTTAAAGAGAGATTTCATAAAGAGAAAAAAGCCTAAAGGCCTTTTTTAGCTCTCATCTCCATAAACAAGTGAAGCTGCACGCTCTTTATACGACTGGAGAGCTTCTTTTGTATTCATCGTCTCATTTCTCTCTTTTCCATGTAAAAAAGATTCCAGCTCTTGATGTCTCTCTTGCAGAATTGTTTCAAATTCTTGCTGTGAAACCGGTTTGTCATCATGAAACTTATCGAGTAAGATATTGCCATTACCCATTAAAACAAGATAACTCTCACTTCCGAAGTCCAGCATAACAACACTGTTTTTCTCATCGAGAGGCTTTTGAAAACGAATAGTCACCTCTTGTTGTGAAGAAGTAGTGTTTGTAGTGCTGTTTATAGCTGTACTCTCTTGTTTATTGTTCGCCTGAAAGAGCCAGTTTGAAGTAGATTTTTTACTTGGTGTTGCTTTTTGTGTAGTATTTTGCGGGATCTTTTTGCGAAGATAGAAGAGTATAAGAATCCCAACGATCATAATGAAAATAACAATATAGTAACTTTGTGAAAACTCATCACCTTTTTTTGTTGGTAGATTTGTAAGTGCTTGTGCATTATCTCTTTGCGTGAGCGCTGTTTTTTGTGTTGTATGTGCAGTTGTAAAACGCAGTCTAAGTCCATATCCGTCAGCAGTTTTTGATGCTATTAGTTTTATGTTCGATGAAGGAACATTCGCAGTTATCAGTGTTTCATTGTTCGCAGGAGTCAAGGTGACAGATTTTAAAAAAGCAGAAGAGAGTTTTTTGATTTTTGGAGACTCAATAGATGCATTTTCAAGCTTAATAAAAATTTTGCTTGCTGTTTTACTCTGTTTGATACGTCCTGTATAGGGTGTGTCAAAAGTAAGCATAACATCAACTCTGTCTGTTCTGTCATATATGTTGTAGCTTAAAATTTTAGAGGCATAAAGAGAAAATGGCAGTAAAAGTATAAGTAGGTATTTCATCATTACATTCTCTCCTTTGAAAGGTAGTACAACACTGCTGAAGAATCAAGTACTTCATTTATACGAATAGCAAGGTTTTTTTCATAAACCATCACTTCTCCTTTTCCTATGATACGACCATTAACATATGCTTCAACACTCTCACCGGCAGGTTTTTTTAGGTCAATGATAGAGCCTTGCTCAAGTTGTAAGATCTCTTTTACAGTGAGTTCTGTTTCTCCAAGATCTGAGATGAACTCTACTTCCATATCTAAAATTCCAGAATAGTCCATCCATGAAAAATCATCTGATTCTACTTCTTCTGGTTTGTCGTTTTTATTTTGCTTATCAGGCATTGAGTTCCTTAATGGCTAATGTGAGTTCTGCATCTCCCACTTTAAATGTTTGCGCTTGATCTACAGGAAAGTCCAAACTTCCATCTTTTACAAATTTGGGTGTTTCAATAGTAAATGCATTATCATTCTCTTCAGCAAGAACTTTTGCACTGCCTATTATAAGATTTGCAGTCTCTAGTGTCATATCTTGCAGTGTTTCATCATCACTTTCATCTTCTTCTAAAAAAAGTTTTGCAACTTTTTGCATAAACTCTTTATCTGCTGACAAATAGACTCTGTATTTTGTTTTATCTGTTGTATTTATATCTATGTAAGCAATTAGTGTTCTCTTTTGTGTGGTTCCATCTTGAGTGGTACAAGGCTCTTGTATCTGATGTGTACAGAAGTTCTCAGCAGCCTGCTTAATAGTTTCTAACATTTTTTTTCCTCTTCTATATATGCAAAGATTATACTTCAACCAAACACAAAACAAAATTAAACTATTGGCAATTCTGGGGTATAATTTCAAAAAAGTTTTTGGATATATATGATTGAATTGTTGCTTCTTGGTCTTTTTGTTGGTCTGCTTTCTGGTTTTTTCGGTATTGGAGGCGGTACTATTTTGATTCCATTGCTTTTGATGATGGGTTTTGAGACAAAGAGTGCAATAGGCATATCTGTAGT
>JAMORG010000079.1 GCA_027063745.1 Sulfurimonas sp.
TTCAAGTCCTCTCGTCCGCACCACTTCATAAAATATTTATCCTCAAAATTATATAATCAACTAACAAATTTTCAACAAGGTATAAACCTATGTCTTTTACACCCAAAACACCCTATCTTACAACTGACGGTATTGTCGAGATCTATGACAAAGATGAGAACTTTTTAGGTATTGTCCTCATTGAGCGAAAGTATCCGCCTTTAGGCTTTGCTCTGCCTGGTGGCTTTGTCGATGTCGGTGAGAGGGTTGAAGATGCTCTTGTGCGTGAGATGCGTGAGGAGATAAGCCTTGATGTAGAGATCACAGAGCTTCTTGGCATCTACTCAGATCCCTCTCGTGATCCTCGTTTTCATACTGCAAGTGCTGTTTATATCGCCAAAGCGCATGATCTACCAAAAGCGGCAGATGATGCCAAAGAGGTACACCTCCTGCGTCCAAAAGAGATAGATCTCTCAAAACTTGTCTTTGACCATGCTCAAATCTTACAAGACTACTTCAAAAAACGAGGCTTTTAGTTTTCTAAAAAAGCCTCTACATCACCCACTATCTCATCCACTGCCTCACTTGCTTTTTTATAGAGTACTTTTGAGTAGAGTCTATCATCTATTGCAGAGCTTGGCTCTAGGTTGTTGAGTATGGAGTACTTTATCTGTGAGTTTAAAAACATATCTGTGTTAATGACATTGCCACTTGTTCCAACGACTACAAGCATCTCACAATCTTGCAGCTCTTTATACATATCGGCATACTTTGGAGCGGCCTCTCCAAAAAAGACAACATTAGGTCGCAGAGGGTGTGAGCATCTAGGACAACCATCAGCATGAACCTCACGTAGTTTTGCATAGCCTATATCATCTAAAAAGCCGCACGTCTCACAACGCACCTCACGCAAAAAACCATGCAGATGTAAAATATCTTCACAACCTGCCTTCTCAAACAAATCATCAACATTTTGCGTAATGAGTGCCACCTCTTTTGGATGTCGCTTTTTCAGAGCTACAAACGCTTTGTGTGCTTTGTTGGGCTCTTTGTCTGCTATCTCTTCTCTGCGCTTGTCATAGAACTCTATGGTAGCATCATAGTTCCAATCCAGACATCCAGCAGAGCATATCTCCTCTATCTTATAGTTCTCCCACAAGCCACCGCTGTCACGAAATGTCGATATACCACTCTCAGCACTAATCCCCGCACCTGAGAAAACAACAACTTTTGCCATTTCAGAGCTCCTTGTAAAGAACTTTGAGTGAATGCACCTCTCCAGGGGCAAGATAGCGTGCATCATCAAAGGCATTTGCACTCTCTATGCAGACAAACTCCCTGTAAGCTTCCGACTGCATTGCACTCATCTTTGCACACTTCTCTATCCAGGGATTCCAGACAATGCATGAGTCTGAGCCCTTGGCATCTATTGAGAGCTTTTTAGAGCCATCTTCAAGCACTATGTACTTCTCTTTTGTACCAAAGTAAACTCTGTCTATCTCTCTATCTATCACTATCTCTTCAGACTCTTTTTTTGTTGTATTATCAAGCGTATCAACAAAGCTTACACCCTCTAAACCACTGATCTTCACCTTGCTAATATCATCTACACAAAAGTAGGTGTGCAGTGCCTGTGTGAGCATCATCTGCTTTTGTGAGCAGTTTTTTGTATGCATGGCGATGCTTAATTGCGCACCTATCTCAAAGACAACTTCAAGCTCAAAAGAAAAAGGCCAGAGCTCAAGGCTCTGTGGTGTCTCTTTAAGCCCAAATCGCACTTGCGTGAGCGTGGAAGATATCTCTATTACATTAAGGAGTGAGAACTTGGCTGTACGAGCAAATCCATGCTGTGGCAGTGAGGCATCACGATTGCCAAAGCGAGGCCAACAAAGCGGGATACCTCCACGAATCGCCTCACCCTCTTTAAAACTACTCTCCCTGCTTAGCCAGATATAATCAGCTCTCTCTTTTGCGCTGTACTCAAAGAGGTGTGCACCCTGCAGTGCTATCTTGGCACTTGCTGCTTCATTTGTAACAGTGATATATTCAAATCCATCTTCCATCTGCTCACAACTATACATCACCACTCCAGCTTCTCATCTTATGCCCTTTTATTGCATAAAAAAGTATAACACCATAACAAAGTATGCCTACACTATATGCCTCTTGCATACTTCCCAGACTCTCAGCCACTTTACCAAAAAGCAGCGGCAGCAGTGCCCCACCGGCAATGGCGATGATAAGCAGCGCACTCCCTTTTGCTGTATGCTTGCCCAAATCTTCAAGTGCCAAAGGCCAGATAGTCGGCCAGACCAGTGCATTTGCCAGACCTAAGAGTGCTATAAAAGTGATAGTATCTGGCAGTGTTTGTACTCCACTCCAACCCCACAGCAACTCAGAGATAGCGTAAGAGTCAGCCGAAGAGAAGATCACACCAAAAAGCAGCACTATCCCGCCAAGGGCAGAGAGAAGCAGTGCTTTTGCTTGAGAGAGACACTTCGGTATGCAAAAGACACCAACAAGATAGCCCACAACCATAAAGGCCATAGTATAAGATGTCAAAGCAGTAGCATCACGTACACCTATACTTTGGGCATAAAGACCTATTGTATCACCGGCAATGACCTCGATACCTACATAAAAAAAGAGCGCAATTGCACCAAGAACTACACGAGGGAAAGTAAATATGGAAGCATCATCATACGCATCTTCACCTTTTTGTTCTATCTCAGGCAGAGATGAAAACCAAACAAACAGTGCCAGTGCAGTGAGTAAAACAGCCATAACAATGTAAGGGGTGATGAGTTGATTTGCAAGAGCAGACTTATCAACATTTGCCATATCTCCACCAAGTGAAATGTCAGAAAATATCAAAGCAGTAAAGACAATAGGAGCTAAAACCCCTGCACTTTTGTTAATGAGCCCCATGATGCTTATGCGCATCGCAGCAGACTCTATGGGACCTACTAACACAATATAAGGGTTTGATGCTGTTTGTAAAATCGTTAGTCCCGTTCCCAAGGTAAAGAGTGCCACTAGGAAGATGGCAAACATCGCTGTCTTTGCCGCAGGAATGAAGAGCAGTGCACCAACTGCCATCACAACAAGCCCTAATGCCATTCCCTTTTTGTACCCTGTTCTCTCTAAAACTGAAGCCATCGGTAGTGCCATAACAGTGTAGGCGATGTAAAAGGCGAAGGTAACAAAGAGTGCTTCAAACTCACTCAGATCACAGATGACTTTTAAAAATGGAATGAGCGAGCCATTGAGCCATGTCACAAAACCAAAGATAAAAAAGAGTGTTCCGATAATAAACATCGGTACAAGCATTGATCTTCTAGCCATCTTTTAAGCCTTCTAAGTAACGAGCTACTGCATCTTCATCGTTTGTATGCGGTAGGACAATGTCAGCTTTAGCTTTAACACCCTCTTGAGCATTTGCCACAGCTACTGCCTTGTTTGCCAGCTTAAACATACCGATATCGTTGTAGTTGTCTCCAAAAACAGTCAGCTTATCCAAGTCAAACCCTGCCGCTTCACTCACGCTGCGGATTCCATGAGCTTTGTCTGCATCTTTATGCAAAATTGTCAAGAAGTGACACCCCATGTAGGCCTCAGGGGCCAAGATATACTTCAAACTATCTCCAAAGAGTGCTCGCACCTCACGCTCAAGCTCAAGCAGTATCGCCTCATCTGCCATATAGACGATCTTGAAGTTTTGCTCAAGTGCTCGCAGCTCTTTGTGCTGTGAGGTATGGTCATCATTTGCGTAGCGTTTTATAATCTCCTGCTGGTAGGCATTGAGTGTTGTTGCGTAGCGCATCGCTTCACTGAGCTCACTCCCAAGCAATGAGAGCACAAAAGGATAGATGCCAAGCTTCGCTCCTGCTTCTATGATGGTATCGGCTGCCTCTTTGGAGATGAACTTTGTATCTATTATCTTTTTATCAACTGTGGCGATAAGTGCGCCATCAAGCAGTATCATCGGAGCACTTACTGCAATGCCCTCTAAAAATTGTGCTGTTTTTTTGTATGTTCTAGCGGTTGCTATACCTAAGATGGAGTTCTCGCTCTTTTGATTCCAGATTTTTTTAGTATAATCACTGATAGATAAATCAGAACGTAAAAATGTATGGTCTAAGTCTGTTATGTAAATATTTTTCATAACATGAGTATAGCAAAAAGAGGGTTATTTTGAAAAAAGCAGTCGTAACGGGAGCAAGCAATGGTATAGGAAAAGCCATCACACACAGACTTTTGGCATTGAACTACCATGTCATAGGTATCAGCCGCACAATAGAGGCCTCGCACATAGAACATAACAACTTTGAAGCACTACAAGCGGACTTGAGCCTGCCAAAAGAGACAAAAGAGCTTTGTGAAAAACTCCAAAAAGAGGATATCTTCATTTTAGTCAATGCAGCCGGGTTTGGATGCTTTGCTCCCCATGAGGAGCTTAGCTTTACAACCATAGAGACAATGACACACCTCAATCTCACCGCACCTATGCTACTAACAAATACCTCTCTACGCGCACTGAAGAAAAACGGCGGCTACCTCATCAACATCAACTCCATCGAAGCCCTGCGTGCAAGTAAGTTTGCAGCTCTCTACTCTGCAACAAAAGCAGGGCTTAAAGCCTTTGGAGATGCGCTCTTTGAAGAGACACGCAAGAGTGAGCTAAGTATCACAAACATCAACCCCGATATGACAGAGTCTGGCTTTTATGATGAGCTGCGTTTTGATGTAAGTACAAAAGAGAATGAAAAACTGCTCGCCGAAGATATAGCCGATGCAGTAGCACATATACTCACCATGCGCAAAGGTGCTGTAGTGAGTGAATATACGCTAAGAAGTCTCAATTTTGGGATAGTGAAGAAGCTTAAGAAGTGATGTCAAATTTTGCAGGAGTATCTGCCACACCTGATTTTAAGAAATCGATATTTTTTTTAACCTGCCGCATAGATTTTTGCGTTTCATCTTTAAGAGACTGAACAAGACGGGTAGCTTCACCCAGAAGAACGATTGCACTCTCAATATCCTCTTTTTTCTCTAACTTCGGGATATCATTTAAAAGAAGCTCCAAAAGAGCCGTATCTTTTTCAACAATCGCAACTTTTAACTGATTAAGCCACATCTGTCGTTTCACGCCACGCTGCTAAAAGTTCTTTAAA
>JAMORG010000080.1 GCA_027063745.1 Sulfurimonas sp.
TGTTATGTTTGTTATCGGTGTAGGTAAGGGTAAAATTATAGTTTGCTGCGAGTTTCTCTATGGCTTCTGGGTAGTTGAGCTTCTCATACTCCATCACAAACTTGATGGCATCACCACCCGCACCACAATTACCAACTGCAAAATGATTTGCTAAAAAAGTATGACTTGCATCTGCAACTGTTATATCATAAACTACACTTTCACGGCCAATATTTTTTATCTCGTTTACTCTTGTAAAGAGATACTCTACACCATCAATAGACTCGAAAAATCCTTCAATTGATTCTCTTTTTTTAAAGTAAATTGTATAACTTTGTTTGTGCTTTGTACCTTTTTTGTCAACAAATGCATCGGAAATTCGACATGATGGAATCTTTTTAAGACTAATAGCTAAATCAATAATCTCATCAGCCAAAGTCTCACTTACAGTTTTATAGGTATTTCTACTGTAACATCCATCACCATCCATTAAACCACATAACAGTGCCTCACGTAAAGAATTTTCAAGATAATTAAACCAATATGGATAGTGTTTGTTTTGAGCACCCTTTCCAAAAAGATTTGCAAAAACATGTTCTAAGTTTGTACTCGATACAGTCACCTCAAGAGAATTTTTTCTACTCTCTCTAAGGAAGATTTTTCCTTCTTTGTCAAAAAGTTTTTTTACTATTGAAATAACTCTGTTTGCATACTCTACTTCAGTTGCTGAGAGTGAAAACTTAATACCTCCTCTATAAGTACTACCCTCAGCAACATAAAATCCTGCAAGCCACATAAAATCTTCATCTATCTCTATAGAGTTTATCTTTGTAACATCTGGTCCAGAATCTTTTTTTTCCCAAAGTTCAGAGAGATCTAAAAACCTATCTTTCCTTGCTTTTCGCTCGATCGGATATAAAAAGTAATCACCTTTATTAATATTGCTTGCAAACTCTCTTTGGATCTCTAGAGTATATGTTTTAGATCTGCTTTTAATCCGTCCATAAAACTTTAATGCTCTCTCTTTTTCAACACGTAAGTATGGCAGTTCTGCTATAGCTGCTTCTTTTTTTACAACAAGCATATCATGGTTTTGAGTAAAACAGGAGGCTTTTGCACTCAAAGAGGTTGTAAAAGCTAAAATATCATATTCACTGGGATGTTTTACTCTTTTTGTCACTACAGTTTGCGCTCCATTTGCAGCGAAAACCTTGTCACCAACTTCTATATCTTGAATCTCTTTATAACCATCTGGTGTAATGATTTTTTGATAAGGAGGTAAACACCCAAAACAGTGAAATATCTGTTTTTGGGGACTTACAACAAATGAGGGGGATTTTTCATCATGAAAAGGGCATGGCGCTTTAAAGTTACCGCCTGCTTTTTTCAGCTCTATATAAGAACCTACAACATCAACAATATCAAGTCGAGCTTTTAGGGCTTCTATGGAGTCATTCGAAATCATAAAGGGATTATAGTCAAATGATGATTAATGCGAAATGATATTGCTCAAGTCCAGGGTAAACTTTGTCCCTTTTGTTACTTCGCTCTCAACAGCGATGACGATGCCAAGTTCATCACACAGTTTTTTGACAATATGCAGACCGATACCAATACCTCTCTCTTGCTCTTTGTAAAAACGCTCAAAAATTCTTTTTGGATTAACAATGCCCTTACCACTGTCTTTTATTATCAACTTCTTATCTTTATAAGATAGCTTTACATATCCATTTTGTTTGTTATATTTTGCAGCATTGGAGAGTAGATTATCAAGGATGCGAACAAAAGCATCCTTATTTGTATGCAGTGTGATGTTATTAGAAATATCACTACTAAAGTTTATATCTGGATAGTTTACACCAAGTAAATCAATCCTCTCATTTGCCAGCTCACGCAGCACAAAATGCTCTTTTTGACTTGCGTGAGCATGCAGATAAGAACGAAGATTTGACTGTAGGTTTAAAATATTTTGTACAGCATTTTGTGAACGCTGTAGCTTTGTACTTTCACCACACTCCTTAGAGAGCATGGCGATATTTAGTCGTAAAGTTGAGAGTGGTGTATTAAAATCATGCAATATATCTTTGATAAACTCTTCTGTAAGTAAAAGCGCATCTCGCAGTGGTCGCAAAGCATACAGGGAAAAGAGAACAGAAAGTATACTAATCATAAGCAAAACAATGATAAATGCAAGAATAAGCTGTTTTTTTATCTGCATTAACTGTTCTTGATAACGTTCATAGGGAAGATATATTTTAAGGTAGTTTTTTTGTGAATTTGGTATTGTAAAGTATGAACTTACCTCGGTTTTGTCTTTATACAGTTTATAGAGTTCCTGATATTTTTTAGGAACGAAATCTATATCAAACTCTTTACATTGTAGAGAAAATGAGCAGATACGCATTTGCGAAAAAATCTGCTCATCAAGTGTTTGTTTCTCTTTTTGATAGCTTAAGAAAAAGAGTGCACTTACAAGAAGCACCTGAGAAAAGAAAAAGAGTAAAAAACTCTTTATAAAGGACTCTTTTTCAACTTTTTTCAAGAGTATATCCTACCCCGCGTACATTTTTAATAGGCAGTCCTGTAGTCTGTTTTAATTTGTTAAGAGCAACTCTTAAAGCTGTGTCTGAGGGCTGTGTGAGACAGTCCATCAAAATCGACTTATCTACAACACTCCCAATATTGTGCATAAAAACATCACACAGACACTCCTGAACTTCACCAAGAGGAATTACAGAGCCATCTTTGTAAAGTAGTTTTTTAGAAGGAGAATAGAGAAGATTTTCATACTCTATATCCTGACTCTTTTGTGCCAGTTTTGCATTGACACGGATAAGTAACTCTTCAGGAAAGAATGGTTTTTTAATGTAATCATCAGCACCGACCTCAAAACCTTTTGCTATAGTATTTAAGTCCACTAAAGCACTGATAAATATGGTCGGTGTCTTGTCATCTGCCTCACGCAGACTACCCAGAAGTTCAATTCCAGAGAGATCAGGTACATTAATGTCAAAAACATAAAGATCATAACTGCCTTCATAGCTTGCATCTATGGCATCATTACCGGAGTGCACCATATCTACATTATAACCAGCCTCAGATAAAAGCTCTTGCAGTGTCTGTGCCAATGCAATATCATCTTCAAGCAAAAGGATCTTCTTTTTCATCATGCTCTCTTAAAAGTAGTACCCGAGTTTAACAGAAGCAGCATGATCACTGGCTACATCATTGAGACCATATGCATATGAGAAGTTCATAAACCAATGCGCATCCATTCCATAATATGCGTAAAGAGATGCTGTTTTGGCATCATCTGTACCTTGGTAGATACTTTGGGTTTGATTATACGAAGCACTCATATAGAGTTTGCTTGAAAGATAATAACCCAAACCTGCACTGTAGGCATTTGTATCTTGATACTTAATTGTATATGATGAACCGTCACTCAGTGTTACCAAAACATCATCATCATTAACCTGAGTATATATATAACCTGCAAAAATATTTGCTTTTCCTAAAGTATAACTAAGATTTACTGAAGCAAGATAATCAGTATTATTATTGTTAAGTGATGTGTCATATGTCGGAAGAAGAGCTCCAACTCCCAAACGAAGTGTCAACTCCTGTGATGGATGAACATTATATGCTGCACCGACAAAAGAGTCGTTCATTCCACTCTCACTGTAACCATCACTTGCATCAGTTGTGTAGTATGATGTAGATGCCTGTAGTGAAAAATCTTTATAGTAGTAGTCTACTTGAAGAGAGCTTGAGTAGTTATCTGTTGCAGGAGTTGAGACATAGTTAGAGCCTGTATAGTTCGCACCTATAATAATATCAAAATGATGATGATTTACCGCTGGGGCAAGTTTTTGTACTGTACATCCATTAATATCAACCAAATCCATTAAAGGGGTATTGGGACATTTATCATGTGCATCATCAACACCATCCATATCACTGTCAGAATAAGCCATCAAACTTGATGACAAAAGTCCGGCCATAGCCAATAGTAAAATTTTTTTCATTTTCTCTCCTTTATAGGCAAGCTTTCCAAAAGAAAGCTCGCTATTTTATCACTATTTATATAAATTAGTGTCCTCTTGGCATATTCATATTAAAATTTGAACCACCGGCACCATTAGCACCACCACCCATTGGTACAGAACTTGCCGGTGCATTTCCTGGCATATTCATAAACTGATTTGCAGTTTGCTGTTGATTCATATTTTGCATTTGGTTCATATGCTCATTTGCTTGCATTTGCATTTCACTTGCATGTTCCATAGCTCTTGTCTGTGCCATTGCGCCATGCTCTTGAGCTTGTGAAGCTATACCTTGTCCCATTGTCGATGCACCTTGCATTTGCTCTTGCATTTTAGCTATTGCTACCATTCTCTCTTCTTGGTTCATCTGCATCAATCTTTTTTTAAACTTGTTCATCATTTGTACTCGCTCTTGTGCAGGAGCTGCTTGAATAGCTGCAATCTCTGCATCAACACTCACTGTTGTATCAGTAGTTGTTGTGTCTGTTGTTGTCGTTGTCTCTGTAGTCGTATCGCTTGTTGTATCTGTAGTTGCCACATCTTCTGCCATCGCTAAACTAAGTGTTCCAATAAGTGCTAATGAAAGCGCAATTTTTGTAAGTTTCATTTTTGATCCTTTTATTTTAAGATTTTATTTCAAACCCTTGTTTGATGTTGGTATTGTCCCATAAAAAAGTTAGCGAAGTGTTAGCAAAAGAGTAAAATCTGCTCACTTGCTTATACTACACTCGTTTTCTCTAAAGAAAGAGGCTTTTACAACATAGTAAAGGACAAAACTCCATAATATAAAAGTTGAAGCCCATGATATCAAGCCGGCTTCTTCATCCATATGCACAAGCTCTTTAACATCAACACCTTCAAAAATCCAGTCAAGCCCCAAACCAAAAAGAATGGATCCTATAACAATGGTTCCAAGATAGATAAAGAGTGTGCGTGAGCCCAACATCTTTTTGACAACACCGATTGTGACCGTATTTGTCGCAGGACCGGCACTTAAAAATACAAAAGCAGCTCCTGGGCTCACGCCTGCTAGGATTAGTCCTGCCGCAATAGGCAGCGATGCTGTTGCACAGACATACATAGGTACTGCAATCG
>JAMORG010000081.1 GCA_027063745.1 Sulfurimonas sp.
ATAAGGCGTAATACCCAACTTAAAACAAGGAGAATAGATGAATATACATGAGTATCAGGCAAAAGAGATATTTGCTAAATATGGTGTGCCAACACCAAAAGGTAAAATTGCACATTCAGTTGAAGAAGCTGTAGAAGCTGCAAAAGAGTTAGGCGGTCCTATTTGGGTTGTTAAAGCACAAATCCACGCAGGTGGACGTGGACTAGGTGGCGGTGTTAAACTTGCTAAATCTTTAGATGAAGTTAAAGAACTTGCAGATGAAATCCTTGGGATGACACTTGTGACTCATCAAACTGGACCAGAAGGTAAACTTGTTCAAAAAGTTTACATCGAAGATGGTGCAGACATTAAAGATGAGCTTTATCTTTCAGTTGTTCTTGATCGTGCTGCTGAGATGCCAATTATTATGGCTTCTACTGAAGGTGGTATGGACATTGAAACTGTTGCTGAAAAGACACCAGAGAAGATCATTAAGGTTGCCGTAGATCCTTCTATTGGTTTTCAAGGTTTCCATGGTCGTGAGTTAGTATTCGGTCTTGGGATCACAGACAAAACAGAACAAAAAAACATGATTAACTTTGCTCAAAAACTATATAAATTATATATGGACAATGATGCAGAGATGATTGAAATTAATCCACTTATCAAAACAGGTGAAGGTGAATTCATTGCACTTGATGGTAAAATGGGATTTGATGATTCAGCTCTTTATCGTCATCCGGAAATTGAAGCTATGAGAGATCTTAGCGAAGAGGACCCAGATGAACGTGAAGCTGCAAAATATGGTCTTTCATACATTGCACTTGATGGTGAAATCGGTTGTATGGTAAATGGTGCCGGTCTTGCGATGGGTACTATGGATACAATTAACTACATGGGTGGTACACCTGCTAACTTCCTTGATGTTGGTGGAAGTGCAAATGCAGAGACTGTTGCAAAAGGTTTTGAGATTATTCTTAAAAACCCAAATGTAAAAGCTATCTTTGTTAACATTTTTGGTGGAATCGTTCGTTGTGATCGTATCGCAAACGGAATCTTAGAAGCTACAAAACTTGTAGATGTTCATGTTCCTGTAATTGTTCGTCTTGATGGTACAAATGCACCAGAAGCAGCAGAGATTCTTAAAAATGCAAATATTGAAAATGTTATTCCTGCAACTGACTTGGCAGACGGTGCTGCAAAAGCAGTAAAAGCAGCGAAAGGAGAGTTATAAGAGATGTCTATTTTAGTAAATAAAGATACAAAAGTAATCGTTCAAGGTTTCACAGGTAAAGAAGGTAGTTTCCACGCTGAACAATGTATTGATTATGGTACAAATATTGTTGGTGGTGTTACACCAAACAAAGGTGGTCAAGAGCATCTAGGTCGTCCAGTTTTCAATACTGTTAAAGAAGCAGTAGATGCTACTGGTGCTACAGTTTCTATGATCTTCGTTCCACCTGCATTTGTTGCAGATGCCGTAATGGAAGCTGCTGATGCTGGAATCGAGCTTGCTGTTATCATCACTGAAGGTGCTCCGGTACGTGATATGATGTATGCTAAACAGTATGCTACAAAACACAACATGAAAACTATCGGGCCAAACTGCCCTGGTATCATCACTGCTGATGAGTGTAAGATCGGAATTATGCCTGGTATGATCTTCAAAAAAGGAAATGTCGGACTGATCTCTAAGTCTGGTACATTAACTTATGAAGGTGCTAACCAAGTTGTTAAAGAAGGTTTTGGTATTACTACTGCAGTTGGTATTGGTGGAGATCCAATTATCGGTCTTTCATATAAACAGCTTTTACCAATGTTTGAAGCAGATCCGGAAACTGAAGCAATCGTTATGATTGGTGAAATTGGTGGAGACCTTGAGATTCAGGCTGCAAAACTCATTAAAGAACAGATCACGAAACCTGTTGTTGCTTTTATTGCAGGTCAAACTGCACCAAAAGGTAAGCGTATGGGTCATGCTGGGGCTATCATCTCTGGTAGTGCTGGTACTGCAGCTGAGAAAATGGCAGCTCTTGAAGCAGCTGGCGTTAAAGTTGTAGTTTCACCTGCTGAGATTGGTAAAGCGGTTGCAGAGGTTTTAGCAAAGAAAAAGTAATTTTTTAACCTGTGTGAGCCTCTTATAGTAACATTTTAGTTACATAAGGGGTGTTGGTAGCACATTTTAGAAAAAAATTAATGAAACTTAGGTACTCTTTGAGTATATTAAGTAGTATACAAAGTTGAATTTGTATCTTAAAATAGGAGAATAAATGGGAACTTTTAAAACTGAAAACCCAGGCGATCAACCTGTATGGGTGAATACTAGTAACTGTAAAGCATGTGATATTTGTGTAGCAGTATGTCCGGCAGGTGTATTAGGTATGGTATATGAACCAACATCAGTTCTTGGTGCGATGATTTCTATCGACTTTCCAGATGATTGTATTGGTTGTATGGAGTGTGAACTCTCATGTCCAGACTTTGCTATTTATGTAGCAGATAGAAAAGAGCTTAAAGCTGCTGGTAAAAGCTTTGCTAAACTTACAGACGAAGCGAAGAAAAGACAAGAACAAATTGTTGCAAACAACTATATGTCGCTAAAACAAAAAGGAGCTAAATAATGGCTAGAGAAGTAATATCAACTGGTAATGAGCTAGCTGCAAAAGCTGCTGTAGAAGCTGGTGCTAGATTTTTCGGTGGTTATCCGATTACTCCATCATCAGAAGTAATGCACGTTGCATCAGACTTACTGCCTGCTGTTGGTGGAACTGCTATTCAGATGGAAGATGAGATCGCAGGTATTTCTGCTGCTATCGGCGCTTCTGCTGCAGGTGTTAAGTCTTTTACTGCGACATCAGGTCCTGGTATTTCATTAAAAGCAGAGCAAATCGGTCTTGCTTTTATTGCTGAGATTCCATTAGTAATTGTTAATGTTATGCGTGGTGGTCCATCTACTGGTCTTCCAACTCGTGTATCACAGGCTGATATCGGTCAAGCACAGTACCCAACTCATGGTGATTATGCTTCAATTACTTTATGTGCAGGTTCACTTTCTGAGTGTTATACTGAAACTGTTCGTGGTTTCAATCTTGCAGAGAAGTATATGACTCCGGTTTTCGTTCTTTTAGATGAAACAATCGGTCACATGCATGGTAAAGCTGTTCTTCCTGATTTAGAGGAGATAGAAGCTAACACTGTAAATCGTGAAAGATTTGATGGTGATCCAGCAGACTATAAACCATATGATGTTCCTATGAATAAACCAGCAGTACTTAACCCAATGTTCGAAGGGTATAAGTATCACGTAACTGGTCTTCACCATGGTGCAGAAGGTTTCCCAACAGAAGATGCAGAGCAATGTGAATTTAACATTGAGCGTTTAGTTGGTAAAATCAACACTGTTCACTTAGAAAATGGTGGTCTTGATGATCTTCCAGATTATGAAGAGGTTGATTTAGATGATGCAGAAGTTTGTATCATTGCTTATGGTTCAATTGCACTTGGTGCTTACGAAGCTGTTAAAAAACTTAGAAGCGAAGGTATCAAAGCAGGACTATTTAGACCAATTATGTTATGGCCTTCTCCAATTAAGCGTTTAGAAGAGCTTGGAAAACAATTTGGTGACAAGATTATGGTTACTGAGCTTAATATGGGTCAGTACTCTAAAGAGATTGAGCGTGTTATCAAGCGTAACGATTTTACAACGCTATTAAAAGCAAATGGTCGCCCAATCGCACCTGCTGAAATGGTAGCAAAAGTTAAGGAGATGATGTAATGGCATTTAATTATGATAAATATTTACGTGTAAACAAGATGCCGACACTATGGTGTTGGGGTTGTGGTGATGGTGTTATTCTAAAAGCTACTATCCGTGCTATCGAGAAGATGGGATGGGATATGAAAGATGTATGTGTTGTTTCAGGTATCGGTTGTTCTGGACGTTTCTCTTCATACATTGACTGTAATACTGTTCATACTACACACGGTCGTACTGTTGCATATGCTACAGGTATCAAGCTTGCGAAACCACATGCACATGTAATTGTTGTTGCAGGTGACGGTGATGGTCTTGCTATTGGTGGTAACCATACAATTCATGGCTGTAGAAGAAATATTGATTTAAATATGATTTTAATCAATAACTTCATCTACGGTCTTACAAATTCTCAAACATCTCCAACTACTCCTCGTGGATTTTGGACTGTTTCTCAGAAAAATGGTAACATTGACCCAACATTTAATGCTTCTAACTTAGCAATTGGTGCTGGAGCTTCTTTTGTTGCTCGTGAATCTATGATTGACCCTAAGAAACTAGAAAAAATCTTAGTAAAAGGTTTCTCTCATAAAGGATTCTCATTTATTGAAGTACTTTCAAACTGTCATATTAACCTTGGCCGTAAAAATAAAATGGCAAGTGCAATGGATAACTTAGCATGGATTGACAGCATTACAATGCCAGTTAAAAAATGGGAAGCTCTTGAAGATCCAATTGAAAAAGAAAACATCCTTCCAACTGGTGTATTAAGACAAGTTGAGCAAGAAGAGTACTGTGAAATGTACAAAGAGATCCAAGACGCTGCACAAGGTAAACGTCCTAAAATTACTCAAGACGACTTTGAGAAAAAGATATAAGGGGAAATAAATGAGACACACTCTAAGATTTACTGGTGTTGGTGGTCAAGGTGTTTTACTTGCAGGTGAAATTATGGCTGCTTGTAAGATTAAAAATGGTGGTTACGGACTGAAAACTGCTACATATACATCACAAGTTCGTGGTGGTGCAACGGTTGTTGATATTACTTTGGATGATGAAGAGATTCGTTATCCATATGCAAATGAGGGTGAGATTGACTTTATGCTTTCAGTTGCTGATGTTTCTTATCAACAATTTAAAAATGGTGTAAAACCAGGTGGAATCATTGTAGTTGATCCAAACCTTGTTCACCCAACTGAAGAAGATAGACAAAAATGGAAAATCTATGAGATTCCTATTATTACAATTGCAAAAGAAGAGGTTGGTAATGTAATTACTCAATCTGTTGTTGCCCTTGCAATTACAAACACTATGACAAATGTACTTCCTGAGCAGTCTTTAATTGATACTATGCTTTCAAAAGTACCACCAAAAGTTCATGAAGCGAATAAAAAAGCTTATGAGCTAGGTAAAAAATATGCTCTAGAAGCAATGGCTGCTGACAAATAGTCAAAGTTTTGTTTTAAAAGCAGAGGAGGGTGAGCCTTTTTGGCAAACCCTCCTTTTTTTATTGTTTAGATTAATATTAATTAGTATTGATACTAAAAAATATTAAACGTATCTTTTCCTTTTATAATTTAATATTTTCCCAAAAAAAATCGAGATGTTTTTCAAACTGAGTTGATAGGGCATTTGTTGATTTTGCATCAAAACGAAGTAGGGTAATCTGCAGTCTAATATAGAACATCGTACTGATAAACTCATATGCAATCATCATAGGATCATTTGATTTGATAAGATTGTTTTGCATCATTATAAAAAAGCCTTCTGAGAGCAGTTTAATATTCTTATCATGAAATTCATGCATAAACTGCTCTCTAAGCTCTTTATTTTGCATTAGCTCTATCATGAGTAGTCTAAACATACTTTCGTTGCTCTTATCAAAGGTAAGCATCTTATACTGCATAGTAAATTTTTGTAAAAAAGGTTTTCCTCTTTTTGCAAGTTCTTGTATCTCATCATGTGTAATTGTAAAAGGGGAGGTGAATATTCCACGGGCAACCTCTAAAAAGATCTCCTCTTTGTTTTTGAAATGATTATATAAAGCACTCTCTCTAATACCGACTTCTTTAGCGATTTTTCGTACACTTGCACCCTTATATCCCAGTTGAGAGAAGAGGGTAGTTGCTACTTTTAGTATTTTTTGTTTTGTTTGTGAACCTTTATTTTGTTCCTTGTTTTGCGACATTTGAGCTCCTATGAACAGTTGTTAATATAATTGTAATTATATATGAACAGTTGTTAATATAAGCTTATAGTAAAAAGAACAGTTGTTCATATGTTTATAAAATAAAGTTAACACTTGTTCATAAGCTCTTTTTGTACAATAAACGATAAATTCAGTATAATTTCATTTATAAGGTACAGGAGATAGTGACTTGGAGCTTTTATGTTTCAAGAGGAAAGTCCGAGCTGCTGTAAGACAGTGTTCCATTTAACGAATGGCCGTAGCAATACGAGGGAAAGTGCAACAGAAACTAGACCGCCACTTGTAAAAGTGGTAAGGGTGAAACGGTGGTGTAAGAGACTACCAGTCTTTATGGCAACATAGAGAGCTTGTAAACCCAACATGGCAGCAAGAAGCAGATGGTTAGCGTCTTACAATTGCTATTGCTTCGCTGGAGACATATTGTAAAATATGTAGTAGATTAATGCTATCAGAACAAAACTCGGCTTATCCTGTGCCTTTTGTATACAATCTGACAAATATAAAAGGTTCTAAAAGCCTATGAAAATCAATAAAATCCCCCTAATAACTCTTTTTACTCTATCTGTAGTGTTTACAGCCTGTTCTTCCGTATACAACTACTCACTGCAAGAGAATATCCTTGCAAGGTACAGCTATAGCGTACAAAGTGAGCAAAATATCTATCTGCCTAATATTAAAATATATCAATCAAAATATAATGTAGAGAAGGGCACTCTTTGTTATGACTACGCTCAAACACTTCCTGGATACAGCTTTGAGAATAATGCAAAAAGGCTTA
Organism: Sulfurimonas sp.; assembly: GCA_027063745.1. Lineage (GTDB taxonomy): Bacteria > Campylobacterota > Campylobacteria > Campylobacterales > Sulfurimonadaceae > Sulfurimonas. The sequence continues at coordinate 6,721 of JAMORG010000081.1, forward strand.
TTCATATACTATTTGATACAAATACATACAAGCAGCTCCATAGGGTTGATAATGTCTACTTCTTTCAAATAGACAATGATTTGTATCTGATATTGAATAAGTTAAGTAAAAAGCGTATAGAGTTACTCTATGGTCTGGATAAGAAGAGTTTTGATGTTATATACAACATTCTCTTAGAAGCTAAAGAGAATGGCACAAATATACAAGATCTGCGCTCTTTTGCACTTAAAGCAAATGCTAATGGGTGTATACATACTATAAACTGGAATCCTAAAATGATTATAATTGATGGATTATTGAAAAAAGATGGTGGTAAACCTATAAGGAGAATACGATAATATTTTTCAAGAGAATTTACATTATGTTAACCAATAGATATTTTCGAAGAAGCATTAAGGTGCGTCAGCTTCTTTTGCTACTCTTTTTTATAGCTCCTGCAGTAGTTATGGCTTCTACAGCTAAAAGCGGCTACACTTACCGTAAATATCAACATGTTAAAGCCTTTTATGAAGATACAACGCCTTTGGCCATTGAAGTTGGACTAAAGTATAAAGTACCTCCTGCAGCACTTTTAGCCATTGCAGGACTTGAATCTGGTTATGGTCGTGGATATGTAGCACAAATCACGGGCAATATTTTAAGCCTGGGAGCCGGTAAAAGTGACAAAGAACTTCCTAGGCTCTTACTTCCCTACTCCAAATCAAACAAGAAGATACTCTTTGATCCAAAAGATATACAAAAACTGCCAAAAGATGATCTTAACTATAAGTTACGCTCACGCAGTTATAAAAAAGATTACAGACCAGAGAACATTGCCGGTACAAAAAAAGAGCTTGCATACTTTAAATATCATCAAAAAGAGCGTCTAAAAGCCTATAAGCGATCTTTTGAAGATTTTGCAAAGCGTTGGATCACTAAAGAGTCTCGTTACAAAGCTTTTAGAGAGGCACGTACCTACCTTGATAGAGAAGTAAAGGCTCACGGAGATAAAATACTATTTAATATGAACATAAACAAGGCGTTTGTCAGACTCATTGGAGGTCGTCCAAACTCTTTTAACTATAGAAAAAGCTGGTCAAAAAAGGTTATAATGGTTATGAAAAAGACAGGACTTGTACCTTTAATGCAAGATATCCATTATAATAAGAAAAATTTTGAAGATGCATGGAGCACAAAGTAATGACAGAAAAAACACGAAAAGAACAACTTATCGAAGACATAGAAAAATTACTCAATACCTATAATGGTGTACGCCCTACTTCTATTAATCCTGCACTTTTACAGTTTATGGATGAAGATACGCTTGTTTCCATTATAGATTCTCTTTTAGATCAAAAAGAGGAAAACGCCAATCCCGATGAAGAATGGCTGGAGAAATTTAAAACAAAATAGAACATTGTTTACTTTTGTTATTGTTATTTACTATTATTGTGGTATAATGTCGAACACATAAAAAAACAAAGGAAAAATAATGAGCGCAAACGTTGATTTAATCCAGTTAACAGAACAGACTAAAAAACTTACAGCTATGGTTGTAGAAGATGAAAAAGTAACAAACGAGCTTTTGAGCTCTACTTTTAAGAACTTTTTTGCAGAGGTAGATTCTTGCTTTGATGGTGAAAGTGCACTTAAAGTATATGAAGAGAAAAAACCGGATGTTGTTTTTGTAGATATCATCATGAATGGTATGGACGGTATAGAGCTTGCTCGTAAGATCCGTGAGATCAACCCGAACCAAATCATCATTGTTATTTCTGCAAGTAATGATATGGAGAAAATATCTGAATCTATTGAAGTTGGTGTAAACAGCTTTATCCAAAAACCAATCGATACGAAAAAAATCATTGAACTTTTAAACAATGTTGTATCTATGATTGCTAAAAAGAAAAAAGTAGAGACAAAAACTTTCTCTATCTCTTTACCACTTGATCTTTATGAGACAGTAAATGACAATGCTAAAGCTGAAAGTATCTCTAAAAATGCTGTGATTATTAGAGCTCTTAGAAGTTTTTACAATCAGTAAATAAAAAATATAGATTTTATCCTTTTTTAAGGATTGAATCTATATAATTCCACCACAACAAATAAGTTGTCTTTCAAAATAAAAAGTGGCCCCTTCGTCTAGCGGTTAGGATCCATGGTTTTCATCCATGTTACAGGAGTTCGAGTCTCCTAGGGGTCACCACTTTTTAAACAATCCACACTTTTTTTAAATCACAAAAACTTCTTCAAAATGCAACTAAAGAAACATTCTTTTAATCATTATTTTGTTAAAATCACGAAAAATATTTACTAGGAATTTGAATGCTTAGATTTGCACCCTCTCCAACAGGTGATATGCATATTGGTGATCTTCGTGTTGCCCTGCTTAACTACTTAATGGCAAAAAAACGCAAAGAAGGCTTTATTGTCCGTATTGAAGATATAGACAAAGAGAAAAATGTTGAAGGAAAAGACCAAGAGATTTTAGATATTGTCGCTCTTTTTGGTTTAGAGTACTCACATGTTGTCTATCAGAGTCAAAATGTCCGTTTTCACTCAGCAATGGCCTTACAACTGCTCCATGAGAAGAAGGCTTTTTCATGCTTTTGTTCAGATGAGTGGCTTGCAAAGAAAAAAGAGGAAGCAAAAGAGGAAAACAAGCCTTACAGCTATGATGATGCCTGTCGTAATCTTCCTCCTGAGCTTGTTATTGACAATACAGCGCCTTTTAGCGTGCGTATAACACGTCCAGATAAAGAGATAGTCTTTGAAGATGCTGTTTATGGGGAGCTCTTCTTTACGCCTGATGAAGTGGATAGTTTTGTTATTATGCATAGAGATAAAACACCAACAGCAGATTTTGCAACAGCAGTCGATGATATGCTTAGTGATATCTCTTTTGTTGTGCGTGATGCAGCAAACTTGGAGCATACACCAAAGCAGATCCATGTGCGTAATCAACTCAGTTATGACAAAGAGATAGAGTATGCACACATTCCTACTTTAGAGAATGCCAAACAGTGGAGCATAAAGGGACTTTTAGAGGCTGGATATCTTCCTGATGCTATATCAAATTATTTAGTATCAATCGGAAATAAGGTTCCTTGTGAAATCTTTACTCTAGAAGAGGCAAGTAGCTGGTTTTCACTTGATATGCTAACAAAAGAGGCCGAACCTTTTAGTATAGAGAAGCTACAAGAGTATAACAAAGCGCATATGAAACGCATGGATGTAACAGAGCTCTCACGCTATGTCGGTTTTGCAGATGCTGACATTGGTGAGCTTGCGCGTCTTTATGTTGATGAAGCTGCTACAACAAAAGAGCTCAAAACAAAAATAGCACCTGTTTTTGCTGCACGCGAGATTCCTGAGCCAATGCGCTTAGATGTAGAGAAGATGGTGGCAGTTATAAAAGAAGCACCCTACTTCGAAAACTATGCTGATTTTGAAGTCTATATAAAAAAAGAGATAGATCTTGGCAATGAAGCTTTTGAAAAAGCATTAAGGTTACTGTTGACAAACACTCAAAGTGGTCCTGATATTGCTGAGATTTATGGGTGCTTGAAAAATTATTTAGGAGAAATTATAAAATGATAGTAGATATATTACAAGGAATTGGAAGTATTTTTATAGGACTTATCAATGTTTACATTTGGGTTATTATTATCTCAGCGTTGCTGAGCTTTGTAAACCCAGACCCGTACAACCCGATTGTACAATTTTTATATAGAGTGACAAATCCGGCTTATGCTTTTGTACGCAAGTTTATTCGTACTGATTTTAACGGGCTTGATTTTGCACCACTTATTGTCATCATTGGTCTGCAGATCGTGATGGTTGTTTTACAGTCGATTCTTTTTAGACTCTAGTCTATTTATCTTTTACAAAGACAAAGGTAGCTTTTGCACCTTTGTCTGTAACCACTTCTAATAGCAACTTATTACTTGCATCTTTCTCAAAACTCACAAGATAGTACTGACTCCAATTTGCCTCAAATGATGTAAGATATGTAAACTGATTTTGTGCCGGCAGCTCCTTTGTATTAGTAGCTGTTTTGTTATTTAGAACAAAATTGACTTGGTTTGTCTTCTCTTTGTCATACATATATATATAAAAGTACTCTTTGTCATTGTAGATATTCGGTAGGACTCTGTTTAGATATATCGCAGTTACAAGCCCCTCAACCTTTTCGTCTTTGAGTAGTTTTGCACTGATAATACTATCTTCACTGAGCTCACGCGTTGAGCTGAATTTAAACTTGTCAAATGCATTTTTACTTGAACATCCGCTAAAAATCGTTAAAAGTATCAAAAAAGTTGTAAGAGTTTTCATAGTCCGCCTTTGATTTTGGGTGAAATTATATCTTATTTAAACTCTTCTTTTGTATAATAAGAGTAAATTTAAATCAAAGTTTGCAAATTGAACAAAAGAATAGCTGTCGCATTTACAGGTCCTTCAAATAGTGGAAAAACAACCCTTATACTTAAAGTTGCCAGAAAACTCATACATGAGCATAAACTTGAAGTTGCCATCATCAAGCATGATCCAAAAGACAAAGCTCGTTTTGATGTAGAGGGCAAAGATAGTTACAAGTTTAGTGATACGGGCGCGGAGGTTATCGTTACTTCACCAAACCGTACAACATACTTCTCACAAAGACGTTCAGATCTTGATGATATGATCCGTCTTTTTGATCATTTTGATGTACTTTTGGTTGAGGGACTTAAAAATCTCCCTCTTCCACGCATCAGTATCTTTAGAGATGTGATAGACGAAGAGTACTTTCCTTATATGAATGCTTTGGCAATTGATGAGAGTATAGATCTAAACAAATACCAGGTACCACAGAGTGTTGATATGTTAGACCTGAATGATGCAAATGAAGTTATAGAGTGGATTTTAAAAAATGGAAAGGAAGTATAGATATGGATGCAATTTTTAATGCAATACAGACAAGTGCAAAAAGAATTAAAGAGGCGATAGATATTAAAGATATAGGTTACTCACAACAGGAGAACTCATCAGGTGAGACACAGCTTGAGCTTGATATTAAGTGTGATATGATCATCGCTGAAGAGTTCTCTAAAGTTTCAAGTATAAATACTATCTCTTCAGAAGAAAAAGAACATGCTGAAGTACTGCATAAAGATGGAGAGTACTTTATTTCATACGATCCGCTTGATGGTTCATCACTTATCGATGTAAACTTGAGTGTAGGTTCTATCTTTGGTATCTACAAAGGTGACTTTGGTTCACAAAATATGGTAGCGGCATGTTATGTTGTCTATGGCCCACGTGTTGAGATGGTCTTTGCGCACAATAAAGTAAAACTCTACTTATTGCAAGCTGGTGATTTTGAGTTTGTAAAAGAGATTCGTATAGGTGAAAAAGGCAAGCTGATGGCTCCGGGCGGTACACAGCAAAACTGGCCAAAGTATCATAAAGAGATGATTGACGGTTTCTTTGCTGAGGGCTATAGACTTCGCTACTCCGGTGGTATGGTTCCAGACCTACACCAGATTCTGCTCAAAGGCGGAGGACTCTTTAGCTATCCGGCAACAAGTGACAAGCCTGAAGGAAAACTACGTCGTCTTTTTGAAGTATTTCCTTTTGCTTTTGTTTATGAAAAAGCCGGTGGTATAGCTACTGACGGTCATAAAAGACTCCTTGATCTTGGTTATGCACACTTGCATGATACATCACCATGTTTTTTTGGTTCAGAGTACGAAGCAAACAGGGTAAAAGAGGTTTATACCCAAAATGCAGAGTAACGAAGCACACAGAGAAAAAGACCGTTTCGAACTCTATCTTGATGAGATGATTGTAAAACTGCAAGCGTGTCAAAAAGAAAAAAATATGACAAGCTGTTCGAACTGCTCACTCTACTTAGAGTGTGAATTGCGTGACGAGTATGTAAAAGCGGTCTATAACTCAATGAGCAAGGGTGATACCGGTGGGTTTGAGTTTTAGAACTTGTGCACTTCTAAGCTTTTTTAGCTAAAATAATATCAATAAATACAGAGGGTAAAAAATTGAGTAAATATATTACAACACCTATATACTATGTTAACGGCGAGGCTCACATCGGGCATGCATATACTACTTTTATAGCAGATACAATGGCGCGCTATGAGAGACTAAAGGGAGAAGACACTTTCTTCTTGACAGGCACAGATGAACATGGTCAAAAGATAGAGGAATCTGCAAAAAAAGCAGGTAAATCTACAAAAGAGTTCGCAGATGCAATCAGTGCGACTTTTAAAAATCTTTGGGATGAGTTTGGCATCAGTTATGACAAATTTATTCGTACTACAGATGAAGAGCATATGCGCGGTGTGCAAAAAGCTTTTGAAGTGATGTATGAAAAAGGTGATATCTATAAAGATTTCTATGAGGGTCATTACTGCGTGAGCTGTGAAACATTCTTTCCTGAGACGCAGCTTGTTGATGGTGAGTTCTGTCCTGATTGTGGGCGTAGTACAAGTGTTGTAAAAGAGGAGAGCTACTTCTTTAAACTCTCAAATTATGAAGACAAACTTCTTAAGTATTATGAAGAGCACCCTGATTTCATTATGCCAAAATCTCGTGCAAGTGAAGTGGTAAACTTCGTAAAAGGCGGACTGCGTGACCTCTCTGTAACGCGTACTTCATTTAGCTGGGGTGTGAAGATGCCAAAAAGCATTGGCGATGACAAGCATGTTATGTATGTATGGCTCGATGCCCTGCTCAACTACATCACGGCACTTGGTTATGGTGGTAATGAAGAAAAAATGCACTACTGGCCTGCAGATGTGCATTTTGTAGGAAAAGATATCTTGCGTTTTCACGCGATCTACTGGCCTGCATTTTTGATGAGTCTTGATCTGCCACTTCCTAAGCACATCGGTGCGCACGGATGGTGGACGCGTGACGGTGAGAAGATGAGTAAGTCAAAAGGCAATGTAGTTTCACCTAAAGAGGTTGCAGATGCTTATGGTGTTGAAAATCTGCGCTACTTTATGTTGCGTGAGGTACCGTTTGGACAAGATGGAGATTTTTCTCAGCGTGCATTTATTGACCGTATTAACTCTGAGCTCTCAAACGACCTTGGAAACCTGCTAAATCGTATTATCGGTATGAGTGGCAAGTACAGTGATTTTGTGATTGACTCTAAAGATGTTGCAAAGTACCATACAAAAGAGATCGAGGCTATGAATGCTGTGATTGATTCTCTTGATGGCTTTATGGAAAAACTTCAGCCACACCGCTATCTTGAAGAACTTTGGAAGCTTTTTTCTATTGGAAACGGGATAATTCAAGAGTCTGAGCCTTGGGCAAAGATGAAGAACGGACAAGAGGAGGAAGCACTGGCAACTGTTGCCCTCGTAGCAAACATCTTGGCTCGTGCTGCTGTGATGCTGCATCCTGTTATGCCTAACACAACAAAAATTATTGCTGATGCAATGAGTTTTACGATTGATACTAAATCATATGAGAAGTTGATTCTTAACAAAGAACTGCTTGATACTTTTACTATAGAGAAAGTTCCGCCACTTTTCCCTCGTGTAGATGAGCCATTGATGCCAGAGGCTCCAAAAGCTGAACCTAACCCTCCAAAAGAGGAGAAAAAAGAGGCTAAGAAAGAAAAAGCAACAAAAGAAGAAGACAACCTCATAGAGATTGGTCAGTTCTTTGAGACATCTCTAAAAGTCGGTACTGTTGTAGAAGCTGAGGAGGTTCCTAAGTCTAAAAAGCTCTTAAAACTCCAGGTTGACCTTGGTGAAGAGTCTCCAAGACAGATTGTTGCAGGTATAAAAGAGTTCTACACACCTCAAGACCTTCTAAACACTCAAGTTTGTGTTGTTGCCAACTTAAAACCTGCAAAACTTATGGGAATGATGAGTGCAGGAATGCTTCTTGCTGCTAAGGATGAAGATGGTCTTTGTCTAATTAGACCAGAAAAACCTAAAAAGGCAGGCACACCTATTGGATGAGACTTGAAAATATCCTAGCCCTTACACATGGAGAGCTTGTCAGTTCTCCTTTTGTAAACAAGTTTGAAAACATCGTTTTTGAAGCCAAGCATGTCAAGCGAGGTGATCTTTTCATTGCCTATGATGAGGCAAGCATCGAAGAGGCTGTCTTTAACGGTGCCTATGGTGTAATCTTTTTTAAACCTACACAAATAATCGACACTGAGATAGCATGGGTTAAGGTAAAAGATCTTGATGATGCTCTGCGTCGAATTTTACGCTTTATACTTATAGATAAAGAGATAGAGGTCTACTCTTGCAGTGAGATCGTTCTCAAACTTGCATTACAAGTCATTACCGAGCCTAATTTTATAGCACTCAGTGGTGACATTCGCTCTATTTTTCATTCACTAAAAGATGTAGAGTCTCACGCAAAAGTTCTCTTTAGTCCTGCCCTTACCTCTGCAGATATCTTTACAAACATCAAAGAGATGCCTAAAAATGCAAGTGAGAAGATAGACATCATCGAACAGACACTTTTTGAGACCTCTTTTATCTATGACAATGTCTTTTATGAACGCCAACCCATCTCACCATTTTTTATGCCTTATCTTGAGGAGCTTTTGCACCTCTTTAAAGTGCTTAAAATCAACTTCAGACTGCGTAAGTTTACGCCGATTGACCATTTTGAAGCGGTATTTACCAACAAAAAGTTTGAGATAAAAGAGTTTGGTACGAGTGATACTGTGCTAATATTTGAAAAAGAGAGTGCTTTAATAGAAAAAGAGATACGCTTTTTACAAAAAGAGGCAACATGGGCACATACCCTTTTTGTAATTCCAGAGCATGCATACGAAGTGCTGCCAAATGAGCTGCAAAATGTAGAGAACCTCATTACCTATAAGAGTTCAAATGAGATAAAAAATCTCTTGCGTGAGCACAAGTTTCACTTTGCACTCATTGTTGGGGTTGATAAGTCCATCCTCACGCAGCCTTTATCAAAGCAGACACAGCTCTCTTTGTTTGACTTCTCATAAGAAAGGAAAAAGATGAATCGTAGAGACTTCCTAACCACAGCAACAACAGCATCTGCTGCTTTGGCACTTGCAGGGTGTAATGAGAGTGGCCGTCAAGCCATAGACTACTCAAAACATCCAAAACATACAGCAGATAGTAAAAGAGTTTATGTCAATAGAAACAAAAAGACAACTATCAAACTGGCAACAAGCTGGCCGGCTCACTTTCCCATTATGGGAACAGGTGTTGAGGAGTTTACAAAGCGTATAGAGGCCATCAGTGGTGGTTCTTTAGAGATAAAACTCTACCCTAAAAACACGCTTGTTCCAGCTTTGGCTGTTTTTGATGCCTGCTCAAGTGGTCAGATAGATGCTTTTCACTCAGGACCATACTATTGGAAAGGGAAAAACTCTGCCTTTTCACTCTTTAGTGGGATCCCTTTTGGATTTACTGCTGAGGAGGTTAACTCATGGATGCTCTATGGCGGGGGTATGGAACTGTGGAAAAAACACTACCAAAAGTACAACCTCTACCCTCTTCTAGGAGGCAATACTAATATCCAAATGGGTGGTTGGTTCCGAAAACCTATCAACTCGCTGGCTGATATGCAAGGTCTTAAGATGCGCATACCTGGACTTGGTGGTGAGGTCTTTGCAAAGATGGGTGTAAATCCTGTACTGCTTCCTGCCGGTGAGATCTATACATCACTCGAGCGTGGGGTTATTGATGCTACTGAGTGGGTTGGTCCAGCCCTTGATATTAAGATGGGCTTTTATAAAGTTGCACCCTACTACTACTCAGGATGGCATGAACCGGGCTCTGTACTGGAACTTACCTTTAACAAGCATACCTGGGATAAACTCGCAGATGAACATAAAGCGATGATAGAGGTCGCTTCAAGTGAGATGAATGCAAATATGACCTATAAATTTCATGCTGAGAATATTCACGCACTTCAAAAACTAAAAGAGCTTAATGTAAAACTTGCACAGTTTCCTGATGATGTAACAGCAGCAGGGAAAAAAGCGTTGCGTGAGGTAATAGGTGAACTTGGTAACAAAAACAAGGACTTTGCAGAAGTTTATGCTTCGATTGAAAAGCATTTGGGACTCTCTAAAGAGTGGAGTGATGTGAGTTTGGGATATTTTTTAAATATACGCTGAGTATTTATAAAAAAGATGTATGATTCGCAAAAATATTAAAGTGAGTATCATGAAGCATTTCATACTTTTTTCTCTTCTTTTCCCACTATGGCTTTTTGCCTCATTTGAGGGGATTCTTACTGATGTAAAAACGCTGCTTCCCATTAAAGGTGCTGTTATCAGCGACTCCAGGCATGATGTTCGCAGTGATGGTAATGGAACATTTTCAATAGACTCCAGCGAAAAGTGCTTTCATATAAAGGCCATTGGTTACAGACGTGCTGCTATCTGTAAAGATAGCAGCTCACGCGAGGTCTATCTCAAGCCTATTCGTATTAAAGCACTCTACCTTACATTTTGGGGTGCGAGCAACAACTCAAAAACACTCAAAAACATTCTCAAACTTATCGATGAGACAGATGCAAATGCTGTTGTTGTAGATGTTAAAAATGAGTATGGTTCAACACAATTTTGGACAGGTTTCAAGCAGGCAAACAGCTATGGAGCTCATAAAAAACGAACCAACCGTGATATAAAGAAGTTTATGAAGATGATGAAAGAGCGCGGTATCTATACAATAGCGCGCATTGTTACCTTTAAAGATGAACTCCAAGCATCAAACAACCCTGATTATGCCATCAAAAAAGATGACGCAAACCAAAGTATCTGGAGAAATCATGATGGTATGGCATGGGTTGATCCTTTTGACAAGCGTTCACATGACTATGCCATCTCCATTGCCGAGGAGGCTGCAAAAGTTGGGTATGATGAGATTAATTTTGATTATATTCGTTTTCCTGCCAAAAAAGGTTTAGTGCTTAAAAAAGAGAGTACACAGCAAAACCGCATCGCTGCCATTGAGAGTTTTTTGGATGAAGCAAAACAAAGACTGCGAAAATATGGTGTTTTTATCTCAGTAGATACCTACGGTAATATCTGCTGGGCAAAAGATGACAATGGTATAGGACAGACTGTCTCTTCATTGGCAGCTCACGCAGACTATCTTGCTCCAATGCTTTATCCTTCAGGTTTTTCAAGTGGCTCATTTTATTTCAAACATCCTGCAAAGTATCCTTATGAAGTCATCTATCGCAGTGTAAAACATATTCAAGACAGAGTAGAAAGTAAGCGTGTCAGACCATGGTTACAGCATTTTAAAGATTATACAAGAGCACGACAAGAGTATAGCCGCAATGAGATTCAAGCACAGATAAAGGCCTGTGATGATATCGGTACAAACGGTTGGATGCTCTGGTCACCATCAAGCAAATACAAGTTGGAGTATCTTATTCCTGAAGTGAAATAGACTTTAAAGCTGTTCGTTTGGCTTTGGAGTTTGGAAGATACTCTTCAACGAGAGCATGAAAGGCTTTTGAGTGGTTCATATGTACAAGATGTGCGAGCTCATGTACAACCACGTAGTCAATAAGCTCTTTATTAACTTTCATAAGTGCAGTATTGAGTGTAATCTTTTTTTGTGAGCTACAACTTCCCCATCTGCTTTTCATTTTTCGAAATCTTAGTTCACTGTATGAGAGTCTCATCTTTTGTGCAAAAAATTCTGCTCTTTGAGTAAGATAGTTTTTTGCTATCTCTTTGTAAAAAGCATCATAAGATTTTTGAACCTTCTCTTTATTCGCATTTGGAATTTTTTGCAGTTTTTTTCTCAGTATCATGGCATCTGGATGGTCAATGCTGATAATCTCTCCAAAAAGAAGCACTTCATCTTCGAGTTTTATCTTATAGATAGGATTCTCTTTACGGTTTTGTATCTCTTTTTGAATCCACTGCTCTCTTCGCGTGAGCATATCGAGTATAAAACGGTGTGACTTATAGGGAGTTTTAACCATGATGGTTGTCGGGTTTGTTACTTGGATGTAGGAGTTTTTGAGTCTTTTGTTATGCAATACTTCGACTGCACAACCTAAAAAACTAATCGACTTCTGTTTCGTAGGAAATAGGATCTTTAACTCCTGCAACATTAAAGCCATTCAGGCGCAATCTACAGCTGTCACATACACCACAGGCTGCATCTTCATTTTTATAACAGCTCCATGTAAGCTCTAGAGGTACATCATATTTGAGTGCCTCTTTGACTATTTCAGACTTTTTAAGGTGCACCAGAGGCATCTCAATAGTTATATTTGTCTCATCTTTTGTTCCAAGGTTGATGGCATTTTGCATTGCTGTTATGTAAGCTTCTCTACAGTCAGGATAACCACTGCTGTCCTCTTCTACAACACCTATGGCTATTAGCTCGGCACCCTCTTTTTCGGCGATTGCTGCCGCCATAGATAAAAAGATACCGTTTCTAAATGGTACATAGGTGACAGGAACACCCTCTTCTACTCCACCTGTTGGGACATCTATGCTTGTATCTGTCAAAGCTGAGGCTCCAAGCTGCTTAAAAAAGTCAAGATCTAAAACATATTTCTCTTTGACATCCAGTTTTTGTGCTATTGCTTCAAAGCACTCCAGCTCTTTTTTCTGTGTGCGTTGGTCATAGTTAAAGTGTACTGCTATTATCTCATAACCACATGACTTCATCATATAGGCTGCTAGTGTGGAGTCCATTCCCCCACTCATAATACATACGGCTTTTTTTACTTGTCTAGTTTTCATGAGTAGGATTTTAACATATCTAAGTTGTTTTTTTAATCTTTTTTAAATAATATTCATTCTATAATGAACGTATATATTAAGATACAAGGAGTCAATCATGTCAGTATCTTCCACTTCAAATGCCTCAACAGCTCAAAATATCCAAATAGATGTTATGAAAAAAGCACAAGATGTACAGGCACAACAGGTTTTAAAAGTCTTAGAGAGTGCAAATGAACAGTCTCAACAGGTAGCTGCACAAAAAACAGGGATAGGACAAAATATCAATATTATGGCTTAATGCCCGTCTATCCTTTGCCTTGTTTTTATTTTTTAAAAAACTTTTGTAAGTTCTCTACGCTATAATTCCACTTATGATTGATATAGACAACCAAACTTCATACGAAGTAAAAACAGAAATCCTCGAACAAATTGCGAACTCTCTTACAAACAAAGAGATAGAACTCATCATTACAGACAACAAAACAATAGCACAGATAAATGCCGAATATAGAAATATTGACAAAGCTACCGATGTGCTTAGTTTTCCCTATGATGCAGATATGCCTATGGCTCCGCTTGGCAGCATTGTTATCTCTTATGATTTTGTAAAAGAAAAAGCTGCAGAGTTTGGACACAGCCAAGATGATGAGTTTACCCTGCTCTTTATTCACGGACTTTTGCATATTTTAGGGTATGACCACGAAGTTGACAGTGGAGAGATGCGTCAAAAAGAGGAAGAGATCATTAAAAATTTCAATCTTCCAAAAAGTCTAATAGTTCGAACAGAAGGATAGGAATGGATTACATTATATTTTTAGTGGCAATGGCTGCACTTATCTATGGTGCAGATTTTATCATCAAAGAGAGTGAGAGAATTGCTTTACATTTTAAAATTTCTCATTTTGTTATCGGTGCTACACTTATCGCATTTGGAACAAGTCTGCCGGAGATGGCGGCTTCTATGGTGGCATCGTATCATGGTAAAAGTGATATGGCAGTTGCCAATGTAGTCGGAAGTGTCATTTTTAACATTACTTTGGTTTTAGGTGTTGTCTTTATGATAGCAAAAGCAATGAAGCCAGAGCGAGATCTTTTTAATATTGACAGTGCATGGACAATAGTACCGGTTGTTATCTTTTTTGTAATGATACAAGATGGTGAGATAGGCCGTTTTGACGGGATGCTCTTTCTTTTGATGATGGTTTCATATCTGCTCTTTTTATTTAACAGTTCCAAAGAAGAGCTAGAGGGTGAGATAGATGAAGATCTTGTGCGTGAGAAGTTTAACTGGGGTAAGAGTATTGCACTTTTAACAGTAGGATTTGTCTTAACTATCGGGGGAGCGAACTTTGTTGTTGAGAGCGGAACAAACATCGCTCACGCACTCGGGGTTAGTGAGTGGATCATCGGTCTTTTCCTTATCTCTTTGGGTACAAGTCTTCCAGAGCTTGTCGTATCTTTAGTAGCTGTTAAAAAGGGAAATGCTGAGATGAGCATAGGTAATATTATCGGCTCAAATGTTGCAAACTTCTCTATGGTTTTAGGTGGTGCTTCACTTATTAATCCACTCACAGTAGATCTGCAGGCAACATCGTTTGATCTTTTCATTATGGCTGCAGCCTCAATTACCCTGCTCTTTGTTCTTGCAAACAAACTTTACAACAAAGCAGGCGGTATCTTCTTACTTACAATTTTAGCACTTTTTATAGAGCACTCTCTATAAAAAGTCGCTTTACTTTCGTCTTCTTTTTCTTTTTTTCTCTTTTATATATCCGAGTTCTAAAAGTTTGTTATAGATTTTAGAAACAACTCCTCCTGCTGCATGTCCACCATGTCCTCCATGTTCTATTAAGACTGTAACGATGTATTGTGGATTTTTCGCCGGTCCATATGTTGTAAACCATGCGTGAGAGCGTTTATAGTAAGCTAGTTCATGCTCTAGCTTTCTTTTTTTTATGTCCTGTTTGATACCAATAACCTGAGCAGTACCTGTCTTTCCGGCAATAATTACTTTAGAATCAAGATAGTTGGTAGCTGTACCATGCGGTGAATTACATACCTGATACATCGCTTGTTGAATGATAGGCAGTTTTCTTTTCTCTTTAGCATTGAGTACATCTCTAGGCTCTGGGTTATAAGATTCATCACCTACATATTTTGCAAAATGTGGTACAGGAAGCTTACCTGTTGCTACCAGTGCAGTTTGTGTAGCAATTTGTAGTGGTGTTGTCAGTACATCACCCTGCCCGATGGACATATTTACAGTCTCACCAATACTCCACGGACGATGGTACTTTTGCATCTTCCATCTGCGTGAGGGAATAACACCGATAAACTCATTTGGCATATCTATACCTGTCTTTCTTCCCAGACCATAGCGAATGAGTCCTTCACTCATTAACTCGTTTCCTAAAATAAGACTGCCTTTATAGAAAAAGTCATCGCAACTCTCACGGATGGCTTTTGTAATGTTTGTATGACCATGTCCTTGTCGTTTCCAGCAACGAAAGGTTCTTCCAGATACTTTGAGGTTCGATTTACAGTTGACACTCCAGCTGTCACCTATTTTATTTGATGTGATGTAGAGTAGACCGAGACTTGGCTTGATGGTAGAACCCGGCGGGTAGAGTCCGTGCGTGAGCTTATTTGTAAATGGATGATCCAGGCTCGATGCCAGTTCATTGTACATTTTATAGCTCATTCCAGAGACAAAAATATTAAGGTCATAGTTTGGAAAACTACCGGCAGCGAGGATCGCTCCTTTTGTATCCATCACAACGACTGCACCGACTTTGCCTTCAAAGAGTGAGGTTATATACTTTTCAAGCTCTATATCAAGATTGAGCGTGAGCTTCTTATCTTCTTGCGGTGGTGTATAACTGAGTTGCTCTATTTCCTGATTATTGGCATTGACCTTTACTTCTCTTACTCCAGGAATACCTTGGAGGTATTTGTTGTAGTATTTTTCTATTCCCGTTTTGCCTGTATAACCGATAAGTTCGAGTGTAGGGTCATTATCAATATCTTTTTTGTTTGCACGGGCAACGTAGCCTATCATATGAGCAGCTGTATTTTTGTAGGGATAGTAACGTTTTGGTGCAGAGACTATTTTTATATTGTCACGAAGATTGAGTCGTGAGTAAACAGGCATCATTTGCTCATAAGGAATAAAAGCCACGACATCAATATAGTTATGGTTATAGTATGAGTCTCTTTTTTTATAGTTTTTGACAATCTTTTCCCGCTTAAGATCAGCAAAGAGTTCTAGAAGAAGATCAACCTCTTCTTCAAACTCTTTTTTCTTTTTCTTGGAGAGAAGATGGGGTGCGAGTTGTATCTTAAATCCCAGTTTGTTTATGGCAATAGGTCTGTTTTTTACATCTACTATTTCACCTCGAACAGGTGCAATTTTCTCATGCTTTATTGTGTTGCGTTCGGAGAGTTTTTCATAGTAGGAGTTTGATGATACAGCAAGCGAGAAAACCCGTACTATCAGGGCTAGCCAGACACTTGCAAAGAGAAATATAATAAACTTTACTTTCATAACAGACTCACTAAAAAGAACTCTATTACTATATAGTAAATTATATAATAACTAAAGCTTGGTGATTCAAGTAAAAAGATGTTTGCAAGTAGTGACAAAAAGAAAAAGTATCCTAAATAGCTTACTATGACAGTAAAAATTTTAACACATATTTTACAAGAGATATTTTGTTTTATTTTTGGCAGAATAAATTTGTATTGAATATAAAAGTAGATAATTGAACTAAAGAGTAAAAATCCATAGTTTGCTTCAAATAGAAGTAATGCAGCTATTACAAAAAGAAGCTCTGTAAAGTTCTCTTTTTGCATTGCGTGAGCATATAGAGCAAATAACAATGCTAAAAGTGGTGGTAAAACAGGATATATTGTACCTAAAGAGCTATATAGAATATAGAGCCCAAGATAGACAAAATATCTTATTAAAGGTTTTTGATCAGAGATACTTCGTTGCATACCGGAAAGTGCTTACATTTAATACAATCAGCCCATATTTTATGTTCAGGGAGGGACTCTTTTGGAATTTCTACAAAACCTAAACGTTCAAAAAAAGTTTGTTTGTATGTTAAGCTTAATACTCTTTGCACTCCTAGATCTTTTGCTTCATCAAGTGCTTTATTAACAAGTTTTTCACCTATTTTTTGTCCTCTGTAGCCCTCTTTTACTATAAGTGAGCGTATCTCTGCAAGATACGATGTGTGAATGTGCAGCGCAGTGAATCCGACAAGTGCTGTACCATCATAAGCTAAAGTATAAGAGCGGATGTTTGTTGCTATCTCATCATCATTACGCTCTAGTATAATACCACTCTCTACCTCAGGACGGACAAGCTCTTGCATCTTTGCAATATCTGAGAGTTTTGCTTTTACAAAATCAATCTTCATCAGTTGTTACTTCTTCTTTTGCTTCATTTTCTTGAGATTCTTTTAAAATATCGTAAAGAAGTTTGATGACTTTGTGTGTTCCACGCTTTTTGGCACTTGATACCATAAGGGCACTTGGAAACTCGCGACGAAGTGCACTTTGCTCTTTTTGGTTCAGTTTATCTATCTTTGTAAAGATCTGTACGATATACTGATCTTCTCTGGCATGCTCGATAAGAAACTCACTCACGGCCGTGTCGATGTCGAGATGTGGATGACGACAGTCGATAAGGTGCACAAATATCTTTATCTGTTCGCGATTAGCTATATAATCTGTGAGATTTTTTTCCCAATCATGCTTCATCGCTTTTGAGACTTTTGCGTACCCAAAACCCGGAAGGTCAACAAACTTTGCAATAAGTTTGTCATTTGTATCTCTGTCCATAAATGTTACATCAAAGTAGTTGATGAGTTTTGTCTTACCCGGTGTAGAAGAGACTTTTGCAAGCCCTTTATGGTTGGTGAGTGCATTTAAGAGTGAGCTTTTTCCAACATTGGAACGTGCCATAAATACTACTTCATTGTGCTCATCGGACTCTGGTGCAGCAGCTACGTTTGGTGCTGATGTGATGAACTTTGCATCTACGATTTCAACCATTATTTTGTTTCCTTTTTTGCTGTAGAGTTTGTCTCATTTGCATCATCTTCTGCAATGTCAAATATCATAATAACAGGCTCTTTCTTCATACCTTTTGCATAGGCTTTACCTTCAGTGGTTTTAAAGATTACTTCATCACCGAGTATCTCTTTTTTATCTCCGATCTGTTTGAGATGAACATCTTTGTAAAAACGGTACTCTTTTATCTTCGGGATGTAAATGACTTTTTGTGCTACACCTCTGTATCTTGTTCCCTCTTTCGTAGAGAGAACAAAAGATACATCTCCCGTAGCAACAAATTTTTGTGGCTTGTTCTTTTTGTCTGTAAAAATGGTTACTTTTGATGCATTGAGCTCATCAGAGCTCTTAACCATCTTTACATTACCGCTAAAGACAGAAACACCCTTATTCTGGTCCGATGTGAAAGTGTCTGATTTTATTTTTAACTCTTCGGCACCGATGACTGAGATACTGCTTAGTAAACATAGTAGTATAAATTTTTTCATATTATTGACTCACTTCTTGTAGTTGAATTTTTGCTGTTACATTCTTTGAAAAGATAAAATTTTTATTATTGTTGTAACGAATGTATGTACCTTTGAAGGTATCATCTCCTCTGTGTGCAACATAGCCGACATTACTTGTCGCTATGGCTTTTGTTTTGTTATAGATCAGTTTTTGTGTATCAAAACTCAGACCATCTTCTCTGGCATAGTGCACATCTTTTGTAAGTGTTATGATGTTGTTTTTATAGACTCCATTATTTGCCTGCATATTTGCAAGATACTTTTTAGAGTTGTCCATATAGTCGATATCATTAACAACATATCTGTTTTTATAGCGCAGTCCTGAAGAACCTTTCATAATAGTGCGTAGTCCCGTACTATCCAGCTCATAGAGCGTAAATGGACTCAACTCAAGCAAAGGAATCTCACCAAATTGCTTCTGTTTTATCTCCAGAGGTTTAAAAAAGATGTAGATACTACCCAAGATAAGCAGTATCAATGTAAAAAAGAGACCTATTTTAATGACTTACTCCTTGATCCAAAGAGATAAAAATCTCTCTTTTTCATCATTCTCTTCTATGAGGATATCTATCATCTCACGCACAGCACCATCTCCGCCCTTACGTATTAGAACAGTATCTACAATGGTTTTAATGTCATCCACTCCATCATTTGGAGTAAAACTGCGCCCTGCAAAAGAGAGCATACCGTAGTCATTGAGATCATCCCCAATGGCTGCAACCTCAAAAGGCTCAAGTCCAAGAGAGAGCACTATCTCACGCAAAAGCTTTTCTTTGTCTTTTATGCCCTGATGCAGATGTTGTACACCCAGCTCTTCAGCTCTCTTTTTGACAACATAAGAGTTACGACCGGTAATGATGGCAACATGATGCCCCATTTTTATCCAGCTGCTTATAGCCAGACCATCTTTTACATTAAACTCTTTTATTTCAATAGCATTTGTTGTGTAGATAATTTTACCATCAGTAAGACAACCATCAACATCTAAAACAAGCAACTTGATCATAATACATCTTTTGTACTTGGAATGCCGACACGTGCATTTGGTGTAGTAGCACGACGAAGTGCAACCGCTACTGCTTTAAATGCAGCTTCGATGATGTGGTGTTTGTTCTTTCCTCGAAGCTCGATGATGTGCATACTTATGCGGGCATTGAGTGCAAATGCACGGAAGAACTCTTCAACAAGCTCTGTATCAAACTGCCCTACTTTTCCATGGACATCAA
>JAMORG010000082.1 GCA_027063745.1 Sulfurimonas sp.
TGATGGCTGTTGTGTATTTTTCTGTAATAAAATCAAAAATGGCATCAAATTTTTGAAAAAATATAAACTTCTCTTCACCTTTTTTTCTTCTTTTTATAATGATGGCACTCAGAGCAGGAGAGAGTGTCAGAGCATTAAAAGAGGAGATAATAACGGCAAAAGAGATTGTCAGTGCAAATTGTTGGTAGAGCGAACCTGTAATGCCAGGAAGCATAGAGACCGGAACAAATACCGCAACTAAAACCAAAGTTGTTGAGATAATAGGGCCTATGAGTTCAATCATTGCTTTTTTAACAACCTGTGGTACTGTTAAATCCGGTTCTTTTTTTAGTAGAACCTCAACATTTTCAACAACCAAAATAACATCATCAACAACAATCCCAATAGCTAAAATAAGTCCAAAAAGTGTTAAAAAGTTAATGGAAAATCCATTCGCAAGATACATAATGGCAAAGGTACCAATAAGTGATACAGGAATGGCAACAGAAGCAATGACCGTTGGTCTCCATGAACCTAAAAAGATAAAAATAATGAGAATTACAAGTCCAATAGCCATAAAGAGATTTGTTACAACATTATTAATAGCTACTTTTACATATTTTGTCGTATCGTACGGTACACTCCATTGTACACCATCAGGAAAACGACGCTCAAGTCGCTCCATTGTCTCTTGTACTTTTTCTCTAATAGCTAAAGCATTTGCATCACCTAGTTGATAGACACTAATAAGACCTGCTGGACGTTTGTCTGATATGGCATTCCAATCATAACTCTCACTGCCGAGTATAACCCGTGAAACATCACTCAAGTAGAGCAATGAGCCATCTTTTTTATGTTTTAAAACAATGTTTTTAAACTCTTCTACATCAGAGAGTCGTCCTTCTGTTGTAAGTGTAAACTCCTGCTTTTGATTGTCATAACTAGGCATACCGCCAATTTTACCAATGGAAGCTTGTCTGTTTTGACTTTTAATAGCATTGACAACATCCATAGGTGTGAGGTGCAAGGCTTTGATTTTATCAGGATTGAGCCAAACACGAATAGCATACTTTTTTTCACCCATATTCTCTGCTTTACCAACACCGGGAATACGTTTGATTTCATCAAGAATATTTAGATTGACAAAGTTAGATAAAAAAGCAGCGTCATAACGTTCATCTCCAGTGATAGTAATAAGACAGACAATAGAAGGACTCTGTTTATTTACAGTAACACCTTGTGCTACAACTTCAGGAGGTAGAGAAGCTGTTGCAGTTGAAACTTTATTTTGCACATCAACCGCTCCAATGTCTATGTCATAACCTGGTTGAAAATAGACATTAATATCGGCACGTCCATTTGATGTTGATGACGAATCCATATACATCACACCTTTAATGCCGTTAAGTTTCTCTTCAAGCACACGTGTAACAGTATCTTCAACAACATGAGCATTTGCCCCTGTATATGTTGCACTTACTTTGACTGTTGGAGGAGCAACATCAGGATATTCTGAAATTGGTAAAACTCCCAATGATACCAGACCGGCAATAATAATTATTAAAGAGATAACAATAGCTAAAATAGGGCGTTTAATAAAAGTTACTGAAAACATCCCTTATCTCTTTTTTACAATTAAATCGTTTTTTTCTAAAATAGCATCAATACCTGCCTCTTTTGTAGCATCAGTAGCAATTACTTTTATGCCTGGTTTAAGTTTCATTAAAGCGGAAATAATAATTTTATCACCATTTTTGAGCCCTTCTTTGACACTTACATAGTAACGTGTGGCATATCCTGTTTTTATATCGGCTCTTTTAACTGTTGCGTTATTATCTACAATATAGACATATTTACCAAGCTGGTCATTGAGAATTACTTCCGGTGGGATCATTTTAAATTTATATTTATCTGTTACAAAGACATTTACATAGACAAAAGAACCCGGCAAAACCGAATGTTTTGGGTTTGCAATAGTCGCACGCATAGTGATAGTCGATGTCAGAGGATCAACGATATTGTTAGAAAAATCTAAATAACCATTTAAACGAATAGCTTTTTGTGCTCCGTTTAGTTCTATAAAAACATGTTTTTTATCTTTTAAAGCATATTTGTACATCATTCGTACATCTTCTTCTGCAGGGGAGAAGTAAACATAAAGAGGATCTGTTTTTACTATGGTGGTCAGTAAAGTAGCTTCTCCCTGTCCGACAAGATTGCCGACATCGACTCTTCTGACACTGGCTTGTCCTGATATGGGTGCTCTTATCACTGTATAAGAGAGCTCAATCTGTGCTTTTTTTATGCGTGCTCTATCTTCTTGTATAGTCGCCTTAAGTACAGCCAGCTTTGCTTGGTACTGCTCTAGAGTTGCACGCGGTGCCAGACCCTCTTCAACAAGTGGTGTATATCGCTCAACATCCGCACGAGCAAGAGCCAAAGATGCTTCATCCTGAAGTTTTTGAGCTTTTGCAGCATTGAGTGCTGCTATATACTGGTCTTGTTCTATTTGAAAAAGTTTTTGTCCTTTTTTAACAAGTTCACCATCTTTAAAATATATCTTTTCTAAAACTCCGCTCACGCGAGCACGTACATCTTGATGCGAACTTGCTTTTGTTCGTCCTGTAAACCTTGTCCATATTGGAACGTTTTTATCTTCTACCGTAATGACATTAACGGGCAAAGGTTTTTCTTTGGCAACTGTTTGCTCTGTTCTTTCTGTGGAACATCCACTAACAAGCAAAAGAGCTCCAAGTAAAATGGAAGAGACTTTGACATATTTAGACATACTTTCTAACCTTATTTGTGTTGTTGAAGGATTATAGCCAAATATGAATTAAGTAAAAATTTTTTAATAAGCCAGGTTATAAAAAACATTATATCTGATGAGTGTTGTCTCTTTAGGGTGGGGATAACGGCTGTAAGCATACTCGATAGTCTCTTTGGTTGTGTCATCAAGTACATAGTAACCACTCTGTTTTAAGAAGTGGAAGTCTGTCATATCTCCGTTTGGATGGAGTTTGAACTCTACAACATTGTAGGTATTGACACGAAGATCACGTGGAAGATTGACACGGGCAACACGATTAAGTACCTGTTGTGTGATGCGACGCATTATCTCCTGGTTGTCAAGTATGTACTTTTGCTGTCCCGGTGTGAGTTTTCCAAACTCCTCTCCATAGAGCTCTTTGATATCTTGAGAGATATTACTGCCGTTTTGTGTTTTTGCCTTTTTGTTTTTTATCTCTGTAGAAGATTTGTCTTCATAGAGCCATGAGAGTTCATTTTTTTTCTCTTTAGGCTTCTTTGGCTCTTTTTTTAGAGGAATATACGGTTTTTTCGGAGGAATCGGTTTTACTTTTTCAACGCTTTTTTGTTTTTGAACAGGTTTTTTCTTCGGTTTGTTGAGTTTAGGCTTTTTAGGTGTTTTTTTAGGCTCATATTTTACCGGTGGTTTTGACGGTTTTACGATTTTTTCAAGCTGTGAACCTTTTGGCATTGGAGGTGCTATCTTTGGCTCAGGTATCTTTTTCTTTGTGAGTCCTGATTTCTTATGTTTTAGAGGAAGTTCTTTAAGAGATATTTTGATCTTTTTCTCTTGCTTTTTAAGCTCTGTATGAATATCTTTACTTGCTGTTGTAAATAAAATCCATAAAAGTAGAAATATAAGAAGATGCACAAGCAAAGCTACAAAAAGGGCAAAAGTTGATCTATTCAAAAGAAATCCGTAAAAAATAATTTGTCGTAGATTATAGCAAATCAATATTAACGCAAGGTTGGCTATAATAAGAAAAATATTATACAGCAAGGTTTTATATGAAGATAGAAGCATCAAAAAAAGCATTTCAAGAGGCACAAGAGCTTATTCCTGGTGGTGTTGATTCACCTGTACGCGCATTTAGCAGTGTTGGTGGTACACCGGTTTTTATTACAGAAGGCAAGGGTGCCTACCTTAAAGATATTGATGGAAATGAGTATGTTGATTATGTTCAGTCTTGGGGGCCACTTATCTTTGGTCACAGAGATGAGACAATAGAAGCAGCCGTTATTGATGCTGTAAAGCACGGTCTTAGTTTTGGTGCACCGACACTGGCTGAAACTGAGCTTGCGAAGATGGTAGTAGAGCTTTTTGACTCTATTGACAAAGTGCGTTTTGTAAGCAGTGGTACAGAGGCTGTTATGAGTGCTATTCGTCTTGCTCGTGGATATACAGGGCGTGATGACATCGTTAAGTTTACAGGGTGTTACCATGGTCACTCAGACTCACTGCTTGTTCAAGCAGGTAGTGGTGCTGCTACATTTGGTAACCCATCAAGTCCTGGTGTTCCGGCTGACTTTACAAAACATACACTCCTTGCAGAGTATAACAACATCGAGAGTGTAAAGCAGTGCTTTAGAGACTCAAAAGATATCGCTTGTGTAATCATTGAACCAATTGCCGGTAATATGGGTCTTGTTCCGGCAGACAAAGAGTTCTTACATGAGCTGCGTGAGCTCTGTGATGAAAATGGAGCACTGCTTATCTTTGATGAAGTTATGAGTGGTTTTCGAGCGACACTTCATGGAGCTGAGAGTATTACAGGTGTCAAACCTGACCTTGTAACACTTGGAAAAGTTATCGGTGGGGGTATGCCGGTAGGTGCTTTTGGAGGGCGTCGTGAGATTATGGCAAAACTATCACCTGAAGGTCCTGTTTATCAAGCAGGTACACTCTCAGGAAACCCTGTAGCTATGGCAGCTGGTCACGCAGCACTTACAAAACTAAAATCAAACGCAAGAGTGATTGATGTACTTAACAAAAGAGCTGTGCGCCTTGTTGAAGGTATGCGTGAGGCCGCTGCAAAAGAGGGCATAACTATGCAAGTAGATACGCGTGGAAGTATGTTTGGCTTTTTCTTCAATGAAAAACCGGTTAAAAACTTCCAAGATGCAACAGAGTCTGATGCAGAACTCTTTGCAAAGTTTCATGCAGGTATGCTCGATCGTGGTTTTTACTTTGCATGTTCACTCTATGAGACAGGCTTTATCTCTACAGCTATCACAGATGCTATGATAGAAGATACAATAGCAGCTGCATCTGAGATATTTAAAGAAGTAAAAAATGGCTGAAAACAATACACAAGAAGAGGAACGCAAACCTCGTATAAAACCCATCATAGAGGCAGCTGACAGTCTCTCTTTGGGTATCTCTATGGTTGTTGCTGTACTGATGGGGCTTGGCATTGGCTGGGCGCTTGAGCAGATGAGTGGTGCATCATGGACCTTTTGGATAGGTGTTTTCATAGGTGTAGCAGCAGCTATTTTAAATGTTTATAAAGCCTACTCAAAACAGGCAAAAGAGTTTAATGAGCTTGCAAAAGATCCTCGTTATGCTATTAAAAAGCAGCTTGATGAGGGTGAAGATTTTGATGATTTGGACTATGGTGAAAAAATTTATTAAAATTTTTCTGCTTATTGAGGTGATTATTTCACTCAGTTATCTCTTTTCTCCTGCAGTTTTTGCAAATATAGAAGTGGCTTTTCTAAGCAGCTTTTTTGTAGTGATGGCATCTGCGTATGCACATAAAAAGATGGTTCTTGCAAAAGTGGCAGCAGGGGAGTATGAAGAGGATCGTGAGCTTCTTGACAAAATAGAAGACCCGCATGGTCTTTATGAAACAGAGATCAATGATGCGCCGCCTGAGGAGTTGAACCTGCGTGAGATAGTCAAAGAGGAAAAAAAGAGGGTAAAACCCATGAGTGCAAAAAATATCAAGTATGGTCTGCGTGGAGGTTTCTCACCACTACGTCTTGGGGCCTATCTCTTTTTGGTTTTAGGATTTATCGCACTCAACAACAACCATGTGCTTGAACTGATCTACTACCTACCATCACTTTTTATAGGTATCGTAGCCGGATCTATTGGAGCAAAAGAGCTTTTTAGCTCTTAAGATGTTATCATCGGAATATTGAGTGTTATAGTATTTCTTTTAATATCGATGTAGAAGTTAGAGTTTTTTGCAATGACCTCTAACTCTGCAATCTTTTTCTCATTATAATTTTGTGCACTCACTGCGATAGAAAAGATAGAGTACTTTTTATCTTCAAACTTTATATGCTCTCCCACTCGAAAATAGACTTTTGTTGTTACAGACTCGTTATCACTAAAATAATCATAGATCTTGTTGAGCAGTTTTATAAGTCCATTTGAGTCAATAATGACGTCAGGTATGGTAGGGTCAAACTCTTTTTTAAACTCTGTTGTAGAACTGATGGAGTTTGTAGCGATACAAAGATCAATGATAGTAAAGATATTTGTCAGCTCTCCATTTGGCTTGACAGTTGAGAGTTTGTATGAAGGAGCCTGATAGAGTTTAATACCAATACGCTCTTCATCTTCGTATCCAACGGTAAGACCAAAGAACTTATAGCGTCCATATTCAAGTTCTATAAAAGTGGTTTTAAACCCAAAATTAACACTTGCATAGGTCTTTGCAAGCTCAAAAAGCTCATGTGCTGTTGTAGAGCCCAGTAGGAACTGAGCTTCTGCATTTAAAGAGAGAATCTTTCCTTGAGCATTAAAGAGGATAAAAGGGTTGTAATCATACTCTATCCACTTCTGCTCTAAGGTCATAGAAGTTACTCTTCTATATAATTTTTAAGTCTACGCCCAACTTTAGGGTGCTTTAATTTTTTAATAGCAGATGATTCGATCTGGCGAACACGCTCACGCGTAACACTAAGCTCTTTACCGATCTCTTCAAGAGTTCTATCACTTTCATCATCCATAATTCCAAAACGAAGTTTGATAACCGCTTTTTCACGTTCATTAAGCTGCTCTAATACCTGTTCAATCTGAGTACGAAGGTCATCTTTTAAAATCGCATCTGAAGGAGAGAGAGAAGTTTTGTCTTCAATAAAGTCTCCAAAACGACCATCATCTTCACTACCGATAGGTGCTTCAAGTGAGATTGGTTCTTTCGTGATTTTGATAACATTTTTAACTTTTTCAACAGAAAGACCTACTTCTTGTGCGATTGTATCGACATCTGGCTCTTTACCATGCTCTTGGAGGTGTTTACGCATGATTTTGTTGATACGGTTAATTGTTTCAATCATATGAATAGGAATACGAATCGTTCTAGCTTGGTCAGCAATAGCACGACTGATCGCCTGACGAATCCACCATGTAGCATATGTAGAGAACTTGTACCCTTTTTGGTACTCAAATTTATCTACTGCTTTCATAAGACCGATATTTCCCTCTTGAATAAGGTCAAGGAAAGGTAGACCACGATTTGTGTAGCGTTTTGCAATAGAGACAACAAGACGAAGGTTTGATTTTGCCATTTTTGTTTTGGCAATCTCAGAGATGTTTTTACCACGCTTGATCTGCTCTAGAATATCCGCAAGCTTTTCAGGTTCCATATCAAAAGAGTTTTTCGAAGCCTCTTTTGTCTGAACAAGTTTTTTGATCTCCATATATGTGCTAACCATTGTAGCTTCTGGCACCATGTTTGCGATATCTTCTTTTGTAAGGTCTTGGATTTTTTCAACAAGCACCTTGTGGTTTGCTTTGAGTGTTGCGTTAAAAAGAGGGAGTTTGTACTCTAGGCGCTTAAGCTCTTTGTCATACCCCTCATCAGATTTTAGTGCAGTCTCCATAGCCTTTACAAGTTCATTGATAAGTTTAGAAGTTGGACCAAGATCAAGAAGTTTCTCTTTAAGAACTGCTTTTTTCCATGTAACAATTAAATAGTATTGAACGATCTCTTCTGTAAGTTCATCATTATCAAGGTTCTCAGGAGCTTTCTCTAAAGCTTTTAACCAATCTTTTTTTGCTTTTTCGAGTGCTTTAAAGCTTGTAGTTACTTTCTCAACACGTGACTTGTCTTTTGCTGAGAGAGTTTTTGCTTCACTGTCATCATCACCATCGTCATCATCATCTTTTTCATCTTCAAATGATTTAAAAAGCTCTTTTACACGTCTTTCACGATTGATAAGTGGTTCTTTATAGTCTAAAATAAAGTCAATTAAGTATGGAACAGAACAGATAGCATCAATAATGATGCTCTCACCCATCTCAATCTGTTTGGAGATCTCAATCTCTTCTTCTTTTGTAAGAAGTGGAATCTGACCCATCTCACGCAGATACATACGTACCGGAGAGTCTGAACGTGACCATTCAAGGAGTTCATGCTCTTTTAGAATGTCAAATTGATCTGTCTCATTATCTTCAAGCATTTTACGCTGCGCATCACGACGAGCTTCTGCTTCTTGATCGTTTAGCTTTTTAGCATGTTCACTTGCAGTATAGAGGCATTTGTCATATTTTTTTGCAAGCTTATAGACATTTTTTGCTTGTGCTGCAGTAGGCTGCTTTTCAAAAAGATCAATAATCGACTCATATGTCATACAGTCTTTGGATTTATGCTCTTGAAAAAAGTTTTCTAATGCTTTGTTGAGTTCTTTTGCTGTCATATCGGAGGTTGCTCCATGAATTTAAGGTTTTTAAAAGGTGGATTATACCGAAATAATCTTAAAGAGCACTTTTTAAGCCACTGTTTTAAACTTGGAACACTCATTGCTTTAAGAGCTGTAATATTTAAGAATCCCAAGAGGAATAGAAGATGCAAACAGGCTACTACGCTTCAGCAGCAGGAATGGTAACACAGTTTAACCGTCTTGATACCATTGCAAACAATCTTGCAAATGTCAATACAAACGGCTTTAAAGAAGATGATCTCATTGTTGGTGACTTTATGCGTCTTTATCAGGAAAAACGTGATGAACTTCCAAATGAGAACAACACAAAAGAGGGTGCCAAGTTCATCAACAGAACGATGGCCCGTGTTCCTCAGGTAGTAGATGCTTATACTGACTTTAGTGTAGGAAATCTGGAAAAAAGTACAAACCCACTTGATGTGGCACTAAGTGAGTCAAATCTCTTCTTTGCAGTTGAAACACCACAGGGAATGCGTTTTACGCGCAATGGTGCTTTTACACTTGATGATGAGGGATTTTTGGTCACAAAAGAGGGTTATAAAGTTTTGGGTGATGATAAAAAGCCTATCTCTTTTACAACTACTGATGAAAGAGTTATTATCGACAAGAATGGACAAATTGCTACAAGTGTACCAGGAAGTACTAATCTGGTTCAAAATAAAAAGCTCTACATTGCAACAATAGATAATCCTAAATATATGCAAAAAGAGGGTGACAATCTTTACAATATCAAAGATATGAAGCGTGTGTCTGTTGCAAAAGAGAGTAGAGCTGTACGTCAGGGATTTGTTGAAAAAAGCAATGTAAATGCTGTAAAGATGATGACACAGATGATAGAAACAAACAGACTCATCGGCATGTACCAAAAAGCGATGGATGCACAGATGAATGATATGAACAGAGATGCAATTGAAAAAATTGCAAGAAAAGCATAAAGTAAAAGGAGAATAATAAAGCCATGATGCAATCACTCTATACTGCTTCGACAGGAATGCTCGGAATGCAGACACAAATCGATACAACTGCCAATAATATTGCCAACGTAAATACTATCGGGTTTAAAAAATCTCGTGCAGAATTTGCAGATCTTATGTACCATGTAATGGAGTATGCAGGAACTTCAACAAGTGACACTACAAAATCTCCAACAGGTATTGAAGTCGGTCTTGGTGTACGTCCTACAGCCATTAACAAGATCTTCTCTGAGGGCTCACTCAAGCAGACGGACAATCAACTTGACATCGCTATCACTGGAAAAGGTTTTTTTAAACTCGAGCTTCCTGACGGAACAGAAGTTTACAGTAAAAACGGTGCTTTTAAGATCGATGAGAATGGAACAATGGTTAACAGTGACGGCTATACACTGGTTCCTCAAATCGTTATTCCACCGGATGCTACAAATATAAGTATTGGTACTGATGGTACTGTCTCAGTAGTTCAGGCAGGGCAGACACAAGCTACTATCATCGGACAGATTCAAACAACAAGCTTTATAAATCCGGCTGGTCTTCACTCTATGGGAGACAACCTATACATTGAGACAGATGCATCGGGTCAGCCTGTTGAGGGTACTCCTGGAGTTGATGGACTGGGTACACTTCGTCAAGGTTTCGTAGAGCTTTCAAATGTTGAGCTTGTTGTAGAACTTACAGACCTTATTACCGGTCAACGTGCTTATGATGCCAACTCAAAAATCATCACAACAAGTGATGAAATGCTCCAGACTGTAAATAATCTCAAACGCTAACAAACACCTGAATTTGCATTGATACTTTTTAATATCAATGCAAAACTTCCCCTTTAATTCACTATTTTAATACACTTCAAATGAGATTTTGGATATAATCGCAAAATTATTTTAGTAAAACATTAGGATTTTTATATGCAAAAAGCAAATATAGACGGTAAAGTTTGGAGATTTGGAAAAGATATCGACACAGACTTGATCATTGCAGCACGATACTTAAATACTTCAGTTCCCCAGGAGCTTGCAAAACATGTTATGGAAGATGCAGACCCTGAGTTTGTTAACAAAATGACTCCAGGTGACATCATCGTAGCAGATGAGAACTTTGGTTGTGGTTCTTCACGTGAGCACGCTCCAATTGCACTAAAAGCTGCTGGTGTTGCTGCTATTGTGGCACCTACATTTGCAAGAATCTTTTATAGAAATGCTTTTAATATGGGTCTTCCTATCTTTGAACTTAAAGAGGCTTCAGAGATTAAAGAGGGCGATGAGATCAGCATCGATATGAATGCTGGTACGATTACAAACAAAACAAGTGGTAAAACATATAACTTCACACCGATTCCGGCTTTTATGCAAGAGCTGATCGATGCAGGTGGACTTATGAACTTTGCTAAAAATGAGATAGAAGAAGGTAAAAAATAGATGAAATCATACAAAATTGCACTAATTAAAGGGGACGGTATTGGTCCTGAGATTGTTGATGAGGCTGTAAAGGTACTTGATGCAGTAGCTGCGCACTGTGGCTTTGGTTTTCAGTATGAAGAGCTTTTAATGGGTGGTACTGCTTATGATATCACTGGTGATCCTCTTCCACAAGAGACTGTCTCTGGTGCACTCAACTCTGATGCAGTGCTTTTTGGTGCTATCGGTGGTGAAAAATGGGACAACCTTCCACGTGAAAAACGTCCGGAGAGCGGGCTTTTACGTTTTAGAAAAGAGCTCGGTGTTTATGCAAACTTGCGTCCTGCTGTTGTGTATGATGAGCTTGTAAATGCATCTTCACTCAAGCCTGAGATCGTAAGTGGAGTTGACTTGATGGTTGTGCGTGAGCTTATCGGTGGTATCTACTTTGGTGAGCCTAAAGGTCGTGACGAGAACAAAGGGTGGAACACTATGGTTTACACTCGTGACGAGATCGTACGTATCGCTCACCATGCATTTAAGATCGCTATGAGCAGAAACAAAAGAGTATGTTCTATTGATAAAGCAAATGTACTTGATGTTTCTCAACTATGGCGTGAGACTGTAGAAGAGGTTGCTAAAGAGTATCCAGAAGTAGAACTTACACATATGTATGTTGACAATGCTGCTATGCAACTTATTCGTGATCCAAAACAGTTTGATGTAATGCTTACTGGAAATATTTTCGGTGATATTTTAAGTGATGAAGCCTCTATGCTTTGTGGTTCTATCGGTCTTTTACCATCTGCTTCTGTGGGTGACAAGATCGGTGTTTATGAGCCTATCCATGGTTCTGCACCTGATATTGCAGGTCAAGGAATCGCTAATCCGATTGCTACTATCGCATCTGCATCTATGATGCTTCGTTTTGCTCTTGGTGAGAATGAAGCAGCAGACAAGATCGATGCTGCTATCAAACGCGCTCTTAAAGAGGGTTACAGAACTCAGGACTTAGCGCAGTTCGATGCAAAAGAGGTTTGTTCAACAAGTGAAATGGGTTCAATCATAGCAAACTATATAGAGAAGTAGAAAAGAGACTTTATGCAGACCCTGACACTGGCAAATATCTATGAACTGCAAGGTTTAAAAGAGGAAGCATTGGAGATCTATAAAGAGATACTCAAAAAAGATCCTAATAACTCTGATGCCAAAATTGCCATTCGAAGACTCTCAGGTATGCGTAAAAAATTTCTCCATGTAAACAAAGAGATGAAAGAGTTCTTTTTAAAGATGGAGACAGATGTGGAATTTAAAGAGTTTGAAAGGTGGTTGTTAAAAGCATGGAATTAAAAGATGTAATACTCTCAACATTAGCTGAGATGGAAAATGATACAGCAACAGAGCTTGAGGAGTCTTCGTCTGCGACTATACAAACTCTACATGACCAAGAAGAGGGCACTCTCACGCAAGAGAGAGCTTCTCAAGATAGAACTGACTTCCAAGAGCTACACAAAAAAGGCAGTGACAGTGAACTTAACTACCTTAAATCTATAAGAGAAAGACTTTTAGTTCTCTTTGAAGGTTTTCAAGCTCCAAACAACACAAATATAGAAGCAAAGATAGATATGACCTTAAACTTTTTAGAGTATATGCTCGCTACTATAGATGAGAGAGTTGAAAAACTTGAAAAAGGAGAGAATGCGTGAGCCAATACCGTGTTTTAATAGATGCAAATGATGAAAAAGGTCTTGTGCATAAAGTATCTGGTGTTTTTTACAACTATGATCTAAACATTCTCTCAAACTCTGAGTTTGTTGACAAAGAGAGCAACAAGTTCTTTATGCGCTCAGTTGTTGATGGAGATGTGAACAAAGAAGAGCTGAGCAAAGCTATTAAAGAGGTTTTACCTCCGAAGGCTTCTCTTAAAATTGTTGAACCTACAAAGAAAAACATCATTATAATGGCTACAAAAGAGATGCATGCTCTTGGTGATATTCTTATCCGTCATGAAGCAGGAGAGCTTGAAGCCAATATATTGGCAGTAGTTTCCAACTATGACAAACTCGAGTCTCTTGTCTCAAAATTTAACATTCCTTACATTACAGTTTCACACGAGGGGCTTGAGCGTCCTGAGCATGAGAAAAAAGTTATCGAAGTTATCGAGAGCTTTGGTGATGTAGACTACATCGTTTTAGCAAAGTATATGCGCATACTCACTCCTCACTTTGTAGAGACTTTTGAAGATAAGATCATCAACATTCACCACTCATTCTTACCTGCATTTATTGGTGCAAACCCTTACAAACAGGCGTATGACAGAGGTGTAAAGATCATCGGTGCTACAGCACACTTTGTAAATAACCATCTCGATGAAGGGCCAATCATTGCCCAGGAAGTCATCCATGTAAATCATGCCTACTCTTGGAGAGACATGCAGCGTGCCGGACGTGATGTTGAAAAAGTTGTTCTCTCACGCGCACTCAAACTTGCTCTTGAAGACAGAATCTTTGTTTATGCCAACAGAACGGTTATATTTTAATGTTTAATCTTGTTTTAGTACATCCACAGATACCAAACAATACCGGTGCTATTGGCAGACTCTGTGTTAATGCAGGGGCTTCACTGCATCTTATCAAGCCTATTGGTTTTGATATCGATGAAAAAGCGGTTCGTCGTGCGGGACTTGACTACTGGGAGAAACTTGACTTGCATGTATGGGAAAGTCTTGATGAGTTTTTTGAACAAAACAGTATCACAGACAATGCCTACTTTGCCACAACAAAGACAGATAGACCTTACTTTGAAGCCAAGTTCAAAGAGGGAGATTTTATCTTCTTTGGTAGCGAGACAGCAGGAATTCCCGAAGATGTGCTGAGTCGCTACAAAGAGCAAAATATTACAATCCCTATGACAAAAGAAGGTCGCAGCCTTAATTTGGCTATCAGTACAGGTATAGTTCTTTACGATGCTATTCGTCAAAACTATGCAAATTTTCCAAAAGGTTAGATATGAATAGTTTTGTAGATGCTATAATGGTTATACTCTTTGTTGTTTTTATGGTTTTTATTTTTGGTGGCTACCACAAAACAAAAGCACAAGAGCGTGAAGCTTTTGAAGAGAGACAAAAACAGAAAAAAGAAGAAGATGCTACGAAAGATTAAAAAAATCTCTCAGCAAGCTCTTCTAAACCTCTTTCAAACTTCTCAAAAAGTGTTTCTGCATTTTTAATTAAAAGTGACATTTTTTATCCTTTTTTTCTTTTCTTGTAAAAAATATAGCAATTTGAATCATCTTTTTCTAAAAATATGACAAATTGACAAATATTTTTTGACATTTTGTCAATTTTCTTATATACTGTGACTATATTTATTGCAAAAGGGGTTGTAAAATGAATAGTTTTGCAGATATAGTAGAAGAGATCAAGAGTATTATTTCACCAGAATTTGCTCCAAAGAAGGTTTTTGACAAAGATGTTGCAGAGGTTCTTGGCATCTCACAAATGAACTTTGCTACGATGAAAAAGCGTAACAAGATTCCATTTAATGAACTTCTGGATTTTTGTGCACGAAGAAGTATCTCTATAAACTGGATGCTCTATGGTCAATCTCCAGAGAGTCTTGTCGAGGCAACAAACAACTACATGATAAAGTACTACACAGATATCAACGCAAGTGCCGGTGGTGGAGCTGATAATGAAGTAGAAGCTGTAGAAGCACTGGAGATCCCTGAGCAGTTTGTTTTTATGCTTGGTGGTGAGCGTGAACTTAAAAACATAGAAGCAATTAACGTCTCAGGTGACTCAATGGAGCCTACTTTTAGCTATAATGATATTGTATTTATAAATAGAAGTAAAACTGACCTCAATCGTGGTGGTATCTTTACTATTCGTACAGAAGCAGGGCTTTTTATAAAGCGTATTCAAAAGCGTATGGATGGTAAACTTGATGTTATTTCAGACAACTCAGTCTATCCTACACAGGTTCTTGACCCAAATGAAGTAGAAGTAATAGGGCGAGTTGTAAGCCGCTTTGGAGATGTTGACTAAGGATATTTGCGTGAGATACTCTTTTTATCTATCTTTTTTACTGCTCTTTGGTGGTTGTGCCACACATCAAACAGATAAAAGTATTTTTCAAAACAAAAAAACAGTAGTACAAAAAGAGTATGTTGCTGATATAAAAGAGTTGCCACAAAGTATAGAACCATACCTCTCAAACCTGCAAGAAGCACACTTTATAGGTTCACTTCAAGAGTATGAAAAGGCCTACTTTAAGCCTTGGAACATAGAAAAAATAGATATCACTCTTGATGAAGCACGATGGGCGGATAAAATATTTACTCCAAAAAATAGTTATGGTGTTAATCTTCTTCCTCTCACGCAAGAGTACTTTTTAGATATTAAAAAAAAATCAAACTTTGAAGATTTTGCAACACTCAACAAAACAGCCATTACTGTTGTGCATACAGATATACGTGCATTTCCAAGTCAAAAGCCTCTCTTTTTAGATCCCAACAATGCAGGGGAAGGTTTTCCTTTTGATTATCTACAAAATAGCAGCATCGCTCCAAACAAACCCCTATTGGTTTCACACTACTCAAAAGATAAAGAGTGGGTCTTTGTAGAGTCTTCATTTACTTATGGATGGATAAAAGCAAGAGATATGGCCTTTATACCAAAAAAATATGCAAAGAGTTATCAAGATGCTCAAAAAGTTTTTGTACAAAAAGAGAATATTCCTCTTTATGACAAGAAAAACAACTTTTTATTTCGTACACAAATCGGGATGCTTTTACCTATAGTTGACATACAAAAAAAAGAGCATAAAACACCTATTTTACTGATATCTAACTATAAAAACCAGGAATCTTTCTATATAATTAATTATATAGAAAACTATATAGTAAAAAAAGGTATTTTAAAGTTTAATCAAAAGAATATAAAAGATATTTTTCATGAAGTATCACAGGTAAAATATGGATGGGGCGGCATGTATGCTAACAGAGATTGCTCTTCAATACTACGAGACTTTTTTGCCCCTTTTGGTATTTGGCTGCCTCGAAACTCCTCAAAACAGAGCCAGATTGGAAAGGTGATTTCACTTAAAAACCTTACAGATGAAGCAAAACTTCAAAAGATCAAAAATGAAGCGATTCCTTTTGAGACACTGCTCTATAAAAAAGGGCATATTTTGCTCTATGTCGGACTAAAAGATGGAAAAGTTGTTGTTTTTCACAACACATGGGGTGTGAAGACACAAAAAGATGGTAGAGAGGGAAGATTTATTATAGGAAAGCCAATATTTTCTACTTTAGAAGTTGGCAGTAATCTCAAAGATTATGATAAAAATGCATCCATACTCCATAAACTAGAGAGTATGAATATCATTACAAAGAGAAAATAAAAACGCTACGCTTTTATATCTAGAAGTGTTCCCATCATCTCATTTTGTGTACGGATGGCACTTGCATTTGCTTCTGCGATACCACCAATGGTAATTTGATCTGGAATCTCTTTACTGAGATCTGCTTGGCTCTTTTGTGAACCGTTATCATCTGCTAGACGATTATTCGCCTGCAGATTGTTTGAGATACGTGTATCAGATGGCCGAAATCCATCTGTATTTACATTTGCAATGTTATTTGCATTGCTATTCATAAAAGTTTGATTTGCTTGCAGGGATGATACATTTGCAGAAATATTCATCTTCATCTCCTTATCTCTATCTTCACTATTATATCACATTTTAATGCATGCTGATTGAGCCTTGTTGATACTGCTGTGTATTTTGCATTTGTATCGCAGTAGAGTTAGATATTTGACCTATATCAGTTGTCATGCTATTTTGCTTATGTATGCTTGCTTTTGTTGTATTTACTTGTCCATTTGTTAAAGTTATTGCATACTGAGCCAGCTGCTGTGTCGCTGCAAGATTTTTCGACTGAATTTCTTGCGTCTCTAAGATTCTGTCTGCCATAATGCCTATCTCTTTGGCCATCAGTAAAATTCTATCAGCCATTACACCGATATCATCTGAGAGACGTAAAATTGTTTTAGAGGTAAGTTCTATAGAGTTGTTGTAACTCTCATTTGTATTATCAGCGTGATGTGAAGCAAGGTAGGCAATATTTTTAGCAAGCACAACCATTTGAGAAGATAGTTCATTTAACTCATCAAGTGCCTTTTGTGCATCATCTTTTGTAGCAAATGTTTCATTTTCTACCTTTGTTAAATACTCTTGCATTTTTGCTTCATAACTCTCTACTTTTTGTGCATACTCTGCCATTGCTGCGTCACTGTTTGCCAAAGTCTCCATCTTGTTTTTTGAGTAGTCATGGATATCATATGCATCTGCTAAGGCAGTACTGAGTATATCTGTTGTTGCATCTGCCAAAAGTATAGTTGAGAGTAAGAGTGATAATCCTATAAGTTTTGTTTTCATTGTAAGTCCTTTTTTTATTTATAGGAGAATTATAGAGGAGAAATATTAGTGAAGTGTAAGTGGCTTATCTGGCCAAAAAGCCAGATAAAAAAGAGTTAGTGAAGTTCAGCGTTTAGTTTTACTTCTCTAGTTGAGCGAGAAGCTGTGATCTCACCTGTTAAAGAGTTTTGTCTGAAGTGAAGACCGTTAAGATGTGCTAGTTGTTTACCTTTGAAGATCTCACCTTCAATGCCAATACCTTTGTTTACCTCTTTGATCTTTTCAAGTTCAGCAGGGTAGATACCGATTTTTGTACCCTCTAAGATAGCAAGACCAGCATCGATGATACAACCATCACCTAAAGGAATACCACAAACAGAGTTTGCACCTAAAAGACAGTTTTTACCAACGCTGATAGGGTTACCGTCTGTTCCTGAAAGTACACCAAGTATTGAAGCACCACCACCAACATCACTGCCATCACCAACAATAGCAGATGAGCTGATACGTCCCTCAACCATACTTACACCAGTAGTACCG
The DNA here is from genome assembly GCA_027063745.1 of Sulfurimonas sp. Lineage (GTDB taxonomy): Bacteria > Campylobacterota > Campylobacteria > Campylobacterales > Sulfurimonadaceae > Sulfurimonas. The sequence continues at coordinate 17,794 of JAMORG010000082.1, forward strand.
GCATTAAAGTTAATGTATGAAGCACCTGGCATTACCGTTGTTCCAGCTGCTAGTTGTGCACCAAAGCGAACTTTTGAAGTATCTAAAATACGCGTGTTGTCCGCTGGGATGATGTGCTGTAGGAATCTTGGGAATTTATCTACAAAGTCGATATGTGGGTACTCACCAGAGAGTTTAAGCTCGATTTCGAACTCTCTTAGGTAGTCAAGCTCGATTGGCTGACCGTTTGACCATGCAACATTTGGAAGCGCTCCAAAAGCACCATCAAGACAGATCTCACGCAGACCAACTTTTGCTAAGCTGATTGCATAAAGTTTAAGGTACGCTGCCTCTACAGATTTAAGTGGTGCATCATCAAAGATAAAACATACTTTGAACTCACCCTCTAACATTCCGTTGCTTACTATTTGAGAATACAGTGCAGAAACTACTTGAATGTTTTTGTGTGCATCACCATGAGCTTCATCAGAGTATGGTGTAAAAGCATTGAGACACGCTTTTAAAAACTCTAAGTTGATGTTACATACAACTTCTGTTGCGCTGAAATCTACCTCTATACCTTGCTCTTGCAGTGCTCTAACAAAGATAGCCGCACTACCAAAGTTTTCATCCCAGTTGATGATAGGGTATGTTGCTTGCAGAGATTTGTCAACATTGAGTTGTCCTAAATCTACACGACAGATACCAAAAGCTAAAGGGTCTCTATAGTTTGGTGTATTTGTTTTTATATCTTCTATAAGTGCTTTAAAAGCATCAGTTGTTTGAATAACTTCCATTGAATTCTCGCTTAGATTAATTTATTAGTCGAATTATACATAAAAACAACTAATAAAAATTTTACTATACTGTCATTATGAATAAATGGCTTGAACTTTTAAGAAATAATGACTATCTTGGTATAAAAAAATATCTGCGTGATGGCGGTGACATCACAGAGACAAATGAGGCAGGGGAGAGTATTTTGGCGTGTGCTCTTCGTGCCAGATGCGATATGGATACACTGATGCTGCTTATAGAAAACGGTGCAGATATCTTCCATACCGATGATGAGGGTGTAAGTGTTTTTGATATTGCAATAACTTACGATAATCTGGAGTTTGTGAAGTATCTTGTCAAAAACGGCAGAGATGTAAATGAGACACTCAGAAGAAGTGGTTTTACTCCACTGATGGCTGCTGCTTGTTATGGAAGGGTAGAGATTGCAAAGTATCTCTTAGAAGAGGGAGCTAATCAATATGCACAAGATTTAAAAGGCTTTACAGCCATAGATTTTGCCCGCAAAATGAACAAAAAGTCTATTCTTTCACTCTTAGACTATGACCCAAATGCTCCGAAAAACACAGGGTATGCAAGGTAAGTTACTCGAAGAACTTACCCTGTTTTGAGTTATCAAGCGGTTTTCGCTTCTCTTTTGTAAGCCACTCCTCAAGGAGTGCCTCTATCACCTTTGAGAGACTCATCTTATAACGCTGACGCGAGTACTTCATCGCATCATCCCATATCTGTCTGTCTATAAGTAGACTTCGTGTAACTTCATCTTTTGGTTTCAATAATATCCTTCTTTATGACGCTTGCAGTAGATCTATAAAGCTTCTGTAGCTATCTACTATCTTTTGATTTTTTTGACTGAGTATGTAGAACTCTATTGCTTTTTTACCGAGTCTTGGTATCTCATTTTTAACCGCCCAGCTGCTTACTGTTCCCTCTGGTACTTCTAAAATCTCTGCAAGTTGTTTTTGTGTGATATCGAGCTCTTTACAGATCTCTTTGACGACATTTGTCTTTTTCTCTTTTGTCTTTTTTGTGTTGTTAGCAGGTTTGAGTTTACGCATTTTTGGTGATGCTTTAGGTTTTTTCTTCTCTATCCATGCCAAAACATCTGTCGCACTGAGTATCCAGTCACGCCCTTGAAAGTTTACAATGATATCTTGCATAAATACCTCTGCATGCCCTTTTGCAAACTTCTCATCACTAAGTTGAAAAAGAATGGAAAATGCAAGCTGTTGAGCACCAAGTGAGCTGTTTCCCCAGTCAAATCCGCCGTTTGATTTTGGAAAAAGATCATATCGTACCGGAAGTTCAAGCTCTTTGTAGGTTACATATTTGTTGCCAAGAAGGGTTTTATGTCCTTTGAAGACATGGTTGTTCATAGTTACTGCCATAATAGTTTCTCTTTTTGCTTTTTATATTTTTAATGTATAGTGCCATTCACAACTCTCATTTTTTGAGCTTTGCGCCGGAGTAAACACAACTCGGTAAATGACATATACAAAGAAAAAAAGCAAAAAGAGTACCAAAAACCAAATTAACATGGCAAAATTCCTTGACTTTGATAGATTTTATATGAAAATATATCGACAAATCAAGTTATTACATTAATTTATAAGTGATATTTTTTGCTTCTAAAGCATCTGTAAACTTCTTGAAGTTCTCCTCTACAAGGCTCGCATCTTCACCGCTGAGTGAGAGCTCAACCTTTGGCACACCATCAACAAACATAGGTAAAGAGGAGAGCTCAACTGAAAAAGGAACCTTTTGCATTGTATCTATAAGTGTATTTTCACTAGTATCTGCAAGGAGTGTTTTTCTGTACTTTTTATCTGCGTGAGCAAAATATTTTGCTATAACGGCTTCTATCATAGGGTGTGCCATAGATGGAAAACCAGGTACAAAGAAAAAGCGTTTATCAAGAGAAAATCCCGACATATTGTTTACGGGGTTTTTTAGAAGCTCTGCTTTTGGCGGCAACTCAGCCATGTGAATGCGGTGCGGGTAGGCTTCAGAGCCAAAACGCTCCAAAATATCTTGTAAAAACTTCTCATGTACAACTGTTTTGCTGCCACGAAAGACCTCGGCTGCTATCTCACGTGTAAGATCATCAGGTGTAGAGCCTATGCCGCCAAAGGAGAACATCACAGCCTCTTTGTCCGCTTTTACCATCTCATAGGTTCTGCGCATCAGCTCCTTGTCATCTTTTATGACAAAAGAGGCATATATCTCATGCCCATACTTTGCCAGCTCACGCTGTACAAAGTCAAAGTGCTTGTCAACTCTGCGACCATTTAAAATTTCTGTTCCAATTATTACTATATAAAAATGCATAAAAAAATTATACTAAAATTCTATGCAAATATACTAACTGATTCCACTTATATTTAAAGAAGATGTTTATTATGAAAGTTCTTTACTAATTACGAATATAAGAGTATTATTTCATAATTATTATAATACAAAGGATAGAGTATGCCAATTATGAAACAACTCGAAGATGTAATCAAAAACAGTGTCATTCCTGACATTGAAGAGCGTCTTGATGAGATTTTTGAAGAGATTGCAGACAAAAAAGATGCAAGTGATGAAGCAAAAGAGGAAGTAGAAGAGCTAAGAGAGTTCAAAGCAGACCTTGAAGATGTGATAAAAGACATTCAAAATGGCGATATGGATGATGAGGAGGCAGCTGAGCTTCTTGAAGATATCTTGAGCGCACAGCGTTGTGAGGAAGAGTAACAGCTCTTTTTAACCTCATTTCTATATAATTTTAAAAAAATTACAAAAGGAAAATGGATGAGAATCATTCTTTTAGGAGCTCCGGGTGCCGGTAAAGGTACTCAGGCTCAATTTTTGACAAAAAAGTACAACATTCCTCAAATCTCTACTGGTGATATGCTTCGTGCTGCCATCAAAGAGGGCACAGAACTTGGAAAAGCTGCAAAAGCTGCTATGGATGCAGGACAACTTGTAAGTGATGATATCATTATTGGTCTTGTAAAAGAGAGAATCGCACAAGATGACTGTAAAAATGGTTACTTGCTTGATGGTTTTCCTCGTACACTTCCACAAGCTGATGCTGTAACAAATGCAGGTATAAAAATCGATGCAGTGATTGAGATTGATGTACCTGATGAGGAGATTGTAAAGCGTATGAGTGGGCGTCGTGCACACTTGGCAAGTGGTAGGACATACCATGTTATCTACAACCCGCCAAAAGTAGAAGGCAAAGATGACATCACAGGTGAAGATCTCGTTCAGCGTGATGATGACAAAGAAGAGGTGGTAAAAGAGCGTCTAAAAACGTATCATGACCAAACTGAGCCTCTTATAGACTACTACAAAGAACAAGCTGCTAAAAATCCAGATATCAAATACATCAGAGTTGATGGTACACAAGATATCAAAGATGTTGAAGAAGCTATTGTTTCTGAACTAGAGAAATAATCCTCTTTCTGGCATTTTTAAGTGCCAGAAAAGAGAGTTAGACACTTTTTCTTTTTTCTTCCATATAAATTTTCAAAACTTCACTACTACTTCTTTTTTACTTGTTACAATAAATGCGATTTTTATTTTAAGGAGTACAATAATGAAAAAATTATTGTTAATTGCGTTGCTACTAAGTAGTTATCTTTTTGGAGCTATAAATGTTCAAACAGCATCAAAATCTGAACTTATGAGTATTTCAGGGATTGGTGAAAAAAAAGCTGATTCTATTATTAAGTATAGAAAAAAACATCGTCTTAAATCTGCTGATGACCTTATAAATGTTCCTGGCATTGGTAAAAATATCATCAACAATGTAAAAAAAGGTGTTAAAAACAAAAAACAAATGAGAAAAATGAACAAAAAAGGTTCTAAAGGTGGGATGAAAAATAAAGCATCTCAAAAGAAGCAGCATAAAAAACAGCAGATGAAGCAACAAAAGAAAAAAAGCTCTGCTAAAAAACACAAAAAAAAGATGAATAAGAAAAAAGCTTCAAAGAAAAAGTCTAAAAAACAGACAAAAAAGAAATAGTATGAAAGGGCGTAATTACGCCTCTTCATCCTTTGGTCGAAAAACCTTTATATTCTCCTGAGTCTTAGCATCACGCAGATATTGTGCGTGAAGCTGACTCATCACTCCCTTGTCACAATAAAGTAAATACTCTTTGTCACTTGGAAGTTCTTCAAAAGCCTTGTTTAGCTTGTGAAATGGAATTTCTAAGAGTTTACACTCAGTATCGAGTTTTTTACCTTCTGTTCTTATATCAATGATGGTGTGCTTTTTGGGATCTGGCTCACGCACAACCTCTACAGCTGCAAGTTTTGAGACATCATCTACGATCTCATCAACATTGATAATCTTTGCTTCATCAACCGCTTTATCCAAAACTTCATAGTCAAAACTTCTTGCCACTTTCTCCATACGCTTGTATGAACCATGCGTGATAGGGTTTTGTGAGATAACACCACAATACTCAGGCATATTCTCTGCAAAATGGCGTGTTCCTATCTTGCTGGCGATATCAATAATCTCCGGCTTGTTCGTTGTAGCAAGAGGACGAAGTACCAGCTTTTTTGTTGCTTGGTCGATGAGTGCCAGGTTTCTTAGTGTCTGACTTGAAACCTGTGCTACACTCTCACCAGTGACCAGCGCATCTATCTCCATCTCATCGGCAATTTTCTCAGATGCCATAAGCATAAGACGCTTAAGCATTACACCCATATATGTCGGAGGAGTCGCACGAAAAAGCTCCTCTATAATGCTCTCAAAGTTGATAGTAACAAACTTTACCTTGTGTGAAGAGCCAAACTTGCTCCAGAGATAAAGTGCTACCTGCTTCACACCTATCTCATGCGCCATTCCACCGAGATTAAAGAAGATAAAGTGTGTCTTTATACCACGCTTCATTGTCAGGTATGATGCCACAGTCGAGTCAAAACCACCAGACATTAAAGAGAGCACATCACCCTGTGTTCCAAGTGGAAAACCACTCAGACCCGGATACTTTGCAGTGATGATATTGAGCTGATTTTGGATGAGCTCCATATGTACCAGTACATCAGGGTTTTTAAGGCTCACGCCTTTTGTATCTACATTTGCTTTGAGGTGTCCGCCGACTGTTCGCTCGATGTCCATAGAGCTAAACTCATGCTTTCCTGAGCGTTTTGCACGCACAACAAAGGTTTTTCCCTCTATCTCATCGGCTACTATCTCACGCACTTTTGTTTTTATCTTCTCCAATGTGTCCATATCGTCAAACTGCAATACTTCAAGTATCTGCTCGATTCCTGGAGTATTTAAGAGTTTTTCGCGTACTTCTGGTAAAAATTCCGGTGGCGTGAATACCTCTATCTTGTCTGAGAACTTTTTGACTTCGATATTTGCATCGATGCGTTCAAAAATAGTAAGAAGATTTTGGTAAAGCTGACCAACCATCTGCCGTTTGGCAGAGGAGCCTTTTATCATAATCTCTGGAAAGAGTTTGAGGATAAATTTTTGTTTTTTCATATTTTCGACTGGATGTAGTTTTGCATCTCTGCTACTACTTCTTCAACAGAACCTTCGCCTGAGATAACATGAAGCAAGTTTTTTGCTTCATAAAAGCTGCGAATTGCATCGAGTGGCTCTGTATAGACTTTCATACGGTTGTTAAAGACCTCTTCTTTGTCATCTTCACCACGAGCACGACCAAGAACACGCTCACGCGCTGTCTCTTCACTCACGCGAACCTCTATGACAGAAACAAGCTCAATGTCAGTATGTTTTTGAAGATACTTATCTAGCTCTACCATCTGCTCAATACTACGCGGGTAACCATCGATAATAACAACCTCAGTCGGAGCATTTTTGATTGCAGTTGTAATGGTGTTGATAACTATCTCAATAGGAACAATAAGCCCTTTAGAGATATACTGATCTATCTTGCGACCAAGTTCACTGCCACTTGCAACTTCTGCACGAAGCATATCACCGGTAGAGTAGTGTGAAATGTTTGGATTGTTTTTTGCGATGATCTCTGCATCTGTAGTCTTACCAGAGCCGGGAGCTCCGATAATTAAAAAGAGTTTTTTACTCATCACTTATGCTTTTGTCTGCTCACGCAGTCTGATGTGAAGGTCACGAAGCTGCTCTTTGTCAACCGGACTTGGTGCATGTGTAAGTACACAAGAAGCTTTTTGCGTTTTAGGAAACGCAATAACATCACGGATGCTTGATTTTTTAGAGATAAGCATCATAAGTCTGTCAAAACCAAGAGCAAAACCACCATGTGGAGGCGCACCAAATTTAAGTGCATCAAGTAAGAAACCAAACTTCTCTTGAGCCTCTTCTTCACTGATACCAAGGAGTTTGAATATCTCTTCTTGAATCTCTTCTTTATGGATACGAATAGATCCACCACCAAGCTCAACACCATTAAGAACGATATCGTAAGCGATAGATTCTATATCTTCTACATCATCTTTGTTCGTATCTTTTGGCATTGTAAATGGGTGGTGAAGTGCTTTAACACGACCATCTTCTACTTCAAACATAGGAAAATCAACTACCCATACGAACTCAAATCTATCTTCGTCAATGAGGTTCATCTTCTCATGTTCTGCGATAAAGATTCTAAAACGACCCATATAATCAAGTACAGTTTTCTTCTCACCGGCACCAAAGAATACAACATCACCAACTTCTAGCTCAGTTCTCTCTATAATAGCTTGAATATCCTCTTCACTGAAGAATTTTGTAAGTGGACCTTTAAGACCATCCTCTTTCATCTGGAAGTATCCAAGACCATGTGCACCAAACTTGCGTACAAAGTCCTCAAAACCTTTCATTTCACGCTTAGAAAATACTTTGTCAGCACCCGGAACACGAAGCGCCTTGATGCGGTTCTTTTTAGGGTCATTTGCGATGTTTGTAAAGATCTCGTTGTCACAACGCTCAAAGATGTCGATAACATCTACCATCTTAAGGTCATATCTTAAGTCTGGTTTGTCTGAACCGTACCACTCCATCGCGTCGTTGTACTTGATGCGGTTAAACGGAGGCTTAACATCTACACCACACGCTTTAAACATAGCTTCAAGAAGATCTTCTGCTACCTTGATAACATCTTCTTGGTCACAAAAACTCATCTCGACATCTATCTGAGTAAACTCAGGCTGTCTGTCTGCACGCAAATCTTCATCACGGAAACATTTTGCTATCTGAAAGTATCTGTCAAACCCACCAACCATTAAAAGCTGTTTGAAAAGCTGTGGAGATTGTGGAAGTGCATAGAACTCACCCGCATGTACACGAGATGGTACAAGATAATCACGTGCACCCTCTGGAGTCGATTTTGTAAGGATAGGTGTCTCAACTTCTAAGAATCCGTTTTCATCAAGAATGTTTCTTGCCGCAATAGCCGCTTTTGAACGAAGACGGAAAGTCTCATACATATCTGGAGCACGAAGCTCTAGGTAACGATACTTCAAAGTTGTCTCTTCACCAACTTTTTTATCGCCGATAACAAATGGAAGCGGAGCTGATTTGTTCTCAATAATAAGCTCTTTTACGATAACTTCAATAGCACCTGTTTTAAGGCGTGGGTTTGTTAAACCTTCACCACGAAGACGAACTGTCCCTTTTGCTATTAAAACAT
>JAMORG010000083.1 GCA_027063745.1 Sulfurimonas sp.
GAAGAGACGATAGATGTGATGAAAAAGGTCAAGTTTGATCAGATATTCTCATTTAAATATTCTCCTCGTCCTGAGACTGAAGCACAGCACTACACTAATGTAGTAGATCCTCAAGTGGCATCTGAGCGACTTTCATACCTTCAGGCACTCTATACACAACTACTGGATGAGAAGAGCCAAAAGCAGCTTGGTAAAACCTATGAGGTTTACTTTGAAGACCTAAATGCTGATGGTTATGTTTCAGGCAGAACAGATAACAACCTTGTAGTTAAAGTAAAAGGTTCAGAGGAACTTCTTGGCGAGTTTAGAGATGTCAAAATAACTAAAATCGGTCGTACAATCTATACAGGTGAGTTGGTTGACTAAAAAAGAGTTTACTCGAAAGCTTGCACTTGCAGTTGTGCCTTTTATAGGTGCGATGCTGATTCGTTTTTTATACCTTACAAACAAAAAAGTCTTTCATGCACCAAAAACAATAGGGCAAGAGCCTCATATCTTTGCCTGTTGGCATGGAGAGCTTTTGATGCTGCCATATATGTATAAGTTTTACCGTAAAAAGCCTCACGCAAAAGTTCTTATCTCACCACACTTTGATGGAGAGCTTATCTCACGCACCATTAAATACTTTGGTCTTGGAACACTTTCCGGCTCATCAGACAAAAACCCAGCACGTGTTCTTATTCAGGCTATAAAGACCATTAAAGAGGGCTATGATATCGGTATTACTCCCGATGGACCAAAGGGGCCTCGTCATGAGGTGGCTGATGGTATTGTTGTAATGGCACAAAAAACCAATACAAAAATAGTTCTTATTAATATAGTACCTACAAAGTACTGGCAGCTAAATTCATGGGATAAGTTTACAATTCCAAAACCTTTTGGTATACTTAACTATTATGCATCCAAGCCGATTGATATTTCAGGTATGGATCTTGATGATGCACGAGAGTTGATACAAAAGGGATTACTGGAACATGAAAGCTAAATTACTCTTTCCTCTTTTAGCCCTTGGCTTTGTTGTAGCCATGGCTATCTATTTTATGATTCATCCTTCTTATCAAAAATCACTCGAAGCAAAATTTTATTATGAAACAGGTGAATATAAAGAGGCCTACAGACTGGCAAATGAGGCTTTTAGCATGGACATTTACAACCGTATGGCAGCTACCATTATGACGCAGTCTCAAACCTCTATGAAATATGAAGCCTACATCAAAGAAGCAAAAGAGTACCTTTTAGAGATAAATGAGATAGTCTCAAAGGAGTCGATCTCAGAAGCAGACAGAGCCAAGATACGTATGATGAGTCAGATAATGGTAGAGTCGTACAAAAAATTGGCTCCTAGTGTGGTGACAGATGAAAAACTTGTTAAAGAGGCAAGAAAATATTACAAAAACTTCGAGCAGCTTCTTGAAAAAGTCAGTAGATAGTTACAGAACAGACTTTTTAGCATATCTGCACAAGCAGCGTGGATACTCCCCTTTAACTCTAAAAAGTTACGATGAAACACTGCGTGAGGCCTTTGAATATATTGAGATAGAGAAGAAAAAATCACATACGCTTTTTAATCTTATGCCCTATCGTTTGTATATTGCTGCTTTAAAGGCAAAAACCATCAGCAAAAAACTCAGTGCCGTACGGAGTTTTGTTGAGTATTTGAACTTACAAAACGAAAAAGTGATACTCGCAGCCGATGCAAGTATAAAGGTTGCCAAGACCTTGCCAAAACCTATACCTCATGAACATATTATGCAAGCGCTCAAAGAAGCAACTCTGCAAGAGAAAGTTGTTGTTTTAATGCTCTATACACTGGGTCTGCGTATCTCAGAGCTGGCATCTTTGGAGTTAAGTGATATCAAAGAGGAGTGGGTTAGAGTCACAGGAAAAGGTAACAAACAAAGAGACATCCCACTTTTAACAGAAATGCGTCATCTTCTTGATGAATATTTATCAACTTTTATGATAAAACGATATCTTTTTGAAAAAAATGGTGAAAAATTAAGCGAAAATAGTCTAAGATATATGATTACTAAAGTCTTTGAGCGAGTCTCGTTAAAAGTAACACCCCATCAGCTCCGTCACTCCTATGCCACGGCACTTTTAAACAGTGGTGCTCCCATAGTAGATGTGAGTGAACTTTTAGGACACGCTTCAATGGCAACGACACAGATTTATACCAAATTGGGCAGTGCACTGAAACAGCAAAACTATCAGATGGCGCACCCTTTATGCAAGGATAGCAAATAGTGCTAGAAAAAGTTTTTGAATCTTTATATAATAAAGTTTTTGTCAATATTGTTCAAAAGCGGGCATCTACACTTGTCTATGTGGAACTCTACTCAAAAAAAGGCATTGTTCAAAATGCTCATGAAGAGTTTGACACCGTAATCCCCAATGATAAAATGGTAGAATTTATAGAGAGCTTTACAAAAGAGTCACCATATTACTATATATCTGTTTTGGATATGTCTCATGTTCAGGGTGCCCTGCCGACTTGTGACAAAAACAGACTGCCATACTACGAAGATCTCAGTGCTGCAGAGACGAAATGCTATGATGACAAGTGGACATACTATACTTTAAAAACAGAACTTTATGAGATAGAGAAAGTGTATAAAACTTTTGGTGTTGATTTTATTTTTTCTCCGTTTGTTCTGCTTGCGAAGTTCTTCAAAGATAAAATCACCCAAAAATTAGCACTCTATGCTTTGGTTCAAGACAGTTTTGTATCCATTGCTGTATTTGAAGACTCAAAACTACTCTTCGCAGAGCATTTGGATTTGCAAACCGGTGATGATGCAGAAGATATTCTTTTGAGTGACGATGTTGTTGTTGATGAAGATTTGGGTATTGAAGATGATGGAATAGATCTTGAAAATCTTGATGTTGAAGATCATGATGAGAGCCTTGAAGATTTTGGTGACATTGAAGATCTTGATGCATTGGAGGATATTGAAGAGTTCTCTGAAAATAAAGATGTAGAAGAAGAGCTCCTAGAGAGCGATACTCCTTTAGAAGAGTCAAGTGAAGGTGAGTTCAATGAGGACTATCAACGTTTTTCACTTATTCAAACATCTATCGCACACTATTATAAAGATGAACGATATGAGAGTAAATTTATTGAAAATATCTATATCGCCGATGCCATAGGTGTCAGCAGTGATTTAAAACGTTATCTCGAAGAGGAGATGTTTTTAAATGTCTATGTAAGACAGGCCGATATTACAGCAGAAGTGTGTGAACTTACAAAAGAGGAGCTGGGTTTATGAAGTACAGCTATATTAAACCACGCAAAAAGTCTCCTTTTACTCCTGAAGTACAACTTATTGTTCTCTTTTTTGCTATCTCGTTTGCTATGCTCTTTTTTACCTATGTTTTTTTACTCTATAAAGACTACTCATTTGAAAAAGATAAAAAAACACTGATAAAAAAACAGCAAGAGCTTGTTTATGAGATAAAAGATATGGAAAAAAAGATAAACTATATCCAAAAACAAAAAGCACTTGCAGAGAAGGTTCAAACACAAAACATGGTCTTAAAAGATTCGATAGCGAACCTTTTTGATCTTGTCCCTGAGCGCATTACTCTCTCGCGTGCAGAGTTACTCAAAAACGGTCTTGTTCTCTACGGAATAACACCAAACAAAGATGTTTATAATTTTATGCTGCAAGCACCACTGCGTTCTATCTTTCAAAAGACCTATACGAGCTTTTATCCTGCGAAAAACGGATGGCTGATGTTTGTTTCTAAAAACTATACAGTAAATGAAGATGAGGAGTTAGAGAGTGAAGATTAATATCTCCCGTCATCAGATCTATGTGATGCTGTTGGCAACATTACTCTTTTTTATCATTCTTATTTTTGCATTTGTACTTTTGATACCTGAAGGTAAAGAGTACAGAGTAAAAAGACAAGCGTTGAAAATAGAAAAAAAAGAGTATAAAAAGTATAAAAATTTTTATGATGAAACACTTCTTACTTTAAAAGATTTACAGAGTGAGAACCGTCATATCATTACAGCCTTTGATCGTGTTTTTGATCCTGATCGTTTTGAGAAACAGCACAAAAAACACTTCTCATCGCTCACACTCTCAAAGCTCTCACGTGATAAAGATGAAGAGGGTTTTGCCGTCTATGAAGTAAACACCACTTCACACATCAACTCTCCAAAGAACTTCTATGACTTCTTGGATGACTTAAACAAGGGTGACTGGATCATAGGGGTGAACTTTCCTATCAACTTCGTGCGTGACGGTGAGATGATAAAGTCCTCTTTTACAATGAAGGTCTATGCCAACAACAAAGACAAAAACGCAACCGCTTCGGAATCTGTTGCCAAGTAACCTCGCAGTTTTGGATCAACCCTTAGTTTTCGCATCTGCTCTTTAAAGGCCTTGTCCATACCTTCTGCCTCTATGTAGGGTGCGATGCAGATAAATCCACCCACTTTACTAACAATATATTTCCTGCCAATAACCAAACTCTCCTGTATTTTTAGCAATGCTCGCTCTTGGGCTGTAATGATATGCCCATGAGATTTTAAAATCTTATCTATATGGTAGATATCACTACGCCATGAGGTGCTTTGAAAACAGCTAAGAGCATTACAGCTTTTATACTCTACATCTTCAATAAGCAGCTCTTGATCTGCCTCGATATAGGCAAAACTTTTTGCAATGCCCGCTTTGTACTCTTGTAGCATCGGCTCGGCAAAGGCTTTTCTAAAGTGGTTTCGTTTGTACTTTGCATCACTGTTTGTTTCATCTATAAAGAATTTGATGTTATTTTTTTGCAGATACTCCAGCAGCTCGGCTTTGTCATGCTCTAAAAGCGGGCGCACAAGCCTGTAGTGCTCACGCAGTTCTATCTCACGCATACCGGCAAGCTCAGCGCAACCAGCACCTTTACAAAACTGCATCAAAAACCACTCAAGTCTATCACCTAAATGGTGCGCAGTAAGAAGATTTTGGTAGTGGTATTTGTCTATAAGCGAGTTAAAAAATT
>JAMORG010000084.1 GCA_027063745.1 Sulfurimonas sp.
TATTTGATGATATCCATATAAAATTTCTTACCTATAACAATAACACGCTCATCATCTTTCTTTACTGCTTTTACAAAGCGTTTTTTTATCTTCTCTTGCTTCTTTTTGCCAAACTCTTGCGATTTGAGATACTTCTTGAGTGATACTACCTCGCTTACAACTTCCTCTTCATCAACACTTATCTCAGCTTCAAGTGCCTCTGGCTCTTGGCTCTCTAGTGGAGCTCCGAGCATAAACTTCGTTGAGAGTGTATGGAGAATGTTTTTGAGCTGTTCATCTTTTTCTTTGTAAATTGCCTCTATCTTGTTACGCTCTTCAATGAGCATCTGCTCTTTTTGCTCACGCAGCGAGCGTGTCTCATTTTCAAGCTTCTCTATGCGCTCTTGCAGCTTGGCATTTTGTGACTCTAACAGTTTGTAGTAGCGTTCATCATTAGTGCTGTTTACTTTTTGTGCTCTTTTTGTCTGCTGCACTGTTTTTTTAGCACTCTCATCTACTATGACCATCTTCACGCCATCTTCTACCACACTCTGCAAAGAGCCTCGGCGTATGCGATTGTGAATCGCCTCGCGTGAGACTCCAAAAAACTCCGCTGCCTCTGCTACACTCATCTTTTTCATCACTTCCCTTTATCTCATATTTTCAAAAACTATAGGTGCTTCCCACTCACCCTCACGCACCATCTTTATAACCTTTTGCAAGTCATCACGCTTAGCACCTTTTACACGAATGTGGTCTCCTTCTATCTGTGCATTTACTTTGAGTTTGAGTTTTTTTATCTCAGCGACTATCTTTTTAGCCTCTTTTGACTCAATATAGTCCACTATCTTAAAAGTGGCCTTGCGTGTTCCACCGCTTGCATCTTCAACGCGTAGCTCATCAAGTACTTTAGAACTAAGCCCCTGTTTGAGTAGTTTAGTAATAACAATATCTTTTAAAGCATCGAGTTTGTTATCGGATGATGCTACAAGAACTAGTGCCTTTTCCTTCTCTTTGTAGCTTATCTCATAAGGTGTTCCCTTAAAGTCATAACGATTTACCACTTCCCTCTCCACTAAATTAATCGCATTTTTAAAAAGTTGCATATCAATTTTTGCAGAAATATCAAATGAGTGTTCTTTTGCCATTGTTTGAAAACCTTTTTTTATTTTAATTATAACATAGTTTGTTTGTTAGTAAAAAGTGAAGTGATTTTGAGTTTTTTGAGCTTTTTTTTGCTACTATTACTACAATATATTGTGGAGCGAAATTATGGCAACAGATTTAGATACAAAACTCAACAAACGTGAGCAGTACAAAGCACGTCTTAAACCTTATGACTACTTTGTCAATGAGTTTGAAACCATCGACTTTGACTCTCTTGGCGAAGGAGACAGATACTACCTCCAAGACTTTGGTATCTTTAATACAGACTTTCTTGAAGATGAGTTTACCATCCGTCTTCGCAACGGTAACGGTGGACGCTTCAGTGCAGAGGAGTTTGCCTTTTTAGCAAAACTTGTGCGTGAGTATGATCTCACACTCGTTATAACTGCCCGTTCAGGTTTTCAACTTCATGATGTCTATTCTGATGATGTGGCCGAAATCTGGCACAAACTTAATGACAATGGTCTTACAACCTGGCAGAGTTTTGGAGACAATGTACGAAATATTGTAACTGATGTTTATGACGGCGTGAGCAGATATGCACACATTGAAGCACATCCTCTTATAAAAGAGATGAATGGCTTTATCATAAAAAATCCAAAATATGTAGGAATGCTCCCTCGCCGCGTGAGCATCGGCATCTCAGGGAATGAAGCAAATGTAAACTCCTTTTTTGCAAACGATATCTACTACGCTCTGGCCAAAAAAGACGGGCTCTACGGATTTAATGTCTATATGGGTGGGAAAAATACAGAAATCGCTCAGGATGCAGACATATTTTTAAAACAAGAGGAAGTAGTGGACTTCTTTAAAGCCTTTGTAGAGACTTTTTACACTTACGGCTCTCGCTTTTCACGCTCAAAAACACGTCTTTTTTATCTTATTGAGTCTATCGGTCTTAAAAAGCTCAAAGAGCACATCTTAGAGTTTTTTCCGGCTGAGCGTTTTGAGAGTGCAGGAGAGTTACAGCTCAAACATATTGACTTTGGTGAGTTTGAAGAGCTGCGAGACGGAAGTTTCGCCTACTGTTACCAGAGTGAGTTTGGAAGGCTCAAAGCCGATGAACTCCTTGCCATCAGTAAGTATGCACAAGAGCACAATGCTGAAATTCGCGTAGGTATTGACCAAAACATCTACCTTATCGGTCTGCCAAACAAAGAAGTACCACTCAAACCAGCAGCACTGAGCTCTACCATTGTAGCCTGTGCAGGAAATCTCTGCCCTTATGCTGTTTGGAGCATCAAAGATGAGTGTCATGAGTACCTGCCACTTGAGATGATATATAAAAACCGCATAAAGATAGGCTTCTCAGGCTGTGCAAAAGGATGCGGGCGCCATCGTCACACCGACATAGGTCTCATTGGACTAAAAACAAATAACTTTGGTGATACTGACGGAGGAGCAAGAATCTTCATAGGTGCAGAACACGACACGGGACAAAGTGTAGCAAGACAGCTCTTCTCCATGGTACCGTATGTCCATTTGGAAGAGACAATGCGCTTGATTATTGCGCTTTTTGAGAAGAGTGGCCACCAAAATTTTCAACTCTACGCACACCACATACTGCGTTGCTATTCTGAAGATTTCTTAGCCCTCTGGCATGCATACAATCTCAAACACAAAAGCGCTCACGCACTGCCAAAACAAGAAAAACCACTCACGCAAGATGAGGAGTCAGCACTGCTGCATGAGACCTTTGATGATTTTTTCTTGGTAGAAGATGATATGAAAAAAAGTGTAAGTGCTCTTGTAAAAGAGCTCTGGACGGTAGCAGGAGATGATCCTCACTACAAACCGCCTATTAAACGTACAAACTTTCGCTAAAACTGCGGTGAGCCGTCAAAGCCACCGCCAAAACCACCATCAAATCCTCCGCCAAAACTGCCGAAGTTTGGATCCATATAACCAAACTGTGAAGATTTTGCACGCAGTTTTTCGATGTCGGCCTTGCTTGAGATGCCCTGCGGACAAACAAGCGTACACTCATTACACAAAGTACAGTCCCAAACACCGTTTGTCTGAATGGTGTCTATCTTGGTCTTTTGCTCTGCTTCTCGTTTGTCACTCACTACTTTCCAAACACGCGTGAGAGCAAACGGGCCTAAAAACTCCTCATTGACACTAAAGACTGGACAGGCTGAGTAGCATGAACCGCAGAGTATGCAGTCACTCTGCAGGGCATTTATTTGCTCATCTTCATGCGTGAGCGCAGCATCTGCATTGAAGCTTGCAAGCCATGCTTTTGCCTTTTTGTTTTTCTCTAAAGCCGCATCCATATTGACAACAAGATCACGAATATGTGGCATATTTTTCAGTGGCTCTACCTTGTCACCATCTTGTACTTTGTACGAACATGCCAGCACCTCTTTTTCATTGACTCTCATTGCACAGCTTCCACAAACAGAACTGCGACAACCGCTTGAATAGGCAAGGCTAGCATCTTGGCTCTCTTTTATAATCTCCAGGGCTTCAAGGAGTGTACACTCAGCAGCATCTACTTCAAACTCTACAAAACCCACGTCTCTTTTAACAGCTATCTTCATCTACACCTCCTCACTCAAGTAGTGTGCCCCACAGCTGCTTTTACGCTCTAAGGCTCCCTCGACAACACTCTTTGCTACATCTAACATATTACAAAACTCTAAAAATTCTATCTTGTTTGTGTTATATATCTTGTTAGTATCACTCACACCCATCTTAGGCAGAAGTGCCTCTATCTCACGCAGATGCTTTTGCACCTCTGCAAGCTCAGAGTGACGGCGCACGATGCCGACCTTTTCATAAAAAAGAGCCGCCAACTCATCTCGCACCTCATAGAAACTTATCTCATTTGTGTAGTGTTCTAGCTCCTCTAATGGATGTTTTTGCTCTGTTGCAGGAGCCAGTAGTTCTGTTTCTTTTGCAAAAAGCGCTGCATTTTTGCCTGCCTCTTTTCCAAAGACAACAATCTCTAAGAGTGAGTTTCCGCCCAAACGATTTGCACCATGAACCTTATGGTTTGCACACTCACCACAGGCAAAAAGCCCCTTGAGTGATGTTTGGCTTCTGTTATCAACCTCGATGCCACCCATAGTATAATGTGCTACCGGTTTGATGGGGATGGGCTCATGTACTGGGTCAATATTCTCATAAAGTTTTGCAAGTTTGCGCTCTTGTGGAAGCAGCTCATCAATCTTCTCTTCGCCCAAGTGGCGGATATCTATAAAGACATCCTCACCCTTCTGCATCTCAGCATAAATGGCACGGCTGAGCATATCACGCGGCAGCAGCTCATCACTAAAGCGCTCTCCTTTGGAGTTGATGACATGACCACCCTCACCTCTTGCTGCTTCACTGACCAAAATAGAGGAGTTTTTCAGTCCTGTCGGATGAAACTGCACGAACTCCATATCTAAAAGCTTCGCTCCTGCTCGCTTAGCCGCTGCGATACCATCACCTGTTGATGTTTTTGAGTTAGTAGAGAAGCTTCCATAGATGCGACTGTACCCACCACTTGCCAAGATAACACTCTTGGCAAAGTAGTGTTGAACTTCACCTGTGCGAATATCTAAAATCTTCGCTCCACAAACACTTCCATCTTCACTTTTTAAAAGCGCAAGCAGGTACTTCTCCGCTTGCATCTCAACACCCAAAGAGAGTGCTTTATCATAGAGAGTGTGCAGAATCTTCAGCCCTGTATAGTCCTGTGCATAGCAGGCTCTTGGAGCTGATGCACCCCCAAGTCGGCGCTGCGCTACTTTGGCATCGGCTGTTCTGGAAAAGGGAGTACCGATGCTATCTAACCAAGCAATGGCTGATGGAGCCTGCATACACATAAAACGCACAGCCTCTTCATC
>JAMORG010000085.1 GCA_027063745.1 Sulfurimonas sp.
CGCCGACTTTCACATAAAGAATACGACCACAGTGAGGACAAGTAGTGATATCTTCACCTTTGATAACGTCAGAGTAAACTTTATCACCAATGACCATATGACAACCCATACAAGCTTGATCCTCTACTGGAACAACTGTTGTATTTTTTGCCCATCTTCTAATCTTTTGGTAAAAAGCAAGACCTTTTTGGTTGATCTCTGCTAAAAGTTTCTCTTTTTTCTTGAAAACTTCCTGACGAGCTTTGTTAATCTCTTCGAGTTTTGCATCTACTTCTGCTTTTACAGTTTCTAGACTTGCTTTTAGCTCTTCAAGTTTTGCTTTTGCAGCTTCGATCTGCTCTTTTTTCGCTTCAATGATTTTCTCTAAACGCTCTATCTCTTCGTTTGCAAAAGTGATCTGCTCTTTGGCAATCTCCTCTTCGAGTTGGAGTGATTTCATCTCACGCTCAGTTTTTACTTCTGCGCTTTTTTTAGAAATCTCTTCTAGTTTTTGAGAAAGTTCGGCAAGGTGAAGCTCATTTTTTGCTTTTTTAAGTTCTTCTTCTTTAATTTCGTTTGTTAAATTCTCAATATCTGCTTCAATACTCTTTGTTTTTGCAAGAGCAGCTTCATATTTATAGTTTGCTTCTTCTATCTGAGGCTCAAACGCATCTATCTCTTTATCTACAATAGAGAGGTCAATTAGTTGCTTTAAGTGCTTGTTCATTGGAGTCCTTTGGGGGTTTTACTGTTTTCCATTTCTGTGTTCATATCATTAAATATAGGTAAATGGATTTTCTGATGATGCAATTATAACTTTTAAACCTAAATTTTTCAAATGCTTTTGTAAAATTTGGGCAAAAAACTTCTCACTTTCATAGTGTCCGATGTCAATTAGTGAGAGATTTATGCTTTTTGCTTCCATAGCATCGTGGTATTTTACATCACCGGTTAAAAAACAATCTGCATCCAAACTTCGCATCAAAGAACATCCACTTCCGGTTGTTAGTGCTACTCTCTTTACAAACTCTCTTGTCTTTACACAGCGTGCGTGAGGCAGACCAAAGGCAGCTGCTACTTTTTTGGCAAAAGCATCGAACTCTTCATTGACATCCAAGTAAGCTACAAAACCATCTTTATCGGCTATCTCATAACCCAACACCTCCGTTGCGACATAGTCATTGAGATGTGTCTGGTCAAAGTTAGTATGCATTGCTATATTTGAGATGTTTTTGCGTATCATCTTATGCAAAAGATTTGCCGGATACTTTGAAAATTCCAACTGCTTAAGCCCTCCAAAGATGATAGGGTGATGGGTAATAAGCAGTGTGCCTTCATCGAGTGAATCAATAAGCGCTTCATCTACATCGATGCTAAGAGCCACAGTAGTGATATCATCTTTAAAATCCCCTACCAAAAGGCCTGAGTTATCCCAAGACTCCTGCAACTCAAATGGCGAGAGTTCATTTAACTTCTCATATATCTCCAATATCTTCATGCCGTCTCCTTAAGTTTTTGTAGTTCCTCTTTTGCAGCTTCAAGTGTTGCATCTAGCTCAAGTGCTTTTTTGTACATCTCTTTTGCCTTCTGCTTCTCACCCATATCCTGTAAGAGGTTTCCATAGTTAAAGTAGGTGATTGGGTTTTTGTCGTCTATCTCCAAAGAGCGTTTTATATGTTCTTGTGCTTTATCATAGGCTTTCATCTTTCTATAGAGTGAAGCGAGTGCTTGATGGATGTAAGTGTTTTGCTCATCAAGTTCAAGTGCCTCTAGGTAATACTCCAAGGCCTCATCATCTCTGTTTTGCTGTGCTAGGACATAGCCCATTTTAAAGAGTGTTTCAGGGTCTTTTGGTGCTTTTATATCTGCTTCTTTATAAATTGCAAGTGCCTTTTGCAGATCCCCTGCCTCCATGGCCTCATCTGCTTTTGCAACAAGTGCTTCTGCATCAAACTCTGGTGAAGAAGAATCTTCTTGTGGATCTTTTAGAGTTTGAATATGTTGATATACCTGATAGGCAAAGAATGCTGATATTCCCAGCATGATAAGTTGAAAAAGTGTCATTTAGTTTCTTTCCTTTAAAAGTTCTTTGTTCGTTAGTTTTATAAACTGGAGAGGATTTACCTGCACGCCGTGTACACGCATCGCAAAATGTAGGTGAGGACCTGTTACACGGCCACTTTTCCCTGAGAGACCTAGAATCTCTCCCCGTTGTATCTTTTGACCTTTTTGAGCTAAAAATTTACTCAAATGAAAATAACAGCTGTAAATTCCTTCACCATGGTCTATGATAATCGTACCGCCCGAGTAAAATCTATCACCCACATAAGCTACAATGCCGTCATTTGCGGCACAGACAGGTGTACCCACAGCAGCACGAAAATCTGTCCCGGAGTGATACCCTTTGAGTGAGCCGTTATAGACTCTTGCTTTTCCAAAGTCACTTGTTATTACACTTTTAAGCGGCAATATAAAAGGCTTATCGATATAAAGCGTTGGTGTAACTCTGTTGTAGAGTGCTATTGCCTCTTTGTACTCACGCGCTGTTCTTCTTTTGACCTCGGGAGACTTTGGATTGACCTTTTTGCTTGAGACATGAATGGACTCTTTTTTATAGTTACCATACTTTAACTTGATAAAAAAAGGCTCTTTTTTCTCTTGGTTCTCTTCTTTGTAGCGTAAAACAAGCTCTTTGTTACCAGCCTTGTCGTAATATGAAAAAGGTATAAGGGCATAGTACTCTTGCTTTGAAGGTGTTAAAAAGACCTCGAAACACTCTTTGTTATAACAGACTTTTTCATACGCTACACCCTTCTCCTTTGCTAAAAGAAGCAGTGTCGTCTCTCCGTTTGCAAGAGTTTTTTTGCTAATATGTAAAGGCAGAGCAACGAGAGAAACAGTAAAAACACTAAAGAGCAAAAAACGAAACATCAGTAATCCTTGAGTGCTCGTGCAATATCTCTTTTTTGATCTCGCTCTTTTAGATCATGGCGTTTATCATGCAACTGTTTTCCTTTTGCAAGTGCGATTTGGAGTTTTGCGATGTTGCGTGAGTTAAAATAGAGTTGCAAAGGTACAATAGTATAACCATCACGCTCTACTGCTTTTTTGAGTTTTGCTATCTCTTTTTTATGTAAAAGCAGCTTTCTTGGAGCTCTCTCTTCATGCCCATAGTAGTGATGCGTAGTCTCTAGGCGTCCGATATGAGCATTGAAAAGATAAGGCTCATCTTTGATAAAGCGGATAAAACTGTCTTTTAGATTTACTCTACCTGCACGCAAACCTTTTACTTCACTTCCAGTAAGAACAAGTCCAGCTTCAAACTTCTCCTCTATAAAATAGTCATGATATGCTTTTTTATTTCTTGCTATTGTCTCACCCATCTCTACTCCTCCTTGAGTCTAAAAAAACTACTGCCACTTCCACTAAAGAACTCTCCATCACTATAGTGCTCTTGCAGCTCATTGTAAAGATCAAGTGCCGGAGCAAAAAGATCATTTGCCTCCATAGCACTCAAACTCTCTAAGGCCTCTTTTGAAGAGAGCTTTTTAAAATGCTCTGCCTCAAAACCGTCTATTGGATTATAAAACTTCTGTGAATAGCACTTATAGACAGCTGGTGTACTGATCTCTATCTTTGGTGTTTTTGTAACTATTGGTAAAATCTCTTCTTCATAGGGCTCTACCACTTCACCTATACCGCTCACGTTGGCACTGCCGTAGTTATAGATAAAAAATGGTACATCTGCACCGACTTTGACACCAATGGAAGCAAGTTCATTTAAGCTCAGTCCAAGATGCAACACTTCATTACACATTTTAAGGTATGTTGCCGCATCACTGCTACCACCGCCAAGCCCCGCAAAGGCAGGTATATTCTTATCTACTTTTACAGCATAACTCTGCATCAAGCGCTCTAAGGCATCACTCTTAGTTGCCTCACGCAAAGCCACATAGGCTTTATAGATGGTATTTTGTTCCGTAGTACAAGAGAAATCACCTAAAATTCCAAACTCTTGCTTTGTAAACCCTGCATCCTCTTTCGAGACAAAAGAGAGTTCGTCATAGAGATCTTCTACACGCATAAAACGAGAAATGATCTCATGATAATCCCCACGCTTACCTGTTACCTTTAAAAAGATATTGACCTTTGCAAACGCTTTATGTACTTTCATGAAACTATTTTTTTCCTAAAAGTTGGCTCAGTGTATCTGCAGCCTCTTTTGCAAGTGGCTCTTGTGCTGCTGCAGCTCTGTTTTGCTCTGTAACTTCTTCGATGAGTTCACTACGAATAATAGAAATATCACGTGGGGCATCGATACCCAACTTTACAACACCATTATCAATAGAGACAACTTTTATGCTGATATTATCACCTATAACGATGGACTCATTCTCTTTTCTTGCCAGTACTAACATGCTATTCTTCCTAGTTCGTATTTTACTCTCTTATCATAGATGGTTACAATAGATATCGTATCACCGTTGTCTATCCAGTATGTACCCTCATCTTGCACTTTAAAATCTTCTAAAGCAAGAACTCTTCCATATTGAATATTTTCCTGATCCCCTAAGTAGTAGTTCTGCTTAATTGCCAAAGATTTTTTAATATCTAAAAAACGCTCCCCTTCATAGACAAACTGTCCCTCACACAAACGCTCAAGCATTGAGAGGCTTCCGTGCTCAACACCTAACTTCTTCGCTATCATAGCACCAAGGGAGCGTATATAGGTCCCCTCGCTGACTTCTGCTTCAAAGGTGATGTAAGGGTGACAGTAATGCAGTAGTTTCATCTCATAGATAGTAGAGTGTATGGTGTTTAGAGTCACCTCTTTACCTGCACGTGCCAAATCATACGCCCGCTGTCCGTTTATGCGCTTTGCAGAGAAGATGGGAGGCGTGTACTCCAACTCTCCCTCAAGTGATGCTACCGCCTTCTCTACTGCTTCTAGTGGTAACTCTTTTGGTATTGTTACCTCATCGACCATCTCTATATCCAAAGAGTCACTTTTGGCACCCAACCATAAAGTTGCACGGTAGCGTTTTGGAGTTTTGTTTAAAAATCGAAAAAGCTTGGTGTGCGTTCCAAAACCAACGAGCAGTACCCCTTTTGCAAAAGGGTCAAGTGTGCCTGCAAAACCTGCTTTTTTCTCACCATATTTACGTTTGAGTTCATAGAGGTATTTGTTTGAGCCTATGCCACTTGGTTTGTAGGCTACTAAAAGCCCGTTCATCTTAGAGTTTCTCCACAAAAGAGGCTAAAATATCTCGCTTTGTTCCTGCAAAGTTTATCTGCAGTTTAAACTCGCGCCCTGCTTTACTCACACCTGTCACCCGACCTGTACCAAAGATCTTATGACGCACAAGGTCACCTTTTTTAAAGTTAGAATTTTTCTCTACTTTAAGTGAACCATCACACAATCCCGCTTCATTGAAAAAGCGACTCTTGTTAAGGTCACTTCTGCGACCTTTATAAAAACGACTTGCTGCGTGAGAGAGTGTGAGTGTCTCTTTTGCACGTGTAAAAGCAACATAACCCAAACGTCGCTCCTCTTCCAAGTCACTCCCTTCACCTATAAGTGGTAAAAAGCCCTCTTCCATACCGATGATAAAGATGTGCTCAAACTCCAGACCTTTTGATGCATGGATACTCATCATATAGATAGACTCACCCTCTACCTCATCTTGATCGCTTTGAAGTGTAAGTTCATTTAAGAACTCATCAAGTGTTGCATCAGGATTGTTCTTGATAAAGTCACGGAAAAGTCCGTAAAACTCATCCATGTTTAAGATGCGTTCTTGTCCATCTTGCATATTGAGATAGATATCTTTAAGATGAAAAGTATCTTCAAGCACATCAATAAACTCATATGTTGACTCTTTTGCAACTTTGGCAACATACTCAATATCTGCAACAAACTGTTTAAGAGTTGCTGCATTTTTCTTCTTTACAAGGGCAATGAGCTCTTCTTCGCTAGCCTCTTTTAAGTACTCAAAAATAGAACTTCCCTTTGCGTGAGCTGCAAGTTCTATCTTATCTACACTTGCTTTTCCAAGACCACGTTTTGGTTTGTTTACTATGCGCTTAAAAGAGAAGTCATCATGATTGTTGGTAATTACACGAATGTAAGAGATAAGATCTTTAATTTCAGCTCTGTCATAAAAGCGAAGACCTCCTACTAGCTTATAGGCAATACCTGCACGATTAAGCCCCTCTTCAATAGAACGTGAAAGAACATTAACACGGTACAAAATAGCTATCTCACTCGCTTTTGTTCCACTATCAAGTAGTTTTTGTACCTTTTGTGCGATCTTTCTTGCTTCTTCATTCTCATCATTTGAGTTAAGTGTTGCTACATCTTCACCCTCACCACGTGTTGCAATAAGCTTTTTACCCAGGCGTGAGCGGTTATGCTCTATTAGTGCATTTGCCACTTTTAAAATCGGAGCGCGTGAGCGATAGTTCTCTTCTAGTTTAAAAACAGCGGCACCCTTGAAGTCATCATCAAACTCAATGATGTTTCGTATGTGTGCCCCACGCCAGCCATAGATACTCTGATCGTCATCACCGACCACACAGATATTTTTATGTGTAGAGCAGAGCTTTTGAATCAGTTTGAGTTGAAGCTCATTTGTATCTTGATACTCATCAATCATAATATACTGATAACGCTCAGATGTCTTTTTGGCAAGCTCTGGATTTTCATCTAAAAGTTTGTAAGTAAGTGCCAAAAGATCATCAAAGTCGACAAGATTATTCTCAACCAAATACTTCTCATACTCTCCATAAACCTCAGCTATCTGTTTATAATTAAAAAGCTCTGCCTGTTTATAGGCATCATCAGGAGTCATAAGAGAGTTCTTATAGCGTGAGATCTCACTGGCAATCAGTGGAGTAGGAAGCTCTGAGTTGATCTTTTTAATGATACGTTTTTTATCATCAGTATCAATGACAACAAAGTTGTTCTCACGTCCCAAAAGATGCATATTAAACTTTAAAAAAAGAAGTCCAAACTTATGGAATGTACAAAGTAGCGGTGGATAAGCTCCGTTTTGTTCCATCATAGACATAGAACGCTCTTTCATCTCACGTGCTGCTTTATTTGTAAAGGTCAGTGTCAGTGTGTTTGATGCAGGAATACCTACAACTTCAATCAAGTAGGCTAAGCGTGATACTATTGTCGTTGTCTTTCCACTTCCTGCTCCTGCCAAAATAAGAACAGGACCTTCAGTCTGTTTAACAGCTGCTGCTTGTGCATCATTTAAATTTTTAAATATTTTTTCCATAAATTGTTCACTATCTTTGTTAAAGTAAAAATATTATAACAAAAAAAGCTAAAATTATTACAAAACTATTGCAATAATTATAATTCTGAGTTATAATTTTATCATTATTATAACTTATAGGAATTATTATGTTAAAAGATTTTGCGAAATTACAAACTTTTTTGATGGTTATCAAAGAGAAGAGTTTCTCTAAAGCTTCTGCAAAATTGGGCATCTCTCAGCCTGCTGTTACGCAACAGATCAAGTTTATTGAAGATTATCTTGACACAAAGATTGTTGAGCGTAAGAAAAACGGAATTGTACTTACTAAAGAAGGTGAAGATCTTTACCGCATAGCACTTCGTCTTGAAAAAGCGATTCAAAACTCTGAAAAAGAGCTCTTAAAAATCATCAACAAAGAGTTCACTTTTGTTATGGGTTCTTCATTTGCTATTGGAAACTATGTTCTTCCTAACTACCTTGGTGAAATCAAAAAACGTATAGACAATGAAGTCTTTATGAATGTTGATATCTCTTCAAATATTATTGAACAATTAGAAGATAAGAAAATTGATGTCGCACTTATTGAATCTCCTGTATTCAAAGAAGGGATTATTTATAGAGAGTGGGTTGAAGACGAACTGGTTCTCTTCTCAAATCAACCTATAAAAAAACATCTCTCAGCAGATGATCTTTTTGAGTTTGACTGGATATGTAGAAATGAAGAGTCACATACAAGAAGACTCACTTCAGAAGTTTTTGAAGAGATGGGCGTACAGTGTAGTAACTTTAACGTAATCGGAGTTCTTGCAAGTCCTACTGCTATTAAAGAGTCGATTTTACATGCAGACAAAAATGCAGAACGCCCTCTTGTCTCTATTATGTCACGTCATGTTATCAAAGCAGAACTTGAAAACGGGCAACTTTTTGAAGCACGTCTGAAAAACCATAAGATTATAAGAAACTTCTATATTGCTTATCTTAAAGAGCGTAAACATGATGCATTTGTTGACAATGTAGTCAACTATCTTCTTTCACTTCACAGAGTCTAAAACTCTGCGAAGTTACTTTTTTAAAAATTTTTGATTTTCAGGGTTTGATAAAAAAGACTCCATCGAGTTTTTCACCCCTGTTTCATCCACTGCCTTTTCTTCAGATATATCATTATCTTCATGCTTATCAATGGCAAGATTAATCATAATAGGTGTCTCATCAACAATTACCTGTAAAATGCTCAGCAGTGGTACAGAGACAACACTTCCAAAATTCTCACTTCCAAAACCGGCTTCAAAGACAAGCATACCATCTTCTATCTTTGCGGTCTCAAAGGTATAACCTGCTAAGAAAAAAAGTGTTAAAGGACGAAACTCTGCAAACATATCTTCTGGCAACTCAGGATGAAATGAGATATCTTCTATTTTACATAATACACCAAAGTTTTGCTCTTTTTCAAACAATAAAATAATTGTCTCTTCTAGATGTTTTTTCATCAATGATGCGAATTTCTTATCTTCTATTAAATTTTCTAACACACGATATCCTCTATACTTTTATTTTGAATTATATCAAAATCTACCATTGCATTCATCAATGCAAGTGATTCATACTCATAAAGCTCATCTACTTTTATCTGTACTTCTTCTATTTTACCATTGTCCAGCAATCTTTGACGTGTTGTTCCTTTAAGCAAGGGAGATTTTGGAGTGTACCATACTCCCTCACGCAGCAGTGCAATATTGGCAATTGTTGTATCTTTTACAAATCCATCTTGCGCCATTAAAACATCATCACAATGCTCTCTTTGTTCAAAAAATGCATCTAGTTCTCTTCTGTTGGCATACTTCTTTGCATACTCAAAAGCAGCAGGAACCTCTATAAGTTTTATTTTTTCAATAGACCTTTTTACATAAGGGTGATAACTTACACACAAAACCCCTTCAGAAGCATAAACTATTCTACAACGAAACAAGCCCTCTTTTGGAGCATCTGTGAGCAACTTCTCTAAAGAGTGATACTTGCTTGCATGAAATTCATCTAACACTGACTCATAACGAGCTTGATGGTACTCAATGTGCAATGCTTTACCATCAACTACTTTGATAGTCTCTAAAAACTCATGCTTCACTAAAAAGCTCTGTAGAGAGATAACGCTCACCCGTATCACACAGTATTGTTACAATCGTTTTGTTTTGAAACTCTGCTCGTTTTGCTACCTGCATCGCTGCATAAACATTCGCTCCCGCAGAAATTCCAACCAAAAGCCCCTCTTTTTTGGCAAGCATCTTGGCTGTCTCAATAGCATCACTGTTGCTAACTGTGATAACTTCACCATAAACAGATCTGTCTAATATATCAGGTACAAATCCAGCACCTATGCCCTGAATCTTATGCGGAGCCGGGCTCTTTCCTGACAATATAGCTGAATCAGCAGGTTCTACAGCAAAGATTGCAATATTTGAGACATTCTCTTTTAAAACCTGGGAAGTACCTGTAAGTGTACCTCCCGTTCCAACAGCAGCAACAAAAGCATCAATATTTCCCTCAGTGTCACGTAAAATCTCTTTTGCAGTTGTAAGCCTGTGTATTTCAGGATTGGCAGGGTTTGCGAACTGTTGCAGAATTACTGCATTTTCATTTGCTTCTTGTAACTCCTCTGCTTTTGCGATAGCACCTTTCATCCCTTGTGCAGCAGGTGTAAGAACCAACTCTGCACCAAAAGCCTTAAGAAGTTTTCTTCTCTCAATACTCATCGAGTCTGGCATAGTTAAAATAAGTTTTAACCCTTTTGCAGCAC
The DNA here is from genome assembly GCA_027063745.1 of Sulfurimonas sp. GTDB lineage: Bacteria > Campylobacterota > Campylobacteria > Campylobacterales > Sulfurimonadaceae > Sulfurimonas. The sequence continues at coordinate 10,039 of JAMORG010000085.1, forward strand.
AAATAGAAGCAAGAGCAATACCTGTGTTGCCACTTGTAGGCTCAATAATAAGACTATCTTTTGTAATAGTGCCCAGTTCTATACCTCTTTTGATCATATTAAAGCCTATACGATCTTTTACTGATGAAGTCGGGTTCATAAACTCACATTTACCTAATATAGTTGCACCACTTAACTCAGAAGGTGTATTCAGCCTTACTAAGGGGGTATTTCCTATTAGCTCTGAAACATCATTTGCTATATTCATTATAAATCCTTATATCCAAATTTTATCTTAAAAAGATTTTTTACACAAATATCTATCATCTTATAAACCTCCTCAAAACCCTCAAAGCCATCAAAAAAATATGGATCAGGAACATCTGCCCCATCATAACCAAACTCTCCAAGCTTTATTACATCTTTTGCACCCATCTGTATAAGCACTTCTTTGTTACTCTCATCAAGTGCGACAATAAGCTCAAAACGCTCTAAATCAGCTTTTGTGACCTGTCTTGCTCGAAGATCACTGATATCTATACCATACATGCGTGCTACTGTTATGGAGTGCTCACAAGGCGGCTCACCTATGTGCCAATCACCTGTTCCTGCGGAATCTGCCTCTATTTTAAGAGCATTTTTACGAATCAATTCTCTGGCAATACCTTCAGCTAAGGGAGATCTACATATATTTCCTAAACATACAAAAAGTACAGAGTGCATAAATATTGCCTTTTTTTGCTAGAATTATACTAAAAAAGTGAGTTTACATGGCAATTTATCAAAGTGACGGGAAAAAACTTCTCGATGTTGAGTATGATGCAGTAGTAGAAGTAGGTGATGTAGTCGATGGTATGCGTGTACTCTCAACACATGCCAAAAGTAGTGATGAGTATTGTGTATTTCTTTTAGAACCTCTTAGCAGAAGAATTGTTTGTTATATTTTTGATGAAATTTTTATTATTGGAAAATCTGATGAGTTCGATACTCTTCAAGAAGCTGTAGAAGCTTGGAATAATGATGAAATTTAGAAGTTTGATTGTTTAAATAAAAAAGAAATGGTGCGCAGAGAGGGACTTGAACCCTCACACCTATTGGCACTACCCCCTCAAGATAGCGTGTCTACCATTCCACCACCTGCGCAGTTTTAAAAAAGTGAGCCCGCTGATGCGGACTCAAGAGAGGAAGTTTACAATTAACCTACGAATGGGTTAGCGTAAAGAGCGATCAATGCAATAACAAGTGCATAGATAACTTGAGCTTCGATCATTGCTAATGCAATGAACATTGTAGTCATAAGTTTAGCACCTAGACCTGGGTTACGTGCAGTACCAGCGATAGTTGCAGCAGCTGTACTACCCATACCGATAGCACCACCAAGAGCAGCAGTACCGATAGCGATACCAGCAGCGATCATTGAGAATGCTGCAACCATTGCACCATTGTCACTTAAAAGAGCGATTTTGTCAGCTCCGCCTTCGTTAGCGAAAGCAGCAGCAGAAAATGCTACTAAAAGAAAAAGAATTTTTTTCATAAATATATCCTTAAAATTATTACAATCCGTTCGGATAGCGTAACCTCACTTTTAATCGTGAAGCAACCTAAACATAAATGCCTAGATTTCCCTACTAGAAATTGATAGCCGAATTTTACTCTAACTCTGCTAAATTAAAAATTAAATTGAATCTTCTGCCATTTCAAGAGAGATTTTATTTCCCTTAAACTCTAAAATTTTAACTTTTATCTTTTGACCCTCATGTAAAACATCTTTTACATTTTCTATTCGATTTTTAGAAATTTTAGAGATATGAAGCAGTCCATCAGTTCCATCAGGAAGCTCAACAAAAGCACCAAAATCAACAATGCGCTTTACTGTACCTTCATAAACACCACCTACTTCATACTTGATTTTCTCTTTTTTAGGAGCATTGACTATAGAGTGAATATGCTCTTTTGCACCTTGTACACCCTCTTTGTTTTTACCTGTGATTTTTACTTTTCCATCTTTTTTGTCGATATCAATCGCTACTTCAAACTTCTCGATAATCTCACGAATAGTTTTCCCAGCCTGACCGATAATCTCACCGATAAATGATGGGTCAATATGAAAATGCTCTGTTGATGGAAGGACTCCGTCATTAAACTCTATCTCTTCTTCAGCTTTTTTCATAATATCGATAATATGTGCACGACCCTCTTTTGCCTGATAGAGTGCCTCTTTTAATACATCTAAAGAGATTCCGCCAAGTTTGATATCCATCTGCATAGCAGTGATACCCTCTTTAGAACCTGTTACTTTAAAGTCCATGTCACCGTCATGATCTTCAAGTCCCATAATATCTGAGAGAATCGCATACTTATCACCGTCACTGACCATTCCCATAGCAATGCCGGCAACGGTATCACTTGTCTCGATATCTGCCGCTTTAAGAGCCAAGTAACCACCACATACCGTAGCCATTGATGATGAACCATTGCTCTCCAAGATCTCAGAAACCAAACGAACTGTTTGACCATCAAGGTTTATAATTGGCTCTAACGCACGTTTGGCCAAGTTACCATGACCGAGTTCACGTCTTTTTGTACCCATAATAGGACTTGCTTCACCGACTGAAAAACCTGGGAAGTTGTAGTGAACCATAAAGTTCTCATTTTGTGTGCCCTGGTCTGTAAGACCTTCAAACATCTGCGCATCTTTTGGTCCACCCATAGTAAGAACTACAAGTGCCTGCGTCTGTCCGCGAGTAAAGAGACATGATGCGTGAGCAGATGGAAGTAGATTTGTATCAATAGTAATTGGACGGATTTCATTCAATGCTCTACCATCAGCACGAACTCTTTGCTCTAATATTTGAGAGCGAACAAACTCGCGTTTTACATATTCTATTGCCTCTTTGAGCTCTAGCTCAAGTTCTACATCATCCCACTCAGGTTTGAGTTCCAAGATCTTTTTACGCAGCTGGCGCAGTGCAGTTGAACGCTCAGATTTTGCCATTTGTGAGAGTGCATCTTTGATTGCGTCAAGATGACACTCTTTTACATATGCTACCATCTCTTCATTGAGTTGGTGTGCTTTTAGCTCAAGTGGTTTTATCTCTTTTTGATATGGTCCAAATGCTACTTCATACTCTACATTTGCTTCAAAAAGTGCCTTTTGCGTTTTATCAAGAACTTCAATAAGTTCTTCTTCTTCAAGTGCGTTTGAGACATGTTTTGAGATTACTACAGTTCCAAGTGTCGGATCCATTATCGGATCGAGTACTGGCTCAGGAATCTCTTCAACTTCTACCTCTTCACTTCCGATTGAGCGCATCTCAATCATTAAAAGCTCCTCTTTTGTACCTGAGAGGTAAAGGTCAAGTGTAGACTCTTTTAACTGCGTGAGTGTTGGGTTGAGTACCAACTCTCCGTCAACTTTTGCAGCGCGAATAGCTGTTACACTTCTGTTAATGTCAATATCTGATGTAAATAGTGCAGCAGAAGCCGCATTAAGTGCCAAAACCTGCAGGTCTGACTCTTGATCAACCGAGAAGACCATGATTGTTACTTGTGTCGGATGTCCAAAACCTTTTGGAAAAAGTGGACGCAGACTTCTGTCAACTATGCGAGAAGTGAGTGTCTCAAAATCGCTTGGTTTTGTCTCACGCTTAAAAAATCCACCAGGAATCTTTCCTGCTGCATATGTTTTTTCTATATACTGCACTGTAAGTGGCAAAAAGTCATCTTTTACTACTTCAGTCTCATCAATAACAACTGTTGCAAGTATAACTGTCTTACCTGACTTTAGCCATGCGCTTCCATTTGCCTGTTTTGCAACATAGCCAAAACTATACTCTTCGGTCTTATTTTCTAAATCTAATTTTACATCATATTTCATCTATTATTTTCCTCTAAAATTTTTTCTATTGCATCATCTTCTATCTCAGTGAGATTTTTATAATAAAGTGACGTCTCCACATAATCATCAATCTCATACAAGAAAAATATATCATCTACAAAAGTCTCTAGCACTTCAAGAACATCTCGTGGCAGCACTGGTACTGCGATATAGACTGCTTTTGGTTTTTGCGTGAGCACAGTTTTAAGTGCTGTCATAAACTTTGTTCCTGTCTCACTTCCTTCATCTACAAGTAAGACTACTTTGTCTTCCATTGAAGGAAAAGGTCGTCCTTTTCTATACTGGTATATATGTGAAAGTATATCCTCTTCATGCTTTCTGTGAGCTTCTCCGTAAATATAATCATATTGTATCTCAAAAGAATCAATAAGTTTCTCATTAAGTACTATCTCTTCTGTCTCACTGACACGTGCTATTTCGCACTCTGCATTGTGTGGTGCATAAATCGCTTCTAAAAAGAGTATCTCTAAAGGATTTTTCAAATTTTCTTTTAGATACTTTCCAAGCTCCAAGCCTCCTTTTGAGACGGCAACTATATACCAGTTCTCTTCTTTTAGCTTATGCATTGGCATAATATCTATAAGTTTTTTAGCAGCATCTTCTCTGTTTTGGAGGGCATGTTTATATCGTTGCATATCTTCTCCTAATTTCCTTCATTTGAAGGTAATTTATATGTAATAAAAGAGCTGTTACCACTTGCTTGCATCAAAGGTTTAAGCACTACTGTTATGTAGATATATCTATCATATATGTATGAAGCTTCGCTCCCTTGTGTAAGTATAGGTCTTCTGTTTTCAGCATACTTGATACCAAAATTCCAACAGCGTTTTTTATACATAAAGCCTATCGAAGCACTCTTTTTAACACTCTTTTGCAAGTCATAATTATATGTTGCATCAAATGAGTAATGGCGATTATACTCATAACTCGCATTTGAAGTCAAATAGCGTGTATAACGAGAAGGTGCCGTCAGTGTTGTCGGATCTTTAAAAGTATCACGATAGAGATGCGAAACACTTAAGCCTACCCCATAATCATGATAAGAAATTTTGTTTAAAATTTTTGAAAAACTGTGCTTGTCATGATTATAGAACATATTGTTATAGTAAGATAATGTATTGTTGAAAAATCTTACATCCAGTTCATTCTCAAGCTCTCCATAACGGTTGGCATGATTGCCTTCATAAGAGATTCGTTGTGCCATTCTATGATATAAAAATTCCTCTGATTTATCATTATAAAGATACTGAATAAACTCTAATTTTGTTGCATTGTCTACATCTGCAATATTGTAAAACTCACATTTTGCTTCATATTCAGGGTCATGGATATTGAGTTCATCTTTACAATACTCAGTATTGTCCAAATAGTATCCAGTCTTTCTCTCACCTGCGGAGTGCGTATAGCTCAAAGAAAAACTCATTACATGGCTAAACTCATCATATGCACGTGTCAATTGTGATGAAGCAACAAAACGATGTGAATTTCTTGCATAGTAACCATTCCTAAATGCTGCTGTTGTCTCCTTGCTCTCTCCGCTAAACTGAGACAACTGTCCATAAATATTTGCAGTATAGGAGAGGTTTAGATATTCATCAAAAAGTGGTGTTTGCAATGTAAGTGGCAAGTTAAAATTTGTCTGTGTTACCTTTTTATTTCTTTGACGCCAGATATTATTACTTTGTACATCTAAAGAGTAAAGCATATGCTCTTTTAAAAATGTATTTAAATAGTAGTGATAATGCAGTGTTGGCAGTTTTTGCAATGTATTTTCATTATTATCAAGTGTAAGATCTTGATAATATTTGAAATAAGCTCCAACATAATGGTTGTCAGTATTATAAAAGATATTTGCACGGGAGAGAACCTGTGTTGCTGTGACGAGGTTATCGTTTGTACCACTGCTTTTTAAGTTGATATAATCCACATCGTTCATATGATTTATATCTATATAAATACCAGACTGTCCCTCAAAGTCCAAGCCAGTCCACTGATTCAAAAAGTCAGGATTGTCATAAAAGAATTTATATCCATAATGTGACTGATTTTGAAGGTTGTTTTTTAAATAATACTCTTCCTTTTCTTTAAAATAACCAAGTTCCAAAAAACCTCTTGAAACTGCAGAATCTGCAAAACGAAATTTTGTATACAGACCTGAACCTCTTTGTGTTCTGATCTGTGGCAAGAACTCTAAATCCCACCAGTTTTGTTCAGCGATATAGATAGGTTGTTGGTAATAAAATCCTTCATCACTAGAGTAACCGACCGATGGCTTTAACAAACCAGTACGTCGTGTTGTATCTAAAGAGTAGCCAAAATAAGGAGTGTAAAGAACAGGAATATCATAGATATATAAACGAGTATTATATAAATTCAACCACATAGAATCCGTATCATAATCAGAAGATGAAAACTCCATTGTCCACAATGGATCAATAGGATCACATCCGCTTACAACACCGCTTGAGATATCAATCTCATCTTCTGTAGCAAGACCTTCATCAGCACTCATCCATACATCAGACTCTTTCTCCAGCATATAAAATGGTTTAAAAAAACGCTCTTTTTTTGCAATATTAAGCTTTGCATATTTTCCAAGAATTTTATATTTTCCTTGATAATTAGCACGAATATTATCAAAAAGCTCCAAAATACCTGTTTTTTTATCATAATGTGCACGTTGTGCTGTTAAGAGATAATCTTTGTAGATGACAGAAACACCACCACCTGCGTCAATAGTATCATTGTGTGATGTTAACTTTGAAGCATAAATCTCTACTTTGTCATCTGCCTCAAGAGTCATTACGGCCAATATAAAAGAAAATATAATAAGTAACTTACGCATCTATCACCAATGTACTTGCTGTTTTGTCATGCCATGTTTGGCGCATTGCATCCATCATTCCCCAAATAAATCCTAAATAAAAGAACATTTCGCTAATTACTCGAAAGATTGCACGATTCAAAGAAGAAAGAAAAGAAGGATTATCCATGGTCTGCGTATCAACAATACGAATATGCATAGCCATTTTCCCTAAAGTGGCACCATACTGCATCACGAAAAAAGTCTGGTAAGCTATTTTTATAAGTAAATATTCAAACAAATACTGATTTGTCAGTAAAATCATCTCCTGCGCATCGGATGCTTTTATAAAAGAATCCCACATCGCTACAATGAGTAAAAAAGAGAGTAAAACTTCATCTATCATAAATGCCATTGCTCTTTTCTTTATAGATGCAAGTGTAATACCTTCACGATGCAGAACTCTCTCTAACTCTTCATTTGTAGCAGACATTTAAATTACTCAGACAGTGCTTGATAAGCAATATCACTTCTAAATTTTTTACCGGCAAAGTGTACTTGCCCACAACGCAGGTATGCACGATCCCGTGCTTCTTTAATAGTGTCTCCAAGACCTACACAAACAAGTACACGACCACCTGTGGCATAGAGTTTACCATCTTCTTTTGAAACACCTGCAAAAGAGATATGTGTATATTTTGCTATCTCTTCATGATGCACATCATCTAAAATAATCTCAGCAGGAGTAGATGAACCATACGGATAGTTTTCACTTGCCATAACCACACCGACAGCATATTGGTCAGAAAACTCTACTTTTATCTCACCAAGACGGTTTGTCGCAGCTTTATAGAACATATCGCTCACGCTTGAAGTCATCAATGGCATTAAAATCTCACACTCAGGATCTCCAAAACGAACATTGAACTCCAATGTAATTGGCTCACCTTTTACAACCATAATACCGATGAAGAGAACACCCTCAAATGGAGCACCTTCAGCCTGCATTCCATCAAGTGTCGGACGAATTATTCTCTCTTTAACCTTTTGATAAAGTGCTTCATCTACAAGTGGTGTTGGAGCATATGCACCCATACCTCCTGTGTTTGGACCAGTGTCACCGTCACCTACACGTTTGTGATCCTGCGCAGCAGGAAGTAAGATATAGTCTTTGCCATCACATACAGCAAACATAGAGAGCTCATAGCCATCTAAAAACTCTTCAACAATTACTTTTTTACCTGCATCTCCAAAGCTCTTACCACTAAGCATTTCTGATATTGCTTTTTTAGCCTCATCATGGCTTTGAGCAATAATAACACCCTTACCCCCACAAAGACCATCTGCTTTGACAACGATTGGAGCTTCTAAAGTATTCGTAAATTTAAAAAGTTCTTCGATTGAATCACTCTCAATATAACGAGCAGTCGGAATGTTATATTTTGCCAAAAAGTTTTTCATATAAACTTTTGAACCTTCAAGACGAGCCGCCTCTTTACTTGGTCCAAAAATTGTAAGTCCGTGAGATTTGAAGATATCTACAACACCATCGACAAGTGGCGCTTCAGGACCAACAATAGTCAAATCAATCGCATTCTCTTTTGCAAAAGCTGCAAGTTCTTCATAATCTTTGATGTTGATGTTGGTGCCTAGATCTTCTGTCGCCCCATTACCAGGCTGAAAGAAAAGTTCATGTCCTTCATTCTCATTTGCTATTGCAAGTCCTATTGAGTACTCACGTCCACCACTACCAAGTATTAAAATCTTCATTGCTGCTCCATAAAATAAAAAAAGTTTACTTTTAGTGCTCAAAAGAGCCTTAAAAGTAAACTTTTTATTATCCGAGTAGCCGTCACACTATTGGCTTGGTTCTAATAAGCCGAATTTGGGTGAAGAGAGGACTGACTAACGGCGACAGTCTCATCGGCAGAGTTAACATACCTCAAGCGAGATCATCGACACACGCCAGCCCTACTGGTTCACTATATGAATATGTAGAACCCTCATATATGTGCTGACACGAACTACTCAGATTAGAAGATAATTATACTAGAAATTTGCTTGAAGTTAATTTATATAGGCTTTTATCTCTTTAAGAAGTGCAATTAGTGAATCTTTATAGAAACGTAACATTTCCAGTGAACTACTGCGTTGTGCTTTTTCTATTTCATACTGTAGTGCAGCGACACTCTCATATAATTTATATGCACCGATATGTAATGATGTCTCTTTTATATCCAATGCTTTTTTTCGAGCTTTTTCAAACTCTTTGTTTTCAATCATTTTTTGCAGCTCCATCGCAGAGTTTGCATAAACATCTTGAAAATCTTTTAATAATGATTTGTATAGAGCTGTGTCATTGTGTGTATGTTCCAATCCTGTTGCTATAGAGAGTTCTCGATATTTCTGTTTTTTGCCATCAGTCTCTTTTTTTACCTGCTTTAGTTCTATAACCGGTTCCTTAGAGAGTAGTCTAAAGAGCTTCTCATAAAAGTTATTGATGATAATCGGCTTGGCAATATGCCCCTGCATACCTGCCTCATAACATTTATTGATAGCATCAGGCATAACATCTGCAGTAAGGGCTACAATAGGTTTTTTTTCATATTTTTTTATCTTTCGAGCCTCCATTGCTGTTTCATATCCATTGAGCTTTGGCATATTTATATCTAAAAGAATCAAATCATATGTCACACTCTCATCATGTAACTTTTCAAGAGCTTCCTGACCATCTTCTACAAATGTCAACTCCAATTGAGTATCTGCTAAAATACCTTGTATGACTTTATGATTTAAACGATTATCCTCGGCAATCAGTATCTTTCTCTGTCCAACTTTTTTTAATTTTTCTTTTGCTGACACTTCTTCTTGTTTAGGTTTATAATCAAGCTTGGAAACAGTGCAGACTTTTTTTAACAACTCTAAGATATCTTCTTGAGTAAAAGGACGACTTAAATGTTCATTTACATCCAAACTCTCTAAAAGTTTTTTATCAAGCTCATAAACAGAATCAGAAAAAAGTACAAATTTCGTACGATACTCTTTTTTCATATCTTTGATAATCTGTTTTGCCTGCTCATCCATAAGTGTTTTATTAACAACTACAATATCAAAATGCAGGTTTGGATCTAAAACCGTATCATGAAAAGAAGGAATAGTATGAACAAAATAATTAAAATATGAGAATGCATTAGTGAGCTTTTTAATATTGCTCTGTGACTTTTCGACTATTAAAATACGACGATTCAAATACTCTGTTGATGGTAATCTATAAAAGCGTTTCTCTTTTTCTTTATATGTATGAAACTTCATATGTAAGACGAAAGTTGTACCATGATGTTTTTTACTCTCAACATGAATATCACCTTTCATAATGTCAACCAAATATTTTACAATTGAGAGTCCAAGTCCGGTTCCGCCATATTCACGTGCAGTCGATTCACTTGCCTGTGTATAGGAGTTAAAAATATTTTTTAGCTGGCTTGGTGTCATGCCAATACCATTGTCTTTTACACAAAACTCAAGTGTTAGCATATCTGCATGCTGCGTTGTTTTTCGAATAGATAAAACAACAACACCATTTTTGGTGAATTTCACGGCATTGCTCAGCAGATTTACCAGCACTTGTGTAAGACGCAGTGAATCTCCAACTATGTAAGGAGGTACATTATTATTAATATCAAGTTCAACCCGTGTACCATTTTCTCTTGCTGCAACTGAGACGATATTGACAACATGACGTAAAACATGATTAATATTAAATTCACGACGCTCAATTTTAAGAGCTCCTGCCTCCATTTTTGAAATATCCAAAATATCATTGACGATATCCAAAAGATATTTTGCAGAACCCTCTATTTTTTTAACATACTCTTTTTGCTTTTGAGACATACTCTCTTCTAAAAGCAGATGTGAAAGTCCAATAATTGCACCCATTGGATTACGCAGTTCATGACTTGTATGAGAAAATACTTTATCTTTGTTTTTGAGTTTTTGTTCAGCCTGCTCCAGTTTTTCTTGCAACATCATCGCTTCAAGCTGCTTCTCTTCTAAACGTTTCTTATAGCGTTGCATCATATACAATGCCATGAGTACCAGCAAAAAGAGTACAAAAAGAGCAATAAAAGCATAGTTTATATGTTGTTCATCTTCTTGTACCATATCCTTTTTTTCAGGCTTATTTACTTGTGCTTGTTTTTGGACTGTTTCAGTTTTTTCTTCACTTTTTTCTTGCTTAGAAACAACTTTTTTCTCTGGCTCTTTTGCGGAGAGTTCAAGAATTTCTTCTTTTATCGGCGTTTGAACCTGTTGTGGTTTCTTTGCTATAAAAGGTTTATAAGATTTTAATCGTGTTACATAAATATCAGGATATTCGAGACGTAAATTATCAAGAACTTCTTGCAAGACCACTCTGTCTCTAAAAGGTTCGGCCAATGTTATAAAATACTTTCCGGACTTTCGTTCTTTAAATTCAAAATTCCACTTTTTTTGCAGTTTTGCTATTGCTGTATTGCTTTTTGCATACTCTTGTAACTTTAACAAAGCTTTTTTTGCTGAGTCTTCATCAGGGAATGTTCCTATGCGAATAGTACGAAGATACTCAGCCTGAAGCAGTGTGACTGTAAGTAAAAAAAAGAGTATGTACTTCAAGCTAAACCTTATTTAATATTTTAAAACATCCGTCAATTGTTTTTTCATCTGATATAGTATATTGAACATTCTTAGGAAGAGCTTTGGCAGTTGTTTTTCCTATAACAATTACTCTGTTCTTCACCCCTATTTCACTATTGCGTAAAAAACACTCTACACTTGAGGGTGATGTAAAGATTAAAACAGCATCTTCTTCTACTTTTGTTTGCAAAATTTCTTTGGAACATTGACTCTCATACACAACTGCTTCATCTATATGATAGCCTTCATTTTTACAAACTTCTACAAAATTTGAAGCAACAACTTTTGCACGAAGATAGAGCCATTTTTTTTCTTTATTAAAAGATTTTATCTTATCAACAAGGGTATCACCATACCCTTCCCCTACAGCCAAGACTTTTCCACCAATCGTTTCATAACTCTTTGCACTCTGCACAGAAATACATAAAGCCGGTAGATGAATATACTCTTCTTTATTATATTGCGTGAGCGCTTTACTCGTTTGCTTGGATGTAATGATAAGATAATCATATTTTGAAAAATCAATGTCAGGTTTAAAAAAAGTAATATCGAGTGAATTGACGCTTATTGCATCGGGATGAGAAGAGATGGAGAAGAGATAAATAGGACGCATGGGATAAGCTCTCGCTTACTCCCATTCTATAGTAGCAGGTGGCTTACTCGAGATATCGTAAACAACCCTGTTGATTCCGTCAACTTCATTGATGATTCTTCTTGAGATTCTCTCTAAAAGATCATGTGGAAGATGTGCAAATGTTGCCGTCATTCCATCAACAGCTTCAACGACTCTCACGCAGACTGTGTTGTCATAGGTACGGTTATCTCCCATAACACCGACAGATTTTACATTTAAAAGTACTGCAAATGCCTGCCATGTTTTTGCATAGTATCCGCTTGCTTTTAACTCATCGAGTAAAATCACATCTGCCTCACGCAAGAGATCCAAATCCGCAGGATTTACATCACCCATAATACGAATCGCAAGACCCGGACCAGGGAATGGGTGACGATTAATCATATCTGCCGGAAGTCCAAGTTCTAGTCCGATTTTACGTACTTCATCTTTAAAGAGCTCACGCAACGGCTCAATCAGTTCAAAATCCATCCAGTCAGGCAGTCCGCCAACATTATGGTGAGACTTGATAACTTCACTTGGTCCATTTACAGAGATTGACTCAATAACATCCGGATAGAGTGTTCCTTGTGCTAAAAATTTAATACCTTCATGTTTTTTTGCCTCTTGTTCAAAAACTTCGATGAAGGTATGTCCAATGATTTTACGTTTCTCTTCAGGATTTTCAACGCCTTTTAAGCGATCTAAAAAGAGATCTTTTGCATCAGCAACAACCAAAGGTACTTTTAGATTTATCTTAAATACCTGCTCAACCTGCTCACGCTCACCTTTACGTAGTAATCCGTTATCAACAAATACTGGTACTAACTGATCGCCAATCGCTTCATAAAGCATTGCTGCAACAACAGAACTGTCAACACCACCACTAAGGCCACAAAGAACTTTACCATCACCCACTTTTTCACGGATGTTTTTAATCTGCTCTTTTAAGAAGTGCTCCATTTTCCACTTTTCAGTAACACCACAAATGTTTTTTGCAAAGTTACGAAGCATCAAGTAACCCTCTTCTGAGTGTTGTACCTCTGGGTGAAACTGCATTGCATAGACACGTTTTTCATCATTTGCAATAGCTGCATATGGAGAGTTGTCTGAAGTTGCAATTACTTTAAAACCTTCAGGAAGCGTTTCAACTCTGTCAGAGTGACTCATCCAAACAATACGGTGATTGTCACAATCTTTAAAGAGTGGAGAAACATTGTCAGGATACCCGACAATCTCCAGTTCTGCTTTACCATACTCATGGTGATCTGAACGGATAACGCTTCCACCAAAATCAACAGCAATTCTTTGCATACCATAGCAAATTCCTAAAACAGGAATACCCATGTCGTAAACACCCTGATCCACTTCGTATGCATCTTCATTATAAACAGAAGATGGACCACCTGAGAGAATGATACCTTTAGGGTTTTTTGCTTTGATATCTTCTACTTTTGTGTGATACGGAAGAATCTCACAGTAGATTTTATCTTCACGCAGACGACGAGCAATAAGTTGTGTATATTGAGAACCAAAATCTAAAACGATGATGCTAACATTTGTCATATAAATGCCTTTGAATTATAAGTAAGTATGAAAGGATAGCAAAAACAAGATTAAGATTTAATTTATGAAGAAAATTCTTAGGGAGAAAACCCTAAGAAAAAAAGTAAATGGTGACTAGTAGAGTCCCATTATTTCAAACTGCACATACCAGATGATGATTGAGACGATATATCCAACCAAAATAGTCCATGCATGTTTCATATGGCTTCCAAATGTATAAATCCCACGAAGACGCCCCATTACTCCAACACCTGCTGCCGAACCAAAAGAGATAAGACTCCCACCAACACCGGCTGTCATTGTAACAAGCATCCACTGATCAATACCCATCTCCGGAGATGATTTTAAAATCGCACTCATTACCGGTACATTATCTACTACAGCAGAGAGGAAACCTACACCAATATTAGCAGCAGTTGAACCTATCATGCCATAGAGATCATGAATGTAATTTAAGAAACCTAAAAAGTGAAGAGCACCTACAGCTGAGAGAATACCAAAGAAGAAAAGAAGAGTATCATTTTCTACTTTTTGCATATTGATATAGATGTTAAATGTATGCTTACCACCTTTTTCAAGTTGTACTGAGTAGAGTTTCAGTAGTGCAAGACCAAACATCATACCCCACATTGCCGGAAAATGGAAGAACTGATGCCCTAAAACTGCAATAACAATCGTACCAACACCAAGATAAACAACACCCATACCACCATCTTGAACTACGGGTTTCTCTTCTGTTGCTGCATTAAAAGCAGGTTCACCGCTTGGTACTGACATTGAAAGTAAAAATGCAGTAATTAACCAACCTAAAAACGATGCCGGGAAAAGATAAAGGAAATCTACAAAAGCACCTTTTCCTGCTGTCCATGCCATAAGTGTTGTAATATCACCAAACGGAGACCATGCACCACCGGCATTTGCAGCAACAACAATGTTGATTGCCCCCGGAACCAAGAAGGCCATATTTTTCTTATCAATTGTAAAAAGAACAGTTGAAAGAATAAGTGCCGTTGTCAAGTTATCTGCTACTGGAGAGATAAAGAACGCCAAAAGACCTGTTAACCAAAAAAGTTTTTTATAACTGTAGCCTTTAGAGACCAGTTTATACTTCATAAGGTCAAATACACCACGCTCGATGAGTGTTTCAATGTATGTCATTGCAACAAGCAAGAAGAAGAAAATCTCTGCAATCTCTAAAATCAGATGCTCTAACTCATGATGCAGTGGATCTGGATCCAGTCCATTTATCGCATAATAGATACCTATAAGCATAAACATAAAAGTACCCGCAAACAGAGCAGGTTTTGCTTTGTTTACCTCATATCTCTCTTCTGTAGCAATAAAATAATATGCTACAACAAATACAGCCAAACTCAGCCAGCCAACCCATGTTGTTGCCAAGTTTATATCAGATGCAGCATGCTGAGCAGCAGCTACTGCGCCTTCTACAACAGTAGAATGTTCCATTTATATCTCCTCTATAGTATGAACCCCTATGGATTCACCTCTTTGTAATGCACTTAGCACTATCTCTCGTGCTGTGAGCAAACGAAATTGTAATAGTTTACCAATTTTTTCATTTAAAAGAGCATTAATCATCTCCAAAGCATCATTCAATCCAGTTTTTGTCCGAATTATTGAAACATTTTCCCACATTATATGACGAAGTTGATTTTTCTTGGCTTTGTCATCTTTAAGACTCATCACCTCATCACTCACATCAAACTCTACAAATTCTTTGTTCTCATTCTCTTGAGATAGAATCGTATCAACTGCCAACTTTCCAAAAACAAGACCTTCAAGCAAAGAGTTCGACGCAAGACGATTGGCACCGTGAACACGTGTTGAGGC
>JAMORG010000086.1 GCA_027063745.1 Sulfurimonas sp.
CACTTTGAAGCATTTTGTTTACCGGAATACCAGTCCATCTACTTACAATAGATGCAATTGACTCTTCATCAACTGAGTTTTTAAGGAGTGTTCCAGCCTCTTGCATTTTTGCCCATTTTTCATTGAGAGCTTTCTCTTCTTCAAGAAGTTTTGGAATCTCTCCATACTCGATCTCAGCCGCACGGTTAAAGTCAGACTGTGCTTTTGCAAGCTCAGCTTCACGGCGTTTTTGCTCGATTTGAAGCTTGATTTGAGAGATTTTCTCAAATACCTCTTTTTCCATTTGAAACTGCGCTTCAAGTTTACGCACTTTCTCTTCTACATCAGCAAGCTCTTTTTCAATCTCTTGGAGACGTTTTTCATTTGATGGCGTTTTCTCCATTTTAAGCGCTTCTTTCTCAACCATCAACTCACTAAGTTTACGTTTTGCAGCACTAAGCTCATTTGGCTCAGACTCTATCTGCATTTTAAGCTCAGCTGCCGCTTCATCGATAAGGTCAATCGCTTTATCTGGAAGGAATCTATCTGCAATGTATCTGTCAGATAACTTCGCAGCAGCTACGAGCGCGCTGTCTGTAATGTTTACATTATGGTGCGCTTCAAGTCTCTCTTTGATCCCACGAAGGATTTGTAGAGATTGATTCACTGATGGTTCATCAACACTGATCGGTAAGAAACGACGTTGTAGTGCCGCATCTTTCTCAAAGTATTTTCTATACTCTTTAAGTGTTGTCGCACCGATAGTATGCAATTCACCACGAGCAAGTGCCGGTTTTAAGATGTTTGCAGCATCCATACTACCTTCTGATGCACCAGCACCGACAATTGTGTGAATCTCATCGATAAAGAGGATGATATTTCCATTCTCTTTTACTTCATCAATAACAGCTTTAAGTCTGTCTTCAAACTCACCACGATACTTCGCACCAGCGATAAGTGCACTCATATCAAGCGCGATAAGGCGTTTGTTTTGTAGCGATGTCGGAACATCACCAGAGTGAATTCTTTGTGCAAGACCCTCAACCAGCGCAGTCTTACCAACCCCCGGCTCACCTAAGAGCATTGGATTGTTTTTCGTTTTACGAATAAGAATCTGCATAGTACGAGCAATCTCTTCATCACGCCCGATTACTGGAGGAAGTTTTCCTTCAGCTGCCTCTTTTGTAAGGTCAATCCCATACTTAGAGAGTGCTTCAAGTGTCTCATCGGCAGTTTGCGAATCAATAGTCGCTCCGCCACGAGCAGCTTCAAGCTCTTTAGCAAGCTCCATAACATCAACATATTTCGGTAAGATTTCCGAAAATGGCGGTGTTTGTAAATTTGCTAATATATATGTATCAACAGCTAAATATTTATCTCCATTTTTAGCCATCAATCCTTCTGCATTTTGAAGCGTTCTTACAAACTCAGCAGAGAGTTTGATGTTCTCTTTTGTTACAGAAGAAGATTTTGGCAGTTTCTCTGCCATAGATTTGATGTCAAGTTCCATTGCAACTTTATCGACACCCATCTTGTTAAACATTTGGTTTAATACTGAGTCACTGTTTGTCAGTTGTGCCCATAAAAAGTGAACAGGAGTCACTTCTTGGTTTTTGTTATGTAAAGCTAGAGATATTGCACTCTCAATAGCCTCTGTCATATTATGTGTTAGTTTTTCAAAAATATTATTACTCATTTCTCAATCCTTTTATTTTTTTCTGATGTAAGTATATACTTTTTTAAAATTCTCTTTTGCTACTTTTGTTGCAAACAGAATGTATTGAAAAAAGTTACTTAGATTATACTAATTGAGCCTGATATTGTCAAGTATATTTATGAAAGTCTATCAAGAAGTTTTCGATAACGAACTAACATAGACTCATTACCCAGAAGACCACCACTGTGGATATAGCATATCTTTTCATCTGTCTGACAAAGAAGCTCCTGCCATAAAAGTGGAGCATAAAGCAGATCAAACTCAATACAACTCTCATCTAAAAGTTTTTTGTAGAGTTCATAAAACTCTTTATATGGTTTGGCAAAGTGATACTTTTTTGATGGTTCTAAAATGTGTAGATTGGATGGAATTGCGCCTAGTGCCTCCATCTGTTGCATCAAGTAGGCTTTATCTCCTACACTTGGTGTTGTAAAGAGTTTATACTCTGGCATAGCCTTGGCCAAAAAGAGAGCTGTTGTTCCTGTGCCTGATGGTGTTGCCAAAGCAGTCACCTTGCTGCCTTGTAGTTGCTCACGCAACTCTTTTGCAAGTTTTTCTAAGCCATATGCAGCCATAACATCAGCTCCACCTTGATCTACCAAAACACTCTCTGTATCCTGAGTGACTCTTAGTGATGCTATCATATCACGATAGAGTTCATGCTCTATCTCTACATGCTGCATTCCAAATGAGAGTGCATATTTATAATTTCCACTCACGTGCTCTTTTTGATAGCTACTGAGTTTTTTTGTGTAATAAACAAATTCCCAACCCTTTTGTTTTGCGAGTGCTGCTATTGAGAGCATGGCATTTGATTGTGTGCCACCATAGGAGATTATTTGTTTATATGTTTCTTTTGGAATATCTATGAGTTGTTGGAGTTTGCGGAATTTATTTCCACTGAGGTAAGGGTCATAAAGATCATCTCTCTTTATGAGAAACTCCCTCCCATCTACCATAACTTTGGAGATGGGTGTAGGAGTCATCTTTTTTACACTACTTATTTAATAGTAGCTTTTTTCTGTAATGCATCCATTTTTTTCTTCATTACAGATTTGAATTTTTCCATTTTAAGACGTTGTTCAATGTAAGCTTTCACTTCATCAAAACTTCTAGTCATTGATGGTTTTTTATCTTCAAGATAGATGATATGGTAACCAAACTGAGTTTTTACAGGTTTAGTTGTGATAGTTCCTTTTTTCATAGAGAATACTTTGTCATTAAATGCAGGAACCATTTGACCTTTTGCAAAGTAACCTAAATCTCCACCATTTGGACCACTAGGACCTGTAGAGTGTTTTTTTGCAAGTTCAATGAATTTTGCTTTTAAGGCATCACCTTTTAAACCTTTAAGTTCATTGATGATTTTTTTTGCTTCATCTTCTGTTTTTACCAGAATATGGCGAGCATGTACAGTCTCTTTCTCTTTAAACTCATCAATATTCTTTTTATAGTAGTCTTTGAGCTCTTTTTGTGAAATTTTAATACCATCAAGTACTTTTTTCTGCCATACTTGAATAGCAAGCTCTTTTTTCATACGCTCTTCAAGTTTTTTATACTCTTTTTTATAGTCTGCAGAATTTAAAATTCCTTTTTTCTTTGCATCATCATAAATAAGTTCTTTACCTATAAGTTGTTGAAGCACTTGTTGACGAAACACAGCCTGACGATCAGGTGGAACTTGATTGAATCTTCCTTGTGTTGCCTGCATTAACTCTTGGTCAACCTCTTCTTGTGTAATTGGCTTACCGTTTACTGTTACAAGTGTTTGTGCAGATGCTACAATACCACTTAGAAGTAAAACTGTTAAAAACTTTGTTACTCTTTTCATTCACTATTCCTTCACTTTATTAGTTAAAAGAAGTTTAATGGTTTTATATTAACGATTATTAAACAACTTTTTTCTATCAACTACTCTGCCTCTACTTTTAAGTATTTATTGAGTACATACTCCAACTTTTTTTTCGTCAATGGTTTTGAAAGATAATCGTCCAATCCTTCTGATAAAAGCATCTCTCTATCACCATCCATTGCCATAGCAGTCAATGCCACGATAGGGAGTCTATCGGCTTTTGCGAGTCTGCTTTTAATCTCCTTTGTGGCAACGATACCATTCATTTGTGGCATATCAATGTCCATAAAAACAATATCATATCTCTTTTTTTGTACTTTTTGAACCGCCTCTATTCCATTGGAAGCTGTCTCTACAAAAATGCCATAACTTTGTAAAAGTATCTGTATCAAACGCTGGTTAATCATATTATCTTCAACAACCAAGGCCTTTACTTGATCTTTTATTAAAAGTTTCTCCTGTATTGGGGGTAATTCATAAGTGTGAAGTGCATAGAGATGCTGTGCCATATTACTTGGTAAAAGTGGCGTATGTATTACTGTATCTACCAAATGAGAAAGCTTTGGAGCCAAACTCTCCTCCTCTTTTAGTAGCATGATCATTGGTGCTTTTTTATGATATGTGCCCAGTTCCATCATCCAAGAAGAGTCATTTTGATTAGCTACTATATAGATGGCTTCTGCATTATCATATAAAGTATCGTCAATCATGTTGGCCTTAATGACATCAATAGCAAATGAACGCAGATATATTGTTAAAAAGTTTGCTTCATCTATACGTTTTTTGTCCAAAAGAACAACTTTAACTTTACGTTTTGGTACCATTTTAAAGTTATTGCCCTGAGCGTTTTTAAACTGTAGTACAAAGTTTGCCTGTGTTCCTTTATCTTCCTGACTTGTTATTCGCAGCTCAGAGCCCATAAGCTCTACAAGTCCAAAAGAGAGACTTAGCCCTACTCCCATTCTCTCATCTGCATGATTACCTGCACTAAAAGGCTCTTGTATAAAATTCATCTGCTCCGGTGAAATACCTTTGCCATTATCTTTTATACTAAAACCTATAGAGCAGTCACCGTTTTGAAGACGTTTTAAAACTTTAACTTCAAGAATAACTTTTCCACCCCGAGGAGTAAACTTGATGGCATTTTGACTCAAGGCTGTAACAACCTGTGATATTCGATGAATATCACCTTCAAGTACTTTAGGAATCTTGGGATCAATAAAACTTAAAACATCGACGCCTTTTTCTTTGCCTATTTTATAACAATGGAATGCAATTTTTTCCATTTTTGGCAATAGGTTAAATGGTTCTTGAAATAGTTCCAAGCGATGGCTTTGAAGTTGTGCCAAATCTAAAAGAGTCTCTATATTACTTAGCAATCCTTTTGATGATTTTGATATCATCTCTATATATTCACGTTGTTTCTCATTTAAGTCTGTCTCATTTAACAACTCTAAAAAACCAAGTATGCCATTCATTGGGGTACGAAACTCATGTCCTATATTTGCTAAAAATTTACTTTTAAGTTTGTGAACCTCTTGTGTTTGCAGCTTTGCCTGGTGTAGCTGAGTCACATCACGTAACTCTAAAATATACAAACTTTTGTTTTTAGGGTACTTGTGAACATAGGCATCAATAACCATTACATCACTGCCCTCTTTCGCTATTGTAACACGATAACCATCTTTTTTATATTTTCGTATATAATCCAGCCAGCTTTTATCTGACTCTGTAAAGATCTCTTCACTCTCATTTAAAAAGATCTCCCTGACACTCTCATGCTCACGCTGAAAATCTTTTATGTCATGGTAAGACATATTTTGTAAAAATCTTTTGTTTGCCCAGATCCACTCATCACCTTCAAGATAACAAAGAAGCATACTTTGAGACAAGTCTGTTGTATATTTAAAAAAATTCTTATCTAAATATTCACTAAAATCACCCTGCACAACTTCTGGCTCTTCTTTCTTCGAACAAGCAAAAAACATAGAAAAGATACCCATCACAATGCCCCCTAAAAAGTCACTTTATTGATTATATCATTAAAATGTTATAATAAAAGAAAAATATCAAGGATAGAACTATTTGAAAAAAGCAACAAAAAAAGAGATTGCTGAGATTCATAAACGTTTTGTAGAACGTTACAGTGATGCTGTAACAGAACTTGAATATAAAAACGCCTATGAACTTGTCATAGCAGTAGCCCTCTCAGCACAATGTACCGACAAACGTGTCAATCTGATCACTCCTGCACTGTTTGAGAAGTATCCATCACCAAAAGAGTTGGCAGAGGCAGATATTGATGAGCTAAAAAGTCTTATTAACACCTGTTCATTCTTTAATAATAAGGCAAAAAATCTCATTGCCATGGCAAAACGTGTTGTAGAGATTTATGGTGGAGAGATTCCTATGAATGAAAAAGATCTCCAAACATTAGCAGGTGTAGGACAAAAGACAGCAAATGTTGTAATGATAGAATATACAGGTGCCAATCTTATGGCAGTTGATACGCATGTTTTTCGAGTTTCTCATCGATTAGGTTTAAGTGACGACAAAACAGCAAAAGCAACAGAGGCAACCCTGGTTAAAAAATTTAAAAATGATCTGCACGCCCTCCATCAGGGAATGGTTCTTTTTGGACGCTATATATGTAAAGCAAAAAATCCAAAATGTGATGAGTGTTTTTTAACAGATCTTTGTAAAACAAAAGAGAGTTTTAAAGTTTAGGTATGTATTTTGCTAGGATTTGTCTATGAATAAACTACTACTTGGCACAGCAGTGCTTTTTCTCTTACTCTTTATCAGTGGCTGTGTAAATAAGCATGGTGTTTCACTCAAATATTACAGTGAGTGTAAAGAGTACTATGACCTGCAAGGCTACTACCACAAAGAGTGCGGCGAGGATGATATAGTAACCTACAAAGAGATGAAAGAAGTGCTCAAGAAAAAAGAAGAGCCACACGGTAATGTTTGGTAAGATCCCTCTGTAACACTATTTTATCTTTTGTAGTGCAAATGTTTCATTTTTTAGTGTAAATGCAACATATTTTGGATTTTTCTTTTTAACTGTTTTTATGAGACAGTAAGTAAAATCTCCACTGCTTCCATACAACTTCGTACCAACAATATAAGGATCACCAAAGAGCATTTTCATAGCTTTTGATGCCATCTTGTTCGCTACTTTCTTAGGGTCGGCCTTTGTGCTCTTTACACTTTTTTTAATTAAAGCAGAGCTGAGAGCTTTAAACTTTTCAAAGGCATCAAGTCGTTTATCAAAAATAATAGCATCATAAAATCCCCGCTTCTCTCGTACAGGCAGAACCAAGGCAAAGTTTTTTCCATGGTTGAGAACAAAGTTGATATTTTCCTCTTGTTCTTGTGCAGAGCTGCTGTGAAGCACTTTACCATTATAGAGTCCACTTTTTGGATTATAGGCATAAGCGAGGCTTCCACTTGAATAAAAACTGTTCTTCTTTAAACGCGTATAGAGTACAGGAAGATTTAGTCTTAAATTTTTATGGCGCTTATACTCTATCTCAAAATGTTTTTGATACGTCTTAAAAGGATTCTCTTGTAATATCTCCTCTTTTTTTGGAAGTCGCCATCTCTCTATGCGGCCATTGACAGCCAGACTCTCAAGCTGTGCTATATTGTAGCCATCTTTGATATTTCTGGATGCCTTATAGAGCATAAGTGTACTTTTATTTTTGAGTAAAAAGTTTCTACCCTTGTAACGGTAGTAGCCTGTATATATCAATGTATCGAGTTTTGCCGCTTTTATCTTTGGCCATGGCAAACCTTCCACATACAAGGTTTGAGAGAGAGTTTTTAGTTTTGGTCTGTGCTTTACAAAAAGAACATACTACTTTTGAAGTGCCCATACAAGATTGTTTTTTGCATCATAGACGGGAGTAAAGAGCTCGTTTGTGTTATACCAGTAGATTTTTGAGACATACTTAAAATAACTCACATCATACGGATTGAGAATCTTTTTGAGTTTTACATGAAGAACTTTGTCTTTTTGTAGGTCAATCCACTTCTTATAGGTTTTATACCCACTCATTGTGATCTCTATAAGGTAAGGTCCCTCATCAAGCTCTATACCATCAAAATATTTTGGCTTGATATTTAAGATACGTACACGTGCACCCTTTTGTGTTACAACATGCAAAGCATACTTGCCATCTTCACTACTCGGCATTCTCTCTTGTCTCAAAGAGCCTTTTTGTAGGCTATCAGAGCTGTTTTGCGGCTTAACTTGAGAACTGCTGCAGGCACTCAGAAGAAGAAGCAGTGTCAGCATACATATATTTTTACAGCTTTGCATCACAAAGTTCTTATTTTATTGCTATAAATGTAGCGAAGTTCGCCCAGCGAAAGATTACTTCACAGTGAGAAAAACCGGCATTTTTAGCCATTGTTATGTTCTCTTCTTCACTGTATGGTACTAAGACATTCTCTAAAGCTTCACGCTTTTGCATAATCTCATACTCACTATATCCCTGCTCTTTTTTAAAGTCATAATAACACTCTATAAGATCTTTATTGAGCTTTGGATGATGTGATATCACCTTTTCACTAAAGATAAACACCCCCTCCTCACGCAACGAAGAGGCAATCTTTTTAATAAGCTCCTCACGCACCAAAGGACGAATAAACTGCAGGGTATAGTTGGAAATGAATACATCTGCTTCATTATACGGATATTGTAAAATATCTCCCATCACAAGCTCTACGGACGCACCATAGGCATCGACTTTTTTCTTTGCACGCTCCAACATTGCCTCAGAGTTATCCAAACCTACAAGCTTTGCTTCAAACTTCAGATCTTTTGAGATATCTATAAGCAGTGAAGCTGTTGAGCAGCCAAGGTCATACAGCACCCCACCCTCACGCAAGGCTTTGAGTGCAAAAAACTTCGTGATCTTTTGACTCTCTTTGTAAAAAGGAACACTACGCTCAAGCATATCATCAAAAACTGCTGCAACCTCTTCATCAAATTCAAACTGCTTTTTTATCGGTTTTGTAAATACTTTGTCATTCATAAATACAATTTTATCTAAATTGTCCTATAATTGAAAACTTTCACACAAAGGGTAGTAATGGAGATGGAAATCAGCACATCAACATGGATGATGATAGCTTTTGTAGCAGGTACAGCTTTAAGTATTTGGAAAATGTACCCTTTTTTGGTCAACAGAACTCTTGAAGATGATGATACAGGTGAAGACGCACATAATGATCTTGTAAAACATATGTATAAAGTACTTAATGAGTGTGATACTACACCAAGCAGCAAGGAGCTTCATGAGAAGATGGTAGAGCATGAGGAGTTTGATAAAGAGCGTTTTTGGCGTTTTAACCTCAACAAACTCAATCAACTCTTAAATATCCACTTTGCACAGCATCCACATCTCAATTCGATAGAAGATCTTCACAAAGAGGCAAAAGAACAAAGATAGAAACTTTTTTAGTTTCTATCTAATGCATTTAGATCTTTATAGGCCTGCAGTACACGCTCTACTAAAGACTCTTGACCTGCACGAAGCCATTTTCTAGGGTCGTAATATTTTTTATTTGGTTTATCTTCGCCCTCAGGGTTGCCAATCTGGCTTTGAAGATAGTCGTGATACTTTTCAATATAATCTTTTACACCTTTCCACGTAGCCCACTGAGTATCTGTGTCGATATTCATCTTCACAACACCATAGCTGATAGCTTCCGCAATCTCTTCTGGTTTAGAGCCTGAACCACCATGAAAAACAAAGTTTACAGGTTTTTCGGCAGTTTGGAATTTTTCTTGAATATATTTTTGAGAGTTGTCTAAGATCTTAGGAGTAAGTACAACATTTCCTGGTTTGTAAACACCGTGAACATTTCCAAATGATGCTGCAATTGTAAAGTTTGGAGAGACTTCAAGAAGCTCTTTGTATGCAAGTGCCACTTCTTCTGGCTGAGTATAAAGAAGTGCATTGTCGATATTTGTATTGTCAACACCATCCTCTTCACCACCAGTTACACCAAGTTCGATCTCTATATGCATACCGATCTTGCTCATTCTCTCAAGGTAAGCTTTTGAGATACCTATATTCTCTTCGAGTGGCTCTTCTGAGAGATCAAGCATATGTGAAGAAAAAAGAGGTTTACCTTGCGTTTTGTAGTAGTTTTCACCCGCTTCAAGAAGTGCATTGATCCACGGAAGAAGTTTTTTAGATGCATGGTCAGTGTGTAAAATAACAGGAACTCCATACGCTTCAGCCATCATGTGTGTATGGATCGCTCCACTTACAGCACCTAATATTGCAGCACGTTCATGTTCATTACTGAGACCTTTTCCTGCATAAAACTGTGCTCCACCATTACTAAACTGAATAATTACAGGAGAGTTTGCTTTTTTTGCCGCTTCTAAAACACCGTTAAGCGACTCAGTATTAACTACATTTACAGCTGGAAGCGCATAACCATTCTCTTTTGCATGATTATAGACTTTTGAGACATCCTCACCAAAAAGTACACCCGGTTTTACAAGATCTAAAATACCTTTACTCATTTTACTTATCCTAAAAAATTTATTGGTGCTATTATATTATATTGTTCTTTTAAAACAACTTTATGTTAAAATACTTCACAAAGGGTGTTTATGCGTAAGAATGGTGAGTTTGTAACAGATATTATCCTTATAGATATTATAAACTTTTCAAAGCTATACCCACAAGAACAGTTAGAAATCATTACCTTTTTGACACGAAGTTACAAAAGGGTCATAGAGAAGATTCTTTTAGAGTCCAAGATTTCACTAGAGACCTTTATACGTGGTTTTATTCCGACTGGAGATGGCTTCTTTTGTATTTTAAATCCAAAATACAAAGGTTATGGAACACTCCTTGGACTCAGTTTTAACCACTTTTCAGAACAGATATCAAAAAAATATTCTTATTTTCAAGGTGTTCGCATTGCTGTTCATACCGGTCAGCTTACACCTTTTAAAGATATATTGGAGCATGAGAATTTTATAGGTGACGGACTTAATGACTGTGCTCGCTATTTGGAGTTCAAAGATTTTGCCATTGCAACTGTTATGGTCTCACAAACAGCCTATGAGAGTTTTAAAAAATTTCTTCTTATAAAAAAAGAGTACCAAAAACTCCTAGAAGAACGTGAATTTAAACATTCAAACGCATATGCATTCAAAGACAAACACGGAAATGAAAAAAAAGGCTATCTTGTATGGCTTCGAAAATCAGGTATAATTACACCACCAAAATATAAATTTTAGATGAAGGATATAGTATGAGATTGACCCTTGAGGAGTATTCTAAACATTTTAAAATGTCCAAAGAGATGATACACTCCAAGCTCAAAAACAAGAAACTCAACTATATCATTGAAAACGGAACAACCTACATTATTGTTCCACGCAGTTCACTTAAGTCTTGCGAACATCAAAAAATCCAAGAAGAGCAAAAAGAGCAACAAATGCAAAAGCAAAACAGTGATACGACAAACAAAAAAATCACCAAACCAAAAACAACTGTAGCGATGGTCATAGCACTCTACCAAAAAGAGAACCAACAGCTCAAAGAGAAGATAGCATACCTTGAAGCAAAAATCGACAAGCTCATTGATGACAAAGAGCAGATGCTTCGTGATGAGATGAGTAAGATAGAGCAGGTCTATGCTAAAAAAGATGAGCAGTTAAAAAATATTTTAGAGCTTATGAATACTCAGCTTATTGCACAAAAAGCACATAATAACACTACAGAACATGAAGTAGAACCGATAGAGACACGAAATATTGTAAAAGAAGAAGACAAAAAAGAAGATGAGATTGTTGAATTAAAAACATATCTCAAAACACTCGACCTTGAGCCATACCAAAGAAAGATCATCAAAAAGCGCTTTTTGGCTGTTTATGACAAAGATGTACGCATCATCAAACAAAATGGCAAACTCTATCTTAACTTTTCAAAATATGACTACAGTGACCTTTTAGAGTACTAGAATAATGGCTGCAATTCAAAATGAGGTCATCAAAACAAAACATATTAAACCTGCTATAGAAAAATTTGTAGCCAAACACCTCATACCCCCTTCAGAGGTTGATTTTACACTCAACAAGGTTGATACACTCTTAAAAAGCCTTAGTGTAGAATCTTTTACATTTTATGATAAAAATGTTTTACAAAGCTACCTTGATAAAGAGAAAATTCTCAATGAACATATCTCGTTTACGCAGATATATACCATAACGCTCACGCACGCTCCAAAAAAAGAGATAGAACTTCTCTATGACATAGAGTATGGCAAGTTTGCAACACATCCAAAGCTTATCCTCTCTCCTGAGTCCAAAATCCCTGCTGCAAAGTACAAACCCGTAGAGCTGCTTAACCTTCTTTATAAAGAGATGAACAAGATAAAAGCTTACCAGGGAATGATTGTTCGTATTTTTGATGAGCCTCTTAAAAAAGCCCTCAAAACACTTGTAAAGTATATTTATGCAAAAAAATTTATAAAAAAGGTGAAGATTCCTCTTTTTGATGGTATAGAACCTGTTTTAGCACGCGATGCAAAACTCATCTACTGGTTCAAACAGAAAGAGAAACAAGGAATGGTCATTGAAGTAGCAGCTGACGAACTACTTGTTGAGTATAAAAAACCTGTTTTTGCTAAAAACGGATTCAATGCCTATGGAGAGTATATTCATAATGATACAGCAAAAACTGCAAATGATTTAAAAGCCAAAGTAGATAGCAAAACCATCTACATAGAAGAAGATGAATTTAGTAAAAAATATATCGCAAAGCAAAAAGGGTATGTTTATTATGATGGCAGTACACTTGCCATTGATAACACACTGAGATTAAATGAAGTTTCACGCAATAAAAACATCCTCGACTCCGATGAAGAAAAAAACAACATAGAACTTCTTATCAAACAGCATGATATAACAAAAGACTCTATTGGTGAGGGTGTGGAGCTAAGTAGTGAAAATATTCATGTAGATGGATTTGTCGGTGCAAAAAGCAAACTTGAGGCAAAACATCTAGAGATAGAAGGTGCAACACACCAAGATTCCAAACAATTTGCAAAATATGCAAAGATCAACAGACACAAAGGAACACTCCACTGTCATGAAGCCAATATTAAACTTTTAGAAGGCGGTGTTGTTCATGCGACAAAAGTAACTATTGAAAACTCTCTTAATGGTTCTGTCTATGCACAAGATGTCACTATAAAACAGGTCAGAAGTAACCTTAAAGTATATGCTACAAACTCCATCACCATAGATCTTGTCAGTGGTGAAGACAACCTTTTTGAGATAAACTATGAAAAAGTCCCAGTAGTTCTTTCTAAAATAGAACATATTCAAGAAGAGATAGAAGAGTTACGCTACAAGAAAAAACAAGCCAAGCGCTTTCATCCGGATGAAGTTGAGACACTGAAACAAAAGATACAAGAGGCCAAAGAGCAGATTCAAAAGATTAAAGAATCATACAAATATGCGAGTATAGAGGTAAAACACCCTTTTAAAGGGCTAAATACTATTATTTTTAGTATTGATAAAGAGCATCGCCTAGTATATAAAACACAAAATAAACACTATGAAGCTTTTCATATTGAGATAAAAGATGATCTTCTCATTTTACAACCACCTGCAATCTCACTCTCATTATCAGACCAAAACAACCAATAGATAAAATATAAAAATTTTAAGGCTTCTTTTTGAAGCCTTTTTTTATATAAAAATAACACGGAAAATCGTATATTATACACTTTTAATATATTACTTTATACTGATATATTTATTTTATATAGTATATATTACCCATTAAGCACATTATTTATATTTTTTAACAAAATAAAATGTATATTTAAGTATATAAACCGTATAATCATTTTTATGCAAATTGATGATCTCTTTAACATTCTTCATAACTCGATAGAGTCTCAGAACAACGGTAGGAAAATATCGCTCAAAGATATGGCTAATGAGCTAGGTATATCTATGCGCACATACCAAGACTGGAAGCTTGGACGTGCCAAGCCCCAGGCTGCTGCAGTAGTTATGAAAATGTTAGGAAAATTGGATGATGATGAGATCATTAGAGCTGTACGAAAAATAAATAAGCTAGAGGAGAAAAAATAATGGGCGCTTTAACACAAGATGAAAGAGATGGGCTTGACGATGTATTTTTATCAATTCATAATGTTTCAAAACTTGAAAAAATCAAGAATCTTTCCACTTTAATATTTTCAAACTTTACAAGTCAGAATATAACAAAAGGCTTGAAACAGGCTAAATATGGACTCAAAGAGAGAAAAATTTCACATTTTTTCCTAAATTTAGCCAAAAAGAAGAAAAATTTAAGCAAATAAACTATAAAGTATCTCTAGCTGAATTTTTTAATTCGGAAAAATTTTCAATCCAAGGGTAATTCTATGAATAAAGCGCAATTCGTTGAACTCGTTCAAAAACATGGTGAGTACAAAACTAAAGTAGAAGCAGAAAATGCTATTAAAGCATTCACAGAAGCAGTAATCGAAGCACTAGTAAAAGGTGAAGATGTTTCTCTAGTAGGTTTTGGTAATTTCGCAGCTGTGTTACAAAAAGGAAAAAGTGGTAAAGTTCCAGGTACTGACAAAACTTATACTACTCAAGATAAAATGGTTCCTAAATTTAAAGCTGGTAAAGGTCTTAAAGACCGCGTTGCAGCTGGTAAATAATTATTTATACAACTCTCCTCTTTTGAGAGTTGTGTTTACTCTTTCTAAATGAGTTTTCTTAACTTTTTTTCTTCTTTTTTTCAAAAGAACAAACAATTTTCTCCACTCCTAAAAAACAAAAATTTACTAAAAACAGTAGATGCCCTAAATACTTACAGTGATTTAACCGTTCTGCTTAACAGTTATATAGATAATAAAGAATCAAAAATTGTGTTGCCACTAGTAATTTTAGACAAACAGCGTGGTCTTTATATTTTTGAGCTCCGTCAGTGGAAGCGCAAAGAGCTTCAAAATATAGAGATAGAAACAACAAAAGTCACAAAAAGAGCAGATAACAATTTAGCTTTTTCATTTGTGCATGAGCTTATTGAACAAAAGATATCACATCTCAAAATATCTTTACCTATATATAATTTTTTGATTTTAGAGTCTATAAACACAAAAGAGTATGAAGAGCTAGAGAGCTCTGTTCAAAGATATCTGCCGCAAGATTTTTTAATATTTCAAGATACAGATAGTGCAGAGCTGTTTCAAAAAATTCATACTCTAGAGAATAAAAATCTGCACTTAGATGATGAAATACTCTTTAGCCTCTATCCCCAATATACACTTGAAGAAAACAATAGAAAACTTTTTGCAAATGCTCAACAACGAAAGTTCGTTCATAATAGCACAGAAAAAATCACTAACTTAAGAGGAAAAGCCAAAAGTGGTAAAAGCAGTGCAATAATACTCAAAGTTCTAGAGATACTCTCACGCAATCCCAATAAAAAAATTCTTCTATTGAGTACAAATCAATCTGTAAAAGAGCATCTGCAACAAAATATTCAAACAGCCTCCTCAAAAAGAGGCATATCCATAGATACGCTCACTATTATAGATGTCAAATCCTTCCTTCAAAATGCCTATAAACAACTAAATATTGATCTGGCAAAAGACAATAGTCATACTCCTTTGTATATTGATGAACGACTTCTTAAAAAAAGAAAAAAAGCAGCAGATCTACTTGTCTGTGATGATGCCCAACTTTTAGAAGAGCCCTTCTTAAACTATTTAGAGCTCATACAACATAAAGCACAGATTATTTTTGTCAACCATCCTAAAAAATATGAAAATGAATTTTTGTTGCATGACTCTTTTTTCAAGCCTAAAGAGAGAATATCTTTTATAGAAGGCTCTCCTCTTATACAAGTGATGCATCATATTACAAAACTTTTACATACAGCACAACAGGATAAAAGTATACTTATCTGCTCTAATGAGCTCACGCAGCAAAAACTGCAAGAAGATTTACAAAATTATATAGATCCTCTTCAATATACAACACTTTTTTATAGCAATTATACTACAATACCAGATATAGTAACTCCACATATTATTTTGCTGGATATATGTCAGTTTAAAACAGAAATAGTAGAATACGCACTAACAAGAGCTACTCACAGTGTAGCTCTATTTTATGAACAAGAGTGTGGTTCACTAAAAATTTTAAAGGAAAACTATGAAAGTTGAAAAAACAGAACAGGAGTGGAGAGAAGAGCTCTCTCCTGAGGCATTTTATGTATGCCGTCAGCATGGCACAGAAGCACCTTTTTCTGGAAAGTATTATGATTTTAAAGGTGACGGTATCTACCGATGCACATGTTGTAAAACACCTTTGTTCACTTCAGACACAAAATTTGATTCAGGTACAGGCTGGCCAAGTTACTATGAAGCAATAAAGGGCGCAATAAAAGAAGTGCATGATACATCTCACGGGATGACACGCGTAGAAGTTCGTTGTGCAAACTGCGACGCACACCTCGGGCATGTTTTTCCTGATGGACCACAGCCAACAGGACTGCGTTACTGTATCAACTCAGTCTGTTTAGATTTTGAAGAAGAGGAGAATTAATTATGAAGAAGATTCTTTTAGCACTACTGCTTCTGCTAAACATCAATCTTTTGGCAAAAGAGAATCCACACGTTGTCCTAGAGACCAACCAAGGAAAAATTGAACTCGAACTTTTTCCAGATGTTGCACCTTTGGCAGTTGAGAACTTTATGACGCATGTCAAAGAGGGCTACTACAACGGTATAGCTTTTCACAGAATCATCAAAAACTTTATGATTCAAGGTGGTGACCCAACCGAGACCGGCCGTGGTGGTGAGAGTATCTGGCACAAAGAGTTTAAAGATGAGTTCAAACCAAATCTTGTCTTTGACAAAGCAGGCATTCTTGCAATGGCAAATCATGGTCCAAACACAAACGGCAGCCAGTTCTTTATTACAACAGCACCAGCACCATGGCTCAATGGTGGCTATACAATCTTTGGAAAAGTTGCAAATAAAGAATCGATGCAGACGTTAATGAAACTCAACAATGTAGCAACAACAGGCAGACGCGGTGGAGACAGACCTCTTGAGCGCCAAAAAATAGTTAAAGCCTACATTAAAAACTAAAAGGAACTTTATGGAGATTCAAACACTACATAAGATAGAAAATAAAATTTTAAAAAAAAGCGGTATTGATTTTATCCGTATAGGATTTGCACTCTTTTTTGTTATTGGCGTGCTTACCTATACTTTTGTTCATAATGATGGAATCTCTAACAATCTTTTTCTAGCAGTTGCGGCACTAATTGGTGCTTATATGGCAATGAATATCGGAGCGAATGATGTAGCAAACAATGTCGGTCCGGCAGTTGGAAGTAAAGCGATCACTATGGGTGGTGCTATTCTTTTAGCCGCTGTATTTGAAGCCAGCGGTGCACTTATCGCCGGTGGAGAGGTTGTCAAAACAATCAAAAAGGGTATTATTGACATTGCAGCGTTTGGAGGAAATCCTGACCCATTCATTTGGGCTATGATGGCAGCTTTGCTTGCAGCAGCACTCTGGCTTAACTTTGCAACTGCCATGAAAGCACCGGTCTCTACAACACACTCTATTGTTGGTGGTGTTATGGGTGCAGGGATTGCAGCAGCAGGCTTTAGCATCGTCTCATGGGCAACTATGGCAAAAATTGCTGCTTCTTGGGTTATATCACCGCTTCTTGGTGGTATCATTGCCGCAGCTTTTTTATATGCCATCAAAAAAAGCATACTCTTTCAAGAGGACAAAATCACTGCAGCAAAAAAGTATGTTCCTATCTTTGTTGCCTTAATGTCGTGGGCATTTGTTACCTATCTTGTACTTAAAGGGCTAAAAAAGATCTGGCCAAGTGTTGTTGAGTTTTTAAATGCACTGCCACTCATTACACTTGAAGTGACAAAAAAACCAAGCTTTTTAACAGCGCTTATCATCGGTGCTGTTGTTGCTTTAGCTATCTACCTTTTACTTCGAAGTAAATACCACTACAAAACAGAGCTACAAAACTCTAAAAAGGCAGTAAATGCTCTTTTTAACATTCCACTTATCTTTGCTGCAGCACTCCTAAGCTTTGCTCACGGAGCAAATGATGTTGCTAATGCTATTGGACCATTAGCAGCTATTAACGATGCTATCATCAACGGTGGAATCTCTTCAAAAGCTTCTATTCCTCTATGGGTTATGGGTGTTGGTGCACTTGGTATTGCTTTAGGACTTGGGCTTTATGGTCCAAAACTCATTCGTACGGTTGGTAGTGAAATCACTGAGCTAGATCAGATTCGAGCCTTCTCTATTGCAATGGCAGCTTCTATTACAGTTATCATCGCTTCACAACTTGGCCTGCCGGTAAGCTCGACTCACATTGCAATCGGTGGTGTTTTTGGTGTTGGTTTCTTGCGTGAGTATCTTCAAAACTCCAAGCCAAAAGAGGTGATTACTGTTGATAAAGAGTTTCTTGCAAATGAAAAATCATCTTTGGAAAAACTCAAAGATGAACTAAAAGCCTGTAAAAAGAAAGATGAAAAAAGCTTGGAAGATTACAAAAAGATCGTAGAGCTCTATAAAAAAATAGAAAAAGAAGAAAAACTCATTAAAGCTACGAAAAAACAGATAAAACGTGTAGAAAAAATTGAGTACGTAAAACGCGATGCTATCAAAAAGATCGTAGCAGCATGGATCATTACTGTTCCAGCAGCAGCAATCTTATCTGCAGTATTATTCTTTACTATCCGTGGAATAATGCTCTAAAGCGCCATTAGGCGCTCCTCTATACGAAGCGCCTGTGCATGCTCATAAACATCATGCACACGCAGTATAGAAGCACCATTTTGAAAGGCTTTTAAGTGCAGTGCCAGTGTTCCTGCGAGCCTTTGCTCTGTTTGTGAAGGAAAAATCGCATCAATCATAGACTTGCGTGAGGCACCTACAAGCAGCTCTTTCTCAAGTGTCAAAAAATGCTCAAGATGCTTAATAAGCATCAAGTTATCCTCAAGACGCTTTCCAAAACCAATTCCGACATCTAAAATAATATCTTTAATACCAAAACGCTCTGCTTTTGCTATACGCTCTTCAAAAAAACTATAAACATCCTCTAAAACATCGCAGTAAGCGGGATTGTTCTGCATAGTTTGGGGAGTTCCCTGCATATGCATAATAACAGCACTTGCGCCATACTGAGCTGTCAATGAGCAGACCTCATCATTTTGCAGGCCGGTTATATCATTGACTATGCAAAAGCCCGCATCGAGTGCCTCTTTTACGATAACAGGCTCAAAGCTGTCAATACTCAGAACTACCTGCTCAAAGAGCTTCTCTTTTTTTATAAGCGCTAAAATTGGGCGTATGCGCTCTAGCTCCTCTTCTGCGCTTACAACAGGTGCATTTGGACGAGAAGATACAGCACCGATGTCAATAATGTCAGCACCATCTGCTATCATCTGCTCAATCATTGCCATCGCATCTTTGCCATGAAAACGACTGCCAGAGTAGAAGCTGTCATCATTTGCATTGATAACACCCATCACTTTAGCACGTTTTGGCTTTTGTATCTGAGTAATGCTCTTTAGCTTCTTGGCTAACTCTTTGAGTCCAAAAGGCTGTGCAAGCTCTTTTTTAGCAAGTTTTTCTAGCTGACGTGTAGAAGCAATTAGCAGTGTATCTACTCTTAGCTCTTTTGCTATCACCGTTCCTCTTGGCACTGCTAAGTCTGCACCTACAGAGAGGGCATCTTGTTTTAAGATATTTGCCGCACCTACATGCATATCTTCTATGCTTATGAGATGAAGCTTGGCTTTTTTTGAAAGAATATTCACACCACCGGCATCTACGTTTATCTTTTTGAGATAAGTTCTAACATCTGTCTCATGAGAGAGTTTTTTTATCTTCATCCTCGCTCTCCACTAAAACCCATCAAGAGCATTGCCAAAACACTTTGTGGTCTGGCATTAAGATCAAGCAACCTGTACGCCATATCAAAGTCTTCAAGCTGTTTTTCATTCAAAATAAGCTGTTCTTCAACAGTTGCTTTTTTAAAAAGCGCCTCTACCAAAGCCTTTGCACTGTTTTTATCAACTCTTGCATGCTCTTTTAAAAAGGTAAAAACCTCAGCATAGTCAAGACGACGCAGTGTAATATTCAACTCACTTACTGCTTTTTGCATACTCTTTTGAACAATCGGCAGACGTGAACGAACTGTAGGTAAGAGGTTTGATTTTGTTGGAGAGATAATGATAAACTCAATATTTGTCGGAGGCTCTTCTAATATCTTTAAAAGTGAGTTCTGTGCTACAGAGGTAAACTCTTTTGCAGCGATAATGATGTACTTGGTATCGGCTTCACTGATGTAAGCCTCTTGTGTCACCTGTTTTGCATGTTCTATTTTAAAATTATCTTCAAAAAAAGTAACAATACGAAAAGGAGTAAGCTGCGCTTTTAGCTCCTCTATAGCAGACTCTGTCTCACTCGTTATAAGGATGTGCCCACGCACCTTTTTAGGAGCTTGCATCTACCTCTCCAAACATTGCGGCATTAAGTGAAGCATCAAAAAGACGGTAAAGCTGCAAAAGCTTAATGTCTAAAATAGGGTCATAAGATTTCATTGTAAAAGCATTGTTAAAATCTTCATCAAAAAGCCAGAAGTAGCTCTCATCTTTTCTTTTAGCTATATCACTGCGCTTGTCATCACCCTTACCAATGTACCAAAAGAAGTAATCATTTTTAAAAGAGAGTCCTATCATATCATCGATCATATCAATCATCTCACCACCACTAAGATCATTATAGTGCGGATAGAGACTCTCAATACTGACAATAGGAACAAGTGGACGCTCAAGGTTGTTTATGGAGTCCAGTATATAACGCTCCAACCACTTGCGCTTTATATCTGTAATGAGTATGATTGTCTTTCCGTTAAGGATTTGCTCCAGCGCGAATGCTGTTGTCTTAGACCACTCAAAACGGTCCTCTTCAAGCCATGAGAGGCTTCCGCCCTCCTCACGTATAGCATCCAAGCTCCACTGGGCAAAATCAGACTGCATCGAGACTACTTGTCTAACTCATAAGCATTATGCAGACTGCGTACTGCAAGCTCTGCATATTTTTCATCGATTACCATAGAGATCTTAATCTCTGAAGTTGAGATCATATTGATGTTGATATTCTCTTTTGCCATCGTTGAGAAAGCCTTTGCAGCCACACCTGCGTGAGACTTCATACCAACACCCACAACAGATACTTTTGCTATATCTTCATTGTAAGAGTCATCTTTTATCTCTCCACTTTTTACAAAAGTATCTACTACCTGTTTTGCATCATGTAAGTCACCTACGGGTACTGTAAAGTCAATGTTTGTTGTCTCATCTACGGCTTTGTTTTGGATGATCATATCAACATTTACCTCAGCATCTGCAAGTGCATTAAAGATATCGCTGGCAATTCCCGGTCTGTCTTTAACACCCATTAAAGAGATACGAGCCTGATTTCTATCGAGTGCGATTCCGCTTACTAATGGTTTTTCCATGATATTTTCTTCCTTTGTTATTAATGTTCCCTCTTCATCTGAGAAGCTTGAGCGTGTTACCAAGTTTACATTGAGTTTTTTTGCAAGTTCTACCGAACGATTTTGAAGAACCTTTGCACCAAGACTTGCAAGTTCAAGCATCTCATC
>JAMORG010000087.1 GCA_027063745.1 Sulfurimonas sp.
CGTTCTAAATCACCAACACTTGTTCCACCGAACTTTTGAACAATTAGCATTATAAAATTCCCTCTTTTTTGAAGTAGTTAAGCACTGTCTCATAGACAGGTTTTTTAAAATGTGCCGTGTAGTTAAGGACATCATCTGCATTGACAAACCTGTAGTTGATAAATTCAGGATGTTTGGTAGCTAGATCTATCTTGGCATCATCTTTGAGTTTGAGCAAAAAATAACGCTGTGTTTGCCCTTTGTACGGCTTCATCTTTTTTGCTATCTTATCTGGAAAGTCATAACTGATCCATTCCGGATACTCTGCGATTATCTCAGCCTTGTCAGTTCCTATCTCCTCTTCCATCTCACGAAAAAGAGCCTCTTTTACCTCTTCACCCTCATCGATTCCACCTTGTGGAAACTGCCAAATATCTGTCAAGTCATTTCGTTGTGCTATAAAAACATCTCGCTTCTTTGGATACTCAGAAGAAAGAATAATCATGGCTACATTTGGACGATATAAATTATCTCTACTCATTTTAGCACCTGTTTTAAATTGACGCGATTATACTCAATATGCTATTAAAATTAGTTTATTTTTACAAATACGCTATACTTCTTCTATGCTTTTATATATACATATTCCCTTTTGTGACTCCAAATGTTCCTACTGTGCTTTTAACTCCTATGTTGACAAGTTTCATCTCAAAGCCAGCTATATGGATGCTCTCTACAAACAACTACTTTTTGAACTAGAACACTTTGAGGCACAAAAAAATTCCATAGAAACCCTCTTTATAGGCGGAGGCACACCCTCTACTGTTTCACCTGAGCTTTATGCACCCATTTTTAAGCTCTTAGAACCCTACCTTCAAAAAGATGCAGAGATTACAAGTGAAGCCAACCCAAATTCAGCCACCTACGAGTGGCTAGAGGGCATGCGTGAG
This sequence comes from Sulfurimonas sp., assembly GCA_027063745.1. Classification (GTDB taxonomy): domain Bacteria; phylum Campylobacterota; class Campylobacteria; order Campylobacterales; family Sulfurimonadaceae; genus Sulfurimonas. Next base: position 930 of record JAMORG010000087.1, read on the forward strand.
CTTGGTGTTAATCGCATCAGCTTCGGAGTACAGAGCTTTGATGAAAAAAAGCTCAAAATCCTAAACCGTGCACATACACCACAAATGGCAATAGATGCACTGAACAATGCTGCAGAAATCGGCTACAAAAATCTCTCACTAGATCTCATCTACGCAACGGCAGGCGATACCAAAGAGCTTTTGGAAAATGACCTCACGCAGGCTTTTGCTCTGCCGATAAACCATCTAAGTGCCTACGCACTTACCATCGAAGAGGGAACTGCTTTTGAACGCAAGCCACAGATGTCCCAAGAGAAGCTAGAGCTTACTGAGTGGCTTTTTGACACGATCAAGTCACATGGATTTAAGCAGTATGAGATCAGTAACTTTGGAACCTACCGCTCACGCCACAATCTTGGCTACTGGAAGTACAAAGACTACATAGGAGCAGGTGCCGGTGCAGTTGGAAAACTGCAAAACAGACGTTTCTATCCAAATCCTGATATTGAGGCCTATATACAAGATCCTTTAAAAATCCGCATAGAAGAGCTCAGTGAGAGTGATATGCGTATTGAGAAGATTTTTTTAGGTCTGCGTTCTTGTGTAGGTGTGCAAAAAACATTTTTGACCAGTGATGAGCAACTTCGAGCAACACTCCTTGCAGATGAGAAAAAACTAGAGTTTAGAGATGGTGTTTTTTACAACCCTGACTATCTTCTTGCTGATGAAATAGCTCTCTACATCAGTGAGTAAACAGAGCACTTGGCAAAATTTAATCATTCTTTGGGTAAAATTCAAAGCAAAAATATTTAATTATATAATTTAAAGGCTTTTTATGTTTGGGATGGGTTTTACAGAGATACTTCTTATTGCCGTTGTTGCCATTCTTTTCCTTGGACCGGATAAACTTCCATCAACCATGGTAGAGATTGCAAAATTTTTCAAAAGTGTCAAGAGTACTATTGGCACAGTCAAAGACTCTTTAGAAGAGGAGATGCAGGCAACCGGCATCAAGCAAGAGGCACTCGCTTATAAAGAAGAACTTCTCAAAGCAACAGACTCTCTGAACAAAGTAACAGATGTAAAATCTACACTCAACTCAGAGATCAACTCTATTTTAAGTGATGATGAAGAGCCAAAACAGGAGTTTAAAAAAGCTCCGAGCGAACCACAAGAGGTAACTTTCAAAAAAAAGAAAAAAAAGAAAAAGAAAGAAGATAGTGTAGATGTTTGATGAGATAAAACCCCACTTAGTTGAACTTAGAAAAAGGTTGGCTATTTCTGCAGCAAGTCTGCTTGTTATGTTTTTTGTAATGTTTTACTTCCATGAGGCGATTCTCAACTGGATAGTAGAACCACTTAATACTGCTCTTATTGAAGTCGGTAAAAAGTCTGTTCACGCAGCAGACGGGATGGTAACAACTTCACAAGTAGGTGGAGCATTCTTTGTAGCACTCAAAGTATCTTTCTTTGCCGCTATTATCGGTGCTCTACCTATTATCCTCTCACAGATCTGGATGTTCATTGCTCCTGGACTCTATGCGCATGAGAAGAAGATGATTATCCCTTTTATTGTTGGTGGTACCGTAATGTTTCTGGTAGGGGTACTTTTTGCCTACTATGTAGTAACACCTTTTGGTTTTGATTTTCTTATTACCTTTGGTTCTTTTAAATTTACACCACTTATCAACATCGAAGATTACGTAGGCTTTTTTACAAAGATTATGTTTGGTTTTGGACTTGCTTTTGAGTTGCCGATTTTTGCATACTTCTTAGCACTTCTTGGACTTGTTGATCACAAACAGATGATAGCTTTCTTTAAGTATGCTATCGTTATCATCTTTATCGTAGCAGCACTTCTTACTCCACCGGATGTGCTCACGCAGCTGCTTATGGCAGGACCACTTGTCATTCTTTACGGTTTTTCTATTTTGATTGTCCGTTTTGTAAATCCTGCAAAAGAGGATGATGACGAAGATGAAGATGAGGAAGAAGCACAAGAAGAGACACCTGAAGTACTTGAAACTTCTAAAAAAGAAGACTAAAAACGCTCATGCAAAAAGAGCTCCTCACGCAAAGCTATGACTTTCATCTTCCCGATGAGCTCATAGCAACCCACCCCGCAAATCCACGAGACCATGCAAAACTTCTTGTTTACAACCGTGCTGATGATAGCATCACTCACGCACACTTTTATGACCTTGAAAAGTTTATACCCGAAGATGCAGCATTAATCTTTAATGATACAAAAGTTATAAAAGCTCGTCTTTTTGGAAATAAACCAAGTGGTGGCAAGGTAGAGCTGCTTATAAACAGAGCTTTAAATGCCTACGATGTCAATGTCTATATTCGCGGTAAGGTCAAAGTAGATACTGTACTGCTGTTTGATGCAGAACTTGAGGCTAGAGTTGTTGAACTGTGCAGTGACGGAAGTCGTGTTGTAAACTTCTACAGAGATGGTAAAAAACTACGTTTTGAAGAGATCTTGCCTGTAATTGACAGCATTGGGCATATTCCCCTACCTCCCTACATTAACAGAGAAGACAATGAAGAAGATGCCACAGAGTACCAGAGTGTCTTTGCAAAAAAAGAAGGAGCCGTAGCAGCTCCGACAGCCTCTTTGCACTTCACACCCAAGCAGCACGAACGCATCTGTCAAAAACACAAACACGC
>JAMORG010000088.1 GCA_027063745.1 Sulfurimonas sp.
ACTTGCACAAGATAAAACTCTTACAACATACAAAAATACAAAAAATTTTAGCAAAAGCCTCTTTGTATAAAAACAATCGTATGATGGCAACATTGTTTATATTTCTATTTAATGTGGCTATTCCAGTTTTAGGATATATATTTACACTTTGGCTCACGTGGTATCTGACACATGTAAAATATGAAAAAAAAGTCATCTCAACAAATATTTTAGATCTTGATGAGTTTAAAAATACTTTTATGAAAATAGAGAGAATCTTTGGAGAGAGCTCAATGATTAATCTTTTAAACAATGACTATGTTCCCAAAGCAAAAAAACTTCGAGCTCTTGCCACTCTTGCAGCAACGCCATCACCAGCGAGTTTATCCATTATTAAACAGACCCTTTCAAGCAGTGATGATGAGATTCGTCTCTATGGATACTCGATTCTTAATAATTTAGAAAAAAAGATTAATTCAAAGATCAACAAAAACCTCCAGTTGATTCATGATAATGCTTTTAGTAAAAAAAGTAAAGAAGATGAAAAGCAAATTGCCAATGCTGCTATGAATCTTGCTTTTTCATATTGGGAACTTGTTTATATGGAACTTTCACATGAAAGCTTAAAAGATAATTTTCTCAATTCTGCTATCAACTATATTGAAATGGCAAAAGAGTTCTTTATAGCGTATGTTGAAGAACTTTCAGACGAATTGGAAGATATCAAAAACAATCCTTTGGAAAAACAACAGCTTCACTTTATCGAAGAAGAACTACAAGAAGCTTATGCAAAAGCATCTAACCTATATACACTTATGGGTCGTATATTCTTATACAGAAAACTTTACGAGCAGGCACAAGCAGAGTTTACCATTGCAAAAGAGCTTTTGCCTGAAGACTCAACGACTATCATTCCATATCTCGCAGAGGTCTATTTTAGCATTAAAAAATACTCTATTACAAAATCTGTACTCAACCAGTATGACTCATTACGGTTTAATGCCAAACTTTATCCTGTTGTAAAGCAGTGGGAGAGACAAAGTGCCTAACTTTCCAAAGAGTGATTCAGTGGACATTATGCTCTTTTCTGAGGGTACCTACCCTTATGTTAAAGGGGGTGTTTCAAGTTGGATACTGCAACTTATGAAGGGGCTTCCTGAGTTTACTTTTGGAGTCTGTTTTATAGGAGCAACTCCTTATCTTGACGGAGAGGAGATGCAGATTAGCTATGAGTTTCCTCCAAACCTAAAACATCTCGAAGTACACTATCTTTTCAATGATGACTCAGACAAAGACAAGCCTAAAAGAAGAGAAGGTAATCCAAAAGCATTTGAATCGGTGCGTGAGCTCTATCAATCATTTCAGAATAATGAAGGTATCCTTCCTGAAATGCTGCAAAATATTGATTTTTATATTGATGAAGTTACATTTGAAGATTTTTTACATTCACAAAGAGCATGGGATTTTTTAACAGAGACCTACTCCAAAAACTGTCCAGATATTCCATTTATAGACTATTTTTGGACACTGAGAAATATTCACAAACCCATCTGGATATTAGCAAACATTGTCAACAATCTTCCAAAGACTGCCATTTATCACTCTCCATCAACAGGCTATGCAGGTTTTTTAGGAGCACTCTCCTCTTATACCAACAAACGCCCTTTTTTCCTTACAGAGCATGGAATCTATACCCGTGAGCGTAAGATAGATATGCTCTCAGCTGATTGGATCGAGTATAAAAAGCCTGCACTCCTACAAGAGCCAGAAGAGTACAACTACATCAAAAAGATGTGGATCAACTTCTTTGACAAGATAGGTCTTTTTTGTTATTACAGAGCCAATCATATTCTCTCTTTGTTTAGTGGTGCACAAAAGATTCAGATCGCTTTTGGAGCACCAAAAGAGCGTACTCGCATTATCCCAAATGGAGTTGATGTCGATACCCTTATGGCAACCATGAAAGAGCGTCAAGATCCTCCAAAACCTATTATTACACTTATCGGTCGGGTCGTACCTATCAAAGATATAAAAACATTTATCCGTGCTATGAAGATTCTTATAGAAAAGATCCCTGATGCAGAGGGTTGGATCGTCGGAGCTGTCGATGAAGACAAAGAGTATGTTATGGAGTGCCAACAGATGGCCTTGGCACTTGAGCTTAAAGAAAAAATTCAACAGTTCGATGGCAACAAATCTCTCCAAACCATCCAAGAGATAGAACAAAGCTCTGATAAGATCAAATTTTTTGGACACTCAGACATTAAAAAGATTTTACCAAAATCAGCACTGCAAACACTTACATCCATCAGTGAAGGTATGCCTCTGGTAATCTTAGAGGGCTTTGCTGCAGGTGTTCCCTGCGTGGCTACCGATGTTGGAAGTTGTAGAGACCTCATCGAGGGGGGTATTAACGATGAAGATAAAGCTATCGGTTTTGCAGGAGCCATCACCGGTATAGCAAATCCGAATGCTTTGGCAGATGAATATGCCAACTTACTTGATTTTAAAAATGGACGATGGAAAGAAGCCCAAAAAAATGGTCTCACGCGTGTACAAAAGTACTATAGACAAGAGATGTTCTTAGATGATTATAGAGAGCTTTATAATGAAGCACTACCTTTAGCATGGGAGATGCTTGATGCAAAACTTTATCCCAAAGAGGAGTCTTAAATGGCTGGTATAGGTTTTGAGCTCCGTAAAATTTTAAAAGAAGACCGTATCCTCTCACTTGCAAAGGTTTATGGTTATTCTGCAATACTAAGTTCTGGTCCATGGGTAATCTCTATTATCGCTATTTTGCTTGTAGGTTTTATCAACCTTGCAAGCTATGGAGCAGATAGTGATGTTTACCGTTTTCAAGTTGTCATCACCTATGCTATCGCTCTTGCCTCGAGTCTGATCATAACCGGTATCATTCAGCTTCCTTTTACCCGCTATGTAGCAGACCTTATCTTTGCCCACAAAGAGGATCAGATTCTACCCTCTTATTTTGGAGCTATCTTTTTGGCATGGATATTAGGACTTCCTTTTATCATCCCCTTTTATATGTGGATGTTTGAAGGTCAAAGTGCAGTTTTTATCATCGGTGTTATCATTACATTTTTAGTACTGTGTGCTGTATGGATATCGAGTATCCTAGCAGCAAGCTTGAAATATTACAATGCAGTGGTATGGTCTTATTTTCTCTCCTATGCTGCTATTGTATTTTTCTCTATCTATGTAGGTGATACCATTGAGAAGCTTATCTATATCTTTTTTGGAGGGAATGCGATTTTACTCATTATCTTAATGAGTCTTATCATTAAAAGCTACAACTCCTCTATATTTTTAAAGATAGATTTCTTTTTAGAGAAGAACTTCTACTGGTCTCTAGCACTTGCTGGGCTGTTTTATAATGTAGGAGCATGGATAGACAAATTAATCTTTTGGTACTCACCTCAAACAGGTTATGCTGTTATTGGCAGACTGCATGCATCAGTTGTATATGACATTCCAATTTTTTTAGCTTATCTTTCCATCTTACCAGGAATGGCCATCTTCTTTTTTAGACTTGAAGCTGATTTTGCCGAGAAATATGATCTGTACTACAATGCCGTACGAAACGGCGCAACACTCAAAACGATTACCAACTACAGAAATGATATGATTTTAGTTATTCGTCATGCTATTCACGAGATAATCATTATCCAAGGTATTGTTGACATCATACTCTTTCTCTCCGCGCCCTACGCTTTTAAAATACTTAACATCCCGCAACTCTATCTAGGTCTTCTCTACATCTTAACAATAGGAGCAATGCTGCAACTTGCCTTTATGTCAGTTTTGGCGATTTTATATTACCTTGATAGAAAACTTGTAGCGATGTGGCTCTCTTTTGCTTTTTTAGTTTTAAATGCCATACTGACATTATTATCTATCGATATGGGACCGGCTATGTTTGGCTATGGATACGCAGTATCGCTGCTTATTGTTTTTGTTGCAAGTGTTATAATTATTCGAAATGAAATGGACAGGTTGAACTATGAAACTTTTATGTTGCAATAAATTTTTACTTCTTTTTTTACTCTTGAGCACCCTACTTTTTGCATCTGAAGCAAAAAAGAGTGCTATTGTCTATTATGGTTCTGATATATCTTACCCAATGGTTGGTATACATGATTACATCATAGTAGAACCAAATAATATAGATGTCTATCGACACGGTTTTGATGTCTATAGAGACAAAATGTACGCTTATGTCAGCATTGGAGAAATCGATTCCGATGATTCTGCATATGCAAAACTGGGCAAAAAACTTATAGTCGGTAAAAACAGAGCATGGAAAAGTCATCTGCTAGATCTTACAAACCCAGCCTATAAAGAGTTTCTCTTTAAAGAGATGATAGAACCACAGATAAAAAGAGGCTTTGTAAACTTCTTTTTTGATACATTGGACTCCTACCAACTTATAGCCAAAACACAAAAACAACGTGCCAGAAATGAAGCAGCTTTAGTCGATATTATTCATACTTTTCATCAACGATACCCTCACGCAAAGCTAATTGTAAACAGAGGATTTGAGATTTTAGACAAAATTCATTCAGATATTACAGCACTCCTTTTTGAGTCTTATTATCAAGGTGTCGGAGGAAAGGAGCTAGGATACAAAAAAGTCTCTCAAGAGGATAGAAAATGGCTTGATACATACCTCGACAAAGCAAAATCATATAAATTAGATATCATCTGTGTTGATTATCTGCCTTTGGACAAAATACCATCTGATGGAACAAAACTTTTACATACAATTGAGAAAAAAGGCTTTATTCCCTATATTGCAACACGTGAGCTAAACAGCTATGGATACTCAAGTAAAAATCCTGTTAAAAGAGAGATCTTAACACTTATTGATGAAAGCAAAGATGACCGTATATACTTAGGAGCTCATCAGCTAGGTGCATTACCTCTAGAGTATCAAGGATACATTCAAAAACTTTATGATGTTAGCAAAAAAGAACTTCCGTCAATCGCTCAAATGCAACAATATGGAGGTGTCATTATTTGGCTCTCAAAATCTTATAAAGACCCTGCAAAGTTAATAGATTGGATTTTACAACTACAGCATTACAATATCAAAGTTCTTTTTATAGACAATTTTTCTATTGACAACAAACTTCTGTTAAAAAATCTCAATATCGAGTTCCTCAATCCTCCGCAAGAATCACAAACAGAGTACAAAGAACTTTATAAGGATCCAATAATTGGATTTGAAATAGATCCTCCAAAGACTCCTCTGGGCATATATCCAAATATATCAGCGGGGAAATCTCTCTATAAAATTGAAGATATAAATAAAAACACAGCAACATATGCTGCTATTATGCCTTGGGGAGGCTTTGCAGTAGAGCGAAGTGCTACTATAGAAATGAGAAAAGATAATCTTTGGATAATCAATCCATTTGCACTCTATAAAAGAGCATTACATCTTCAAAACATCCCCATACCAGACACTACGACACAAAATGCAAAGCGCCTTCTTTTTAGTCATATTGACGGTGATGGCATTATGAACAGAGTTGAGTGGAATCCAAAACTCTTCTCCGGTGACACGATTTACAGTGATATTTTAACACAATATAAGATTCCCATTTCAGTATCAGTCATTGGAGCTGAGATTAATGATAACGGACTCTATCCAAAACTAGCGCCTGCCCTTCAAAAAATTGTTAAAAAGATGTATGCTCTTAAAAATGTTGAACCGGCTACTCATACTTTTACACACCCATTTTTTTGGAATAAGATCAAAAATGGAGACCTTGATCCAAAATATCGTCTCAAGCCAAAAGGGTATAAATTTTCTCTTGATTATGAGATACGAGGTATGCTTGAAGAGATTAACACAAAATTTTTGCCAAAAAACAAGTACCCAAAAGCAAAAACTGTTTTTTGGAGTGGAGATTGTGCTCCTACTACAACTACTCTGCACTATGTTTATAAAAATAAAATCCTTAATATCAATGGCGGTGATACCTACATAAGTAATATGCATCCTTGGTTATCTTATGTAGCACCAATGGGAATAGAGAGAGGTGGATACTACCAGATATATACAGGGCAACAAAACGAAAATATATACACCAATGAGTGGTTAGGGCCATATTGGGGATTTAAAAAGGTGGTTCAAACATTTAAACTTACAGATAAACCAAGACGCCTTAAACCAATAGATATCTATTATCACCTCTACTCAGGTTCTAAGAGAGCTTCATTAAACGCTCTCAAATATGTGTATAACTGGAGTATAAAACAAGATGTAAACCCTATTTTTACCTCTGAGTACATTCCAAAGGTCATGGACTATTACACTGCATCTATTGCAAAACTTGACAATAACAGTTACTTTATAGCAGGTATGGAGTCGTTAAAAACTCTTCGCTTTGATACGCTCAACTTAAAAGAGATAGCACTGGGTGACAATATCGCCGGATACAAAAAAAGTTCTCAGGAGAACTATCTGCATCTTGGAACTAAAAAAGAGGTGCTCCTTCAAGCACAGCAGAGACAAAATTCTCCTTATCTTATCAGTTCTAATGGTAAGATCAAAGAGATGCATAGATCGTCAAAAGATTTTTCACTCAAACTCAAAGCACACGTACCTTTGGAATTTAGCTTATATATTCCCAAAGAGTGCAAAGTCAAAGTCATGCCAAAATCTTTTACTCTCAAAAAGAGACATGAGCACTTTAACATACATTACAAAAATATAAACGAGGCTACTATAGATGTACAATGTAGAAAATAAGAAGCCTTATGTAGCGACCTATAAAGAGATTGTTATCGGATTTGTTACTTTTGCTCTTATTCTTATTGTACTCTACCCAAAAGACCTTCTTAAGCAGCAGGTTCTTTCAGAAAAAGCGAACTATGACCTGAGTATGCTCTATCTTAAAAATATGCTCAAAAATGACCCTGATAACGAAGAGTTGATGTTCAATCTTGCCAAACAATCGCTCCGTGGAAATAAAAGAGACCTTGCCTACCGTCTTTTAATGCTGCTCAAATCTTCTAAAAATAAAGAAATGCAAAAAAAAGCTTATACTCTAAGCTATAAAATTGCCAAAGAGGACTATTACTACCTTCTTAAAGATAAAAAATATGCAGAGGCAAAAAAATTACTCAAAGAGATGCGTGAGCTCAACCGTTTTATCATTCTTCATCATTTTTATTCACAAACAGATCTTGAACAGCTCTATAATGAGTCTCTCTTTTTGCAAGATAAAAAAAGTGCTTACTATTTAGTGCAAAAGCTTCTCTTGCAAAACCCAAAAACAGAGTACTTGCAAACTGCTTATTACCTTGCAAACGAACTGCACCATTATGATGCAGCCCTGAACTATTTAGATATGCTTATTCAAAAGGACTCGCAACATAAAAGAAAGTGGCAAGAGGCAAAATATTATATTCTATATCACTACAAGTCACCTCAACTTGCACAAGCCTTTTTAGAACAAGAAGCGCAACACTCTAGCTACTGGAGCGAAAAACTCTCAAAATTTTATCTAGGCAACAAAAGGTACAAAGAGGCTGCAGACAATTACATGAAACTCTTTTCTAAAAGCAGCTCTTATAAACAACGCCTGCACTACTGGATGCAAGCACTTAAAAGCCTACAGGCAGGAAACCTACTAAAAGAGGCCAGCAGACTGGCTGCTAAATATCAAAAGAAGTTTATCGGCAACAAAAAGGCACGTATATATCTACTCAAACTCTATCTTGCTGCAAATGACCTAAAACGGGCAAATCAGCTTGCCAAAGATATACTAAAACTCAAACAAAGAGAGAAATAACAATGAAACTACTACTTTTTTTACTCTTTATCAGCATATCTCTTTTTGCAAAAGATGAAGATACCTGTTATACGGTACAACTTTTCTCTGCACCTCTGAGTCAAAAAGAAAATGTGATCAAAAAACTAGATAATTATCCAAATGAGTGTCAACTAATGGAGATCTCAAAAACCATCACAATGCGTTGTGGCTGTTTTGAACATGTAAAAGATGCAAACAAAAAATTAAATCAACTGCGTGAGCGTTATCATCATGCCTCTTTGGCTGTTAGTTATAAGTACAGATTTAAAAACACACAAACAGCTCAATATCACAACAATAAAGCAAAAAACAGTATGTTTGACTATCACGATAATGAATTGCGTCTGATACTGCAAGCCTTCTTGTATTCAAAAGACCTTCCTCACGCACTCCAAACTGCACAGATCGGGATTCATGAATACCCAGATTCTCTCTATTGGAATCAAAAGATGGCAGAGATCTTACGTTGGAGTGGCCGTGCAAATGAAGCATTTCCATACATGGAGTATCTCTATTATCGTACAAAAGAACCAAAACTAGCAAAAGAGATCATAGACTATGCACTCAGCAGTTATCAATATGAAAATGTTAAAAAGCTCGTTACAGAGGCATTTTTAAATGAACCGACCAAAGTAAACAAAGAGCGTCTTCTTTTTATCTATAACCAAATAGGTATCCCAGATAAAGCTGCAAAACTTCTTGAAGAACTTTATGAAAAAACAAAAGACAAGCAGCTTCTTACCGATGCTCTTCAAATTTATATGAATCTTGGAGATCTTGAAAATGCAAAAAGAATTATCGATATCATTGAACAAGAGAACTACTATACATCAAAAAATATTGAGCTAATTTCTTACTATTACTATGTCGACAGAGATATAAAAAATGCCTTTGCAGTTTTAAAAAAATATGATTTGAATATAAAGTACAACCAGCGTCTCAATGAACTCTTCAGTGATCTGGGATGGTATTTACAAGCTTATAATGAAGCAGCAGAGGCATCTTTACGCCTTTTGAAGCATGATAATGCCCGTTTGGTTGATTATGAACGTCTTATCTATGTTCATAAAACAAAAAAACCACAAGAAGCAATGTATTATGCACTTGCAGCATTTAAAAAATATAAACTGCCTTACCTTTTTTACTCTTTTGCAAATCTTGCACTCAAAGAAAAGCAGTACACACTTTTAGAAAAAACATTCAAAGAGATTGAGAGCACACAATCAGCGCTTCTAAAACAGGTAGATTACTATATTTTAAAAGCACGTCTCTATGCTCTTTTACATCAAAAAGAGAAAGCTTTTTCTACTTTGCAACAAGCACGCTCTTTAAATAACAATACCCTAAGTGCTCAGCTGCAAATCATTGACCTGTATCTACAGTTAGGAGATAATCAAGAAGTAAAGATACTGCTCAACGACATCACAGACAATCCTAAACTTCCATCTGATTATCTTTTACCAATAGCAGCACTCTATTTTACCATTCATGATGTCAATCAAGCCTCTTTTTATCTACAAAAGCTTAAAGAAGAGCACTCCAGACTCACGCAAAGCAAAGATTTTCTCTTTTTAGAAGATGATATCTACAAAGCACAGTTCAATGAAAACGCACATATGCAGACACTAAGAACTTTACGAAAAAATATGCATAAAGAATTACAAAACAACCCTGCTTTACAAAATAATGATAAATTTCTTTATGACTGGCTACGCGTATCGCTACATCTTGATGATATCGATACATTTTCAAAAGAGCTCAAAGAGGCCAAAAGCAAGCTCACAAAAGCGCACTATGATGATCTTTCTTACTCTCTTGCTGTAAAAATCGGTGCTACAGATATGGCTCACAATGTCTATCTCCATACACAAAACCCTCCAATATGGCTCGACTTTGCAGATGCACTCTTAGAAGAAGATCACACCAAAAAAGAGGATCTTTTATTTTATCATCTCCATCAAATTCCTCGTGATGATGCCTCATACGGTGCACATCAAATCGGTGAGATAGCCCTTGCACAGACACTTGCCTTTGATTCACTCGAAGAAAGTGAGAAGAATAAAAATGCCTACATATCGATGCTTAACTATTCAAAAGAGCGTAGCGATATGTTTGAAACAAAAACATCATACTATAACCGAGATCCACTACTGCGAAAATATATCACTCTAGATAACGCGTTTTATGTTGCAGATGGTCTTTATCTCTTTGCACATATAAACTACTACAAAAACTCCAGCTTAGATAAAAATGTACTTATTTATGTCCCTTCGAGTTCTACGGAAATATATGGTGGATTTAAGCAGCTTTTTAATGAAGGAAAAATAACAGCAAGCATAGGAAAAGCTTCTTCTTTAGATAGTTATTATTTTGCTGATATAAAAGGAGTGTATAAACTTGACAACTACTTTAGTTTTCAGGCAGAAGCTGCTAAAAACATAAAAGCGGATGAGTCTATTCAACTGCTTCTTGGCGGCATGAAAAATATGCTTAGTGCAACAGTTATCTATAATATACTCAACTCAACTTCTCTTGAAGTACGTGTTGATAAAAACAAATATAATTCTCAAGATAATGTATATATAGGCGATGGAACATATATTCAAGCACTTCTTGGTCATCAACTCCGCAACGGTTATCCGGATATGCGTGTTATTCTCTTTATGGATCAAGGCTCATACAGTGAAGCATCAGGAGATAAAGGTGTCATAGAACAACTAAGAAACGAATATTATAAAGTACTTCCAAATGATTTTTATAATCTGGGGCTTGTTTTTAATTATGGTATGCAAAACTCAACCATTTACACACGTGTTTGGAGACCGTTCTTTGAGGTTTCATCCTACTATAACAGTGATATTGGTGGTCTTACATACGGATTTTATGCAGGCTATGGAGGGAAAGTATATCTCCAAGATCATCTTGTCACCGGTATAAAATATACCAATGATGTCAGTGGTGTTGGAGGAAGTATCCTAGAGCTTTTCTTGACCTATCAATTTCTATACACCCACTAGGCTTTTTTGTAGCCATCTGGGTTGTTTGACTGCCATCGCCATGTATCTTCACACATCTCATCGACTCCTCGCGTTGCTTCCCAGCCAAGAACCTCTTTGGCATAGCTTGGATCTGCATAACACTTTGCAATGTCACCAGGGCGTCTTGGTGCTATTTTATAGGGTACTTTTTTACCAGAAGCTTTCTCAAAAGCATGCACCATATCTAAAACTGAATATCCCTTGCCTGTTCCAAGGTTTACAGTAAGCACACCCTCCATCTTTTTCATTTTATCAAGTGCTTTTACATGCCCTTTTGCCAAATCGACCACATGAATATAATCTCTAACACCCGTTCCATCATGCGTATCGTAATCATCTCCAAAAACACTAAGTTCCTTACGCTTACCTACGGCCACTTGAGAGATAAATGGCATAAGATTATTCGGTATGCCGTTTGGATCTTCACCTATTGTACCTGACTTGTGTGCGCCTACAGGATTAAAGTAACGTAGCAGTATTACTCTCCAGCTACTGTCTGCAACATTAAGATCACGTAAAATCTCTTCAATAAAAAGCTTACTTCTTCCATAAGGATTTGTAGCACTCAGAGGAAAATTCTCTTTTATCGGTGTAGTATGCGGATCTCCATAGACCGTTGCAGAAGATGAAAAAACAATATTTTTGCAGTTATTTGCTTCCATAACTTCACACAGAGCCACTGTTCCACAAATGTTGTTATCATAATACTTGAGCGGTTTTTCAACCGACTCACCAACAGCCTTAAGCCCTGCAAAATGAATAACAGAATCTATATCATAAGCATCAAAAGTCTCTTGGAGTTTTTCTCTGTCACGAATATCACCTTTGACAAATTTTATCGCTTTACCTGTAATTTTCTCTACTCGCTTAAGTGCTTCTTGCGAAGAGTTTGAAAGATTATCATAAACTACAAAATCATACCCTGCTTCACTAAGCTCCACGCATGTATGTGAACCAATATAACCTGCACCGCCAGTTACTAAAACCATATTAATACCTTCTTTAGTTAATTCAGTATATTATACACATAAATAGATTGTAAAAGAGTTAAGTTGAAAACCGTTATTTATAATGTCCTGCGTGAGCCACTACTGCACTTTTTACTTCTTGGTACCATACTCTACATCATCTACTCTGCCTTGCAGCCTCAAAGAGAAAAAGAACAACTCAAAACCCTGCAACAATCACACCCTGTTTCTATCTCCAAAGAAGAGCTCTCTCTTAACCAAAAACAGTATGAACTACTCTTTGACAAGAACATAAACATCAAAGAAGCTGTGCAAAAGGAACTCTATAAGAAAAAAGTACTGCTCAAAGCTGCTGAAGCACTCAAACTTACACAAAATGATCCTACCATAGAAAAAATAGTTCTGCAAAAAATGTATGCGATTTTAAACGCAAAAAACAAAGAGAGCGAGCCAAGTGAAGTGGAGTTAGAGAAGTTTTACAAAAAACATCTCAAAGATTATTCAAAAAAAGAGTCTCTTAGCCTTTTTCATATCCACATTGACAAACTTACAAAAGAACAAGTAAAACGTTTATATCAACTGCTGCAAAATACCAACCCAACAGAGTTAAACCTAAAAAAAGAGCAATTCTCTATAGATGATTTAAATAAAAAGTTTGGAAAATACTTTACACAACAACTCCTCATCGCACCAAAAGGAGAGTGGCTTGATGCAATACCAAGTAAAAACGGTTCTGAATTTGTCTATATAAACGACTACACTACAACTCAGGCCTATCCTTTTGAAGATGTTGAGGAGAGAGTCTATCGTGACTTTAAAAAAGCCCGAAGAAAAGAGAACCTCAACAAAGAGTTTCAACGGCTCTATAAACTCTACCCGCAACAAAAAGAGTAGCTATGATAAAATTTTTCATACTCCTCATACCTTTTTTACTCTTTGGACATCAAAGCGGACTCTCTTACATAGATATTGTTGAAAACAATGCACATCAACTCAATATTACCTATAAAAAACCCCTGCAAGATCTCTATGCTAACAGTATTAGCATCAACTACCCTTCATACTGTCTTACTACACAAAAAGAGACTCAAGAGATACGTAACGGTTTTATTATTAACAGATATACAATGCAGTGTAGTGATAAAGGTCTTCTTGGCTCACGCATCTGGATAGAAGGACTTTTGAGAAATGACAAAGGGGTACTCATTCACTATGAAGGTCCAAAACTTAGCAAAAAAAAGTTACTTCGATCCCATACACCTTTTATAGAACTAAAAGGTAAAAGTTCACAAATCGAACTTTTTGAGTCCTATCTTCACTTAGGCATTGAACATATACTCTTGGGATATGATCATCTGCTCTTTGTCCTCTCTCTTGTACTGCTTGCAAAAAGTACCAAAAAGCTCCTCTTTGCCATTACTGCTTTTACACTGGCTCACTCACTTACCCTTGCATCAGCAATGCTAGGTCTTGTCAATATGCCTGTTGGATTCATAGAAGCCATGATTGCTCTTAGTATTCTCTTCTTAGCCCGTGAGCTGCTTAGCCCTCAGATAACGCTCACAAAACGTCATCTCTCTATAATTTCTTTTATCTTTGGACTTTTACATGGTTTTGGATTTTCAAATGTTTTAAAAAGTATTGGTCTGCCTCAAGAAGAACTAGGGCTCTCTTTGTTTGCATTTAATGTAGGTATTGAACTAGGTCAACTACTTTTCATTACCGTTATTCTTACTATTTTAACACTTCTAAAGAGACTCTATAAAGGCTCTTTAGAGAAGCTACAAAAAGTTATTGTCTATGCCATTGGGGTAACGGCTGCCTTTTGGTTTATAGAACGTATAATGCTTTTTTAAGCAGCTACATTCATAGCAAGTTGAGCCATTTTTTGCATATAAGCCTCTACTGACTCTCCGCTGTCAAGTACTTTTTGGAGCTCATTTATAAAGTACTCTTTTGTTCTCTCATCTGCAATATTAAAAGTGTAAAGCACCCACTCCGTATTAAGTGCAATACGCTCACCATTTTTCTCTACTTCAAATGTTCTATAGAGGTTAATATCAGTATCTGATAGCTGCGTGAGCACTTTTGAATAAAAATCATTTAATTCATAATTGATAAGAGTTGCCAAATCCTCTTTGGAAATAGTTGCATCCACATCATCAAACTCCTGCTTTCCAAAAACAACGGCATCACCAACAATTAACTGCTCACCTATAAAATAGACAGGCTTCTTTTGTGAGAGGGCATTTGCATCACTATAAATGACATGATCTTTAAGCCCATAGTTCTCATCAATAAGCAGTGAGCTAAAGTAGGTGTAGAGTGTATTTGCCTGCATCTTTAGATCATGCTCTTCTATCTCTTTTGTCTCTGGGTTTATACCAAGTGCTCTCATTAAAAATTCTCCAGTAGTATTACATTGACAGCTGTTCCTGCCTCTAAAAACTTATCATCTTCACCTGCTATCATCAGGCCAGAATTATGCAGCATATTCATAAGTATCGCTGATGAACCGACCTTTTTATCTTTAAAGTTAATGAAGTACTCACCATCTTCGACAACAACATTGCAGGCAGTAAATTCTGTAAAAGGACTTCGTTTTTTAAACTCTTCTTGCAGTTTTGCTGCCACGGTAGTATAAGGCTTTGCTTTACCTAACATTTTGGCAATCAACGGAAGTACATAAAGTATCGCTGTAACGGTGGAAGAGTAGGCAAATCCTGGAAGTGCAATAATAAATTTATGCCCTCTTTTTGCTACCAAGATATGACGACCCGGTTTGATACCCACACCTTTATAGACTATCTCAGCACCAAGACGAGGCACAATATCTTTGACAAAGTCATAATCCCCTACACTTACTCCTCCGGTACTTACAAGTATGTCACTGCTCTCTAAAGCCTGTTCAAAAGTATCCATCAAAGCATCTCTGTCATCCGGAGCAGTTCCTAGTTGAATAACCTCTGCACCGGCCTGCGTAAAGAGGGCTTGGAGTGTGTAGTTGTTTGAGCTGCGAATTTGTGCAGGGTTTGTAGAATTCTCACCAAGGTCAAGTATCTCACTCCCTGTTGCGATAACGCTCACGCGCGGACGCAGTGCTACTTTTACCATCACACAGTTAAGCCCCGCCATCACACCGATTTCGGCAAAACCTATCTTTGTACCCTTTTCAATGAGCACTTCACCGGCCATATAGCCCTCACCCACAGGTCTTACGGCATTCCCCTTTGCTACCATCTCATTGATAACTATCTTGCCGTCATTGTAACTTACATTCTCTATTTGAATGAGTGTGTCACTCCCTGCTGGCATCATAGAACCGGTAAAAGTTTTAATACACTCTCCGGATTTTAGCTCACGCGTCTCATCATGCCCTGCAGGATTGTCCCCAAGTACTACAAGTTCACGTCCAAGTTCAAGATCTTCATGACGCACTGCATAACCATCCATAGAAGCAGTCGGAAATGCCGGATCATTATACTCCGCTACAATATCAACAGCCAGTACCCTCCCTAAAGAGTCACTCAGCGGAACTCTCTCAAAGCGCTTATCATTGACACTGAGCAGCTCTAACATATTTTGACTCGTCTCAAAAGATATAAAATCCATTCCTGTTATACTCATTGCTTCTCTCCTAAAATTCCACTTCCCTCAATCGCTGTTGAGCGATCTTTTGCATAAACTCTCTTGCCATCTATAAGATCATATTTCCAGATGGGTGCACTTGCTTTAAAGTCCTCAACAAACTTATCAATAAACTCTAAAGCAACTCGACGCTTTGGAGAGAATACCGCTGCAATGTATGATGACTCATGCAGCATTACATCACCGCGTGAGTGAGCCATTTTGATAATCGCACCTCTCTCTTGTGCCTTTTGCTGCCACAAAGCAAACCACGACTCTAATATAGGCTCATAGATATCAAAACTAAGCCCATCAATACCGTCTTCACTACGCACAGTCCCTACAAAAGGGATATATGCACCATAATTACTCTGTGCCTCCTCTTTGTACCAGCGAGCCAATATCTCAGGAACATCTAAAGCACCGTTATATAGTTCTAACATCTCAGCCTCCACATACAGGTGGCAACAAAGAGATTTTGTCTCCATCTTTAAGCTTTATATCCAAAGAGCTTACAAGTGTGTCATTAACTGCCACTGCAGAGTTTTGCAGCCATTCACTGAGTTCTTTGTCCTCTTGCAAAACTACTGCAAGCTCTTGTAAGTTGTTTATATCCAACTCCATAGGCTCTTTTTGTATCGGTCCTAAAAATTCTACTCTAACCATATTTTTTCTGCCTCTATATTTTATTAGATAAATTATATCTAAGATAAGTTAAGTGCTGTATAATTGCAAAATGATTTTTGGAAAAATAGAGTATCTAAACCTTCTGCCATTTCACATCTTTATG
This sequence comes from Sulfurimonas sp., assembly GCA_027063745.1. GTDB lineage: Bacteria > Campylobacterota > Campylobacteria > Campylobacterales > Sulfurimonadaceae > Sulfurimonas. The sequence goes on from JAMORG010000088.1 coordinate 16,250, forward strand.
AAGCGCTATCTTCGCTCCTCACAACAAAAAGCTATTATGCAGCATAAAGAGGATGTTCCTGCCAAAATAAACAGGCGCTTTGTACGTCGTGATGTTGATGCTGCTTTTATATCAAGTATAACAGCAACAAAAAGCAAGCATGTTCCTTTAGGTATTATTGCAAAAAAAGAGGTTTTGAGTGTTTTAGCTATTCCCTCACGCAAAACAAAAAGTGACAAAGAGTCTGCATCTTCCAATGTCTTGGCAAAAATTCTAGGTATCAAAGGAGAAGTTCTCATTGGAGACAAGGCGCTACGATACGCCTTGCAAAACAGTGACTATATTGACTTGGCCCATGAGTGGCATAAGCGCTACAAACTCCCCTTTGTTTTTGCACTGCTGTGTTATAACAAAGATGCCAAACGTTATAAAAAGATTAGTAAAACATTTTTAAAAAACAAACAGAAAATTCCACAGTATCTCTTACAAAAAGCAGCAAAAAAGCGTGGTGTAAGCCCTAAAGATGTAGAGGAGTATCTCAAACTCATCTCTTACGAGCTAACACCTAAAGCCAAACAAGGGCTCAAACGTTTTTATAAAGAGGCTAAAAAGCTTAAAGCTTAGTCTATTCGTTTTGCAAGCTCTTTTTTATAGGCATCAATATCAAAATCTTTCATAGTCGATGAACCACTCTCAACAGCAGCCTGTGCCACGGCAGATGAGACCTCAACTATAAGACGCTTGTCAAACGGAGAGGGAATGATATACTCACTTCCGTAGCTCATCTCCTTGCCATATACCTCACGCAGATACGAAGGAGGTTCTTTTTTGGCCAAGTCAGCGAGTGCATATGCTGCTGCTATTTTCATCTCAGTGTTTATCTTTTTAGCACGTACATCTATAGCCCCACGAAAGATAAAAGGAAAACCCAAAACGTTGTTTACTTGGTTGGCATAATCACTGCGCCCTGTTGCTACTATTGCGTCAGGTCGTACTTTTTTTGTATCTTCTGGCATGATCTCAGGTGTTGGATTTGCCAAAGTAAAGATAATAGGATTTTTTGCCATGCGTTTAATATCTTCTACATCAAATGTGCCGGGACGAGAGAGCCCAACAACAACATCAGCGCCATCAAAGATCTCTTCTTTGCTCATGTAGTGTTCTTGAGCGAACTCACGTTTATACTCATTTAAGTCACTGCGTCCAGCGTGAACAAGCCCTTTAGAATCCAGCATCAAGACGTTCTTCACACCAACATGCTTATAGAGTCTCCCACAAGAAATAGCCGCAGCACCAGCACCAACTATGACAATTTTTAGTTCTTTTAGCTCTTTGTTTGTAAGCTCACAGGCATTAAGGATTGCTGCGGTAGAGATAACTGCTGTTCCGTGCTGGTCATCATGCATCACAGGAATATCGAGCTCTTCAACCAAACGTTTTTCTATCTCAAAACACTCAGGTGCTTTAATATCTTCTAGGTTGATACCACCAAAAGTAGGGGCAATGGCAGATACCACAGAGCAGAATCTATCAACACTCTCACTATCTACTTCGATGTCAAAACTATCTAGTCCTGAGAACTTCTTAAAAAGTACCCCTTTACCCTCCATAACAGGCTTAGAAGCGAGTGCCCCTATGTTACCAAGCCCCAAAACAGCTGTTCCATTACTAATAACGGCTACAAGATTGGACTTTGCTGTATATTTGTAAGCATCTTCAGGATTTTTCTCTATCTCCAAACAAGGCACTGCAACACCCGGTGTATAGGCAAGGCTCAAATCTTTTTGTGTTGCAACCGGCTTTGTAACTTCTATGGCAATCTTGCCCGCACGGGGCTTGGCATGATAGTCCAGGGCCTCTTGTTTATCTACTGTTGACATTTTTGTCCCTTTATATTTTTGTTAGATATAAAACACAGTTCCCTTTGGAGTTGTAGTATATACCCATAGAGTTTTTGCGTGAGACAAAAACACCACGTCCGTTGAATTTTTTAGAGTTTCTAAATATCTGAGCCAATATTTGCGTATCAAAACCCTCGCCCTCATCACATATCTTTGTAACCACATAAGTAGAGTGCGGCTCAATAAGTTTATAAACTTCAACTCCTATCTTTTTGTTGTTATCGACTTCCAGCTCCTGCAACTTTTCAAAGTATTGATCACTCTCCATATAGATATGTTTTTTCTGAGAATCAATACCTAAATTACCATGTTCATATGCATTCATCATAAGTTCTGTAAAAACCAAAGAGGTTTTAATAACACTTTTTGGCTCTAATTCCAAAGATGATAACAACTCTTCATACCAAAGGTTTGCATCCTCTAAAACAGTCAACTTTGTAGGAAACTCTTTTTTTGCTACAAGATTATCTTTATTTAACGGTAAAGGATTGATAAATATCAAAGAGAGATCATCTTCTTGTTTGGCAATTTTGTCAAAAAACTTCTCCCTGAACTCCTCTTTGGTAAAAGAGTTTTTAAAGTCCTCTTCTACATACTTGGCATAGGTCTCTTTTGGGCTATCTTTAATCTGGTTTTCTACAATTCCGTCACTGTAAAACAAAAACTTCTCAATAGATTGAACATTGATACTCTCAACTTTGTATTCCTCAGTCCATTTACTTAGTGGAGCATTATTGGATTTGACCTTATGAATCACATCATCAGAGTCCTGCAATAAAAAAGGAGGCATAGAGAATTTTGCATACTCAAGCTCTTTAAAGTAAGTGTTAAAATGGATAAAATCTATGGACAAGACTTCATCCTCAAGCAAAATCGGCTGAATAAAAGAGATAGCTTCTTGAATTAAAATACCCAAACTAAAACTCTCATACTCAATCATTTTATCTATGAGATGATTGACAAAAGCAGTCATTGTAATAGTAGTAAGCGATGCAGAAACCCCTTTACCCATGCCATCAACCAAAAGATAAAATGTACGGTGTTCATCTATCTTACGAACACTGTATGCATCTCCACTCAGCGTATCCAGTGGACGGTACATAAAATCCACCAAAGAGATACCTGTAGAATCTATCATCTGATAGTAAAAATCATTTCGAAGGATATTGAGCTCTTTTTGAAAAGCAAGTTCAGCCTGATATGAGGCATACGCCTCATTATCTTCTAACTCTTGTAATCTTTCTTGTGACATTAGATTTTAAATTTTGAGAGTTCGTTTTGTAGCTTTTTAGCATCAGCAGAGAGTTTGTCCACAGCATTCTCAACTGTACTACGTAACTCACCGTTTGTCTGTGCAATTTCTACAATCTCATCCATAGTAGAGATAAGTGTTTTTGTTTTTGTTGCGATAAAGACACTTTGGTGCATTACATCAGACGACTTCTCTTTTGTCACAAGCAGTTTCTCTTTTGTCTCATTAGAAGACTCTATAAGCTCTTGAGCAGAACCCGCTATTGTTTGCATTCCTTGCGATGTAGTATCTGTCTCTTCTGCAATCTCAACAACATTTTGCGTTATAAGATTCACATTTGCACTGATTTCAGCTAAAGATTTTTGTGTACGTTCTGCAAGTTTTCTAACTTCATCAGCAACAACAGCAAACCCACGACCATGCTCACCTGCACGCGCAGCTTCAATAGCGGCATTAAGTGCAAGAAGATTTGTCTGATCTGCGATATCAGAGATAATTGCGAGCACCTCTTTAATGTTTTTAGCCTGTTCTGTCAGTGATGCTACTTTATTTACAAGTTCTTGTTGCTGCTGTGTTCCATCTTCAATAGAGAGCACAACATCGTTGAGTTTTGTAATAAAACTGTCAAGTACTTGATATGTACCATCAAGATCTTCTGTTACAACAATCGTTGACTCTTCAACAACATCTAATTTTTCTCCTATTTCAGAGATAAGATTATTTACAGACTCTATCTCACTCTCTTCTTTTTCTCCATTATTTGCCAATGTCTCGACAACCTGACTAAGACGCGCACTCTCGGCATTGGTAGCATTTGCAACATCCTGAGCATTATAGACTGTCTCTTTAAAGGCAATTATCATTGTATGGAGCGCTTTTGAAATTGCAGAGATCTCATCATCTCCCTCAACAACAACACTACATGTAAGATCAAGTTCACTAGAGATACACTGAATCTTTTCAAGTGAGCTTTGAACACTTCTGTTTACTCCACGTGAGATAAAGAAAATAATTGTAAAAATTGCTATTGCAAAGAGTATATACCCTACAAGTGTAATAAGTGCTTTTGTCTCTTGGGCTGCTTCTATTGACTCTAAGAGTTTGTCATTTGCTTTTGCAATCTTGTCATCAACCTTTTTCAAAAGATTAATCTTTTGAGTAATCTTTTGAAACCACACAACACTGTCAACTCCAAAATCTCCCTCCAAAAAGTTCTTTTTTGCAATCTCACGCATTGTATTCACTTCTGCTACGACAGGAGATTTCATTGTCTCATGATACATCTTCACAGAATCTTCTGGTGCTATACTTAAAAAAGCATCCATATATGCATTTTGTTCTGCGATAAGCGTAATGAACTTGGCAAACATTCCCTCACCGAACTTATCAGCTCCAAATGTTGCACTCATTACAGCTCTCTCTATTCCTGCACGCTCTTTTGATTTTAAGAAGTTTGTATAGGCACTGAGTGCTTTTACAAGTTCTGGAGTATTGGCAAGTTTTGCAGTTAATGCTACAACATTTAAGATATCTCTATTGACATCTGTATAGTATTTCACTTCATCTTTTACTGAGATATTAAAGTTCTCTACACGTTTACGTACCTCTGGCAGTTTTTCCATTTTAGTTAAGATAGAGTGCATATCATGCTGCAATTCCTGGGAGAACTCATCCATATCCAATGTCTGCAGATACTCTTTTAATTCTGTGTATTTTGCATCAGTAAGAGCTCTTTGTTTTGGCAAAATATCTCCAAACTTTTTCCCATGAGAACCTAAATAACCGGCACTCGCTCCACGCTCTTTTTGTGTCTCGTGTATAAGTAAAGAGAGCTTTTGGGAAAGCTTGTTTAACTGTTGCGCCTGATTGAGTACTCTTTTTTGCTCCATTGTCTCATTTAAAGTCAATGCAATAATAACAAGTGCAAAAGAGACTACGATTGCAGTAATAAGATTTAATTTTGCCTTTATTGTCATGATTTATGCCTTCCTTACTTTAAAAAGAGAAACTAATCCCAAGTCATCAAACAGCTCCATTAAGTCTGAATCACCGACTTTAATGCTCAGATCTATTTTCTCTTTTTGAACAAGCTTTGTAAAGTACCCGATAACCGATGATGTGATAGAGATAGAATCAGGTATATTTATAGTAATGCTTTTATGTGTCGTTATCATAGAGTCAAGAGTACTTTTGATCTCTTGATAGTCACTTACCGTTTTAATGTTACCTTTGATGGTAACTACATTCCCCGCTGTAGAAATTTCCATTGCAAACCCTTAAAGTTTATTTAATTATTTTTTAGCTTCTCCATATTATCACAATTAAACTTATGCTTTCAATAATTCAAGCCACTCTTTCATCTTTTTTTCATAACCGATCTCTTTCAGTGTTACAAACGATAATGCATCCTGCAAATACTCTTGCGCAACATAACCACCATAATCATGAGGGTATAAATATCCCTCATTTTGCTGACGTATATTTTTGGGAATATCGAGTATAACTCCCTCACGCACGGCTTTTTGAGCAGCATTTATTGCCATATATGCCGAGTTTGACTTTGGTGATGCACAGAGATACACTACAGCCTGAGCCAAAATAATACGAGCTTCCGGATAGCCGATCTGCTTCACACTTGTTAGTGTGGAAGTAGTGAGCGTTAGTGCCTGAGGGTTGGCATTGCCTACATCTTCACTCGCAAGTATGACTAAACGACGCGCTATAAATTCAGCACTCTCCCCTCCATCAATCAAACGAGCCAAATAATAGATGGCAGCATCAGCATCACTGCCGCGAATCGACTTTATAAGTGCAGAAGCCAAATCATAATGCACTCCCGCTTCACTACTTCCGGCTTGCAGAGCATTTGGTCGCAATGATTGTAACAACTCAAGTGTTACAGTAGTGTTAACTTCACTGGCAAACTCTAAAAGCTTTAGCATCGCTCTTGCATCACCGCCACTGGTAGCTACGAGATACTCTTTTGCTGCTTTATCCATAATAAGTACTGCGTGAGCGATTGCTCTGTCTAAAAGTTTAAAAAGCTCTTCATTGGAGATGGCAAAGAGTTCAAAAAGCATAGAGCGTGAACGAATAGCAGAAGTAAGCGAGAAAAATGGGTTTTCAGTAGAAGCACCGATGATTAAAACAGAATTGTTCTCCATCACAGGCAGCAGTACTTCTTGTTGTGTTTTTGAGAGACGATGTACCTCATCGATGAAAATAAGTGGTTTTTGGAGGGCATTTTTGTACTGCGCGAAAATTTTACGCAGCTCTTCGATTTTGAGTGACGTTGCATTCATCTCATAAAAGGGCATATCCATCACCGATGCGATGATGCGTGCCAAAGAGGTCTTGCCAACACCCGCAGGTCCAAAGAAGAAGCTGTGTCCCAAAGAGCCCTTCTCACACAGTACTCTCAGCGGTGCACTCTCAGAGACAAGATGCTCCTGCCCTATCATCTCATCAAAAGATTTTGGTCGCAGAAGATGAGTGAAGTCCATACTCTACTCGTTTTCTTGACTTTCTTCTTGCTTGCGCTCTTTTTTAGCCAATTTTGCCTCTTCTTTTGCTCTTTGCTTCTCTGTCTTTAAAAACTTATGCAGTGCAGAGTACTCTGAACGCGCCAGATAGCGTGTTTTTCCTGTTGGAAGATTGTTAAGCTCAATTTCAGCAAAGCTCACGCGTTTAAGATCAACCACTTCAGCCCCAAAGTGCGCAAAGAAGCGACGCAGTTCACGGTTTTTCCCCTCTGAGAGTGCAACTTTAAGCACAGAATAGTTAGGCTGGTTCTTTTGAATCTTATAGCCGATGAAAGGTTTAAACTCCATTGACTTGATCTTAGAGTGTGAGTGTGCACCTGCACTTGCATCTTCAAGATAAAGACCTTTTAGCATTGCCTCTTCCATATCGTGTGTAACCTCTCCACGAATCTTTATCTTGTAGATTCTCTCTAGGTCTGACTCCATAAGCGCTGTTGCCACATGCGAAGCATCTGTTAAAAGCAGCAGCCCCTCAGAAGCATAATCTAAACGCCCGACAGGGATAAAGTGACGAAAGTCTCTGTGAAGTGAATCATAAATAGTACGACGCCCTTTTGGGTCTGACTTTGTTACAAGCTCACCCTTTGGTTTGTTATAAACTATAACCGTATATTTTTCCTGCGGACTTACCTGTTTACCGCTAATGTAGACGATATCACGTCCCTCTTCTATCTGCGTTGCAGGATTGTCTTCTATCTCGCCGTTTACACGGACATAACCATCTTGAATCGCACGGTCAGCTTCTCTGCGTGAGTAGGTTGAGTAGTGTGCTATATATTTGTTTAATCTCATAGTTTATGAAATTCCTTTTTCTATAAGGGTATGAATATGAAGTACCCCTTTTATATTTTTTTCTTTATCTGTTACAACTAAAAGCTGTATCTTTTTCTCTTCTATCAAAACAAGTGCATCACTTGCCAGCATCTCATCATCATCGATACTTAACGGGTTAATGGTTGCATATTTTAAGACATTGTCTTCAAGCGAAAAACCTTCACTCAGCAGTGCACGACGAACATCACCGTCACTCATAAGTGCAACAAGTTTGTTGTTTTTATCAACTATGAGCACATTTCCAAGTCTGCCTTCGCTCATGGCTACTATGGCATCTTTGACCTTGGCATCATCTTGTATGATTGGAAGGTTTTGGCTCTGCATCAGGTTCTTTACCTTTACAAAGAGCTGTTTTCCAAGTGCTCCGCCTGGATGAAAAGAGGCAAAGTCTGACTTTTGAAAGTCACGTGCCCGCATCAGACAAACTGCCAAAGCATCACCAAGTGCAAGCGTGAGCGTTGTTGAGCTTGTCGGAGCGATATTTAGCGGACATGCCTCTTTTTCAACACGAACAGGGATGAGTATATCGCTGTACTTTCCAAGCGTTGAGTTTGCATTTTTTGTCATGCCGATAAGTGGCACATTAAAACGTTTGATGTGTGGCAAGATAGAGCTGAGCTCTTCGCTCTCACCTGAGTAACTGATGGCAAGAACAACATCACGCTCATCAATCATACCCAAGTCACCATGCAAGGCTTCTGTAGGGTGTAAGAAAAAGCTGGGAGTCCCCGTTGAGGCAAATGTCGCTGCCATCTTTGCTCCAATGAGCCCGCTTTTACCAACGCCGCTGACAACAAGTTTGCCTTTGCAGTTAAGAATCATCTCTACTGCCTTGTCAAACTCATCACCTATACTTTCCTTTGCGCCAAGTAGCGTCTGTGCTTCTATATCTAATGTCTCTTGTGCAATTGTTTTGTAATTCATAACTGTATTATATCGTTTTTACCATCAAGAAGATATAATAGCTAAAATCAATCGTTATGAGAGGAAAGAAAATGAGAGATGTTATAGGAAAATATTTAGACACAATCGATGCACTGAGACTTGAAAAACGTATGCTCACGCACAATACACTCATCCTTGGAGAGCAGGGTTCGGGGAAGACAAACCTGGCTTGTAAAATCAGAAATTATGTAATAGACAACGAAGTGCCGACACTCTATATGGACTTTGCAAACTCACATGAAGATGAAGTAGAACTGC
>JAMORG010000089.1 GCA_027063745.1 Sulfurimonas sp.
TAAGCATCATTTATCCTCTGTCTTTATAGTACTGGGCATTGCCGTATCCATAGGCATAGCTCGCTCCATAACCATAACCATACTCTGAACCAATGAGTGTAGCATTGAGAATAAGGCCTATTCTGTTATGAGAGTGTTCTTTGGCGATACGGTCAATGTTTTTGACAAACTCTTTTCGTGTATATTTCGCACGAACAATGAAGAATGATATATCAGAATAGTTCATAATAATTGTTGCATCAGTAACGAGACCTGCAGGAGGTGTATCTATGATGATATAGTCATACTCCTCACGCAAGGTATCTAAAAGCTGCGTAAACATTACTGAGAGTATTAGCTCTGATGGATTAGGTGGCAGTGGGCCTGTTGTTATGACATTTAGTCCATAGATATCAGTCTCTTGTAGCACATCTTCAAGCGTGTTTTGTCCTGTAAGATAGTTGGACATACCTATGTTGTTGTTTAGGTCAAACTTTTTATGTAAAGAAGCTTTTCTCATGTCAAGATCAAGCGCTATTACTTTTTTGTTTCCACGTGCAAGTACTTCGGCTAAAGATGCAACAATAGTTGTTTTTCCCTCTCCAGATACAGAAGATGTGATGGAGATGACCTTGTTATTTTCATTTCCTGGTAAGAACTGAAGATTTGTTCGTATGTTTCTAAAAGCCTCCATGTAGATATTTTTTGTCATTTTATCTTTGTTTAGAGGAATGACTCCATAAATAGGTAAAGAGGTATAGCGTTCAACATCTTCTGCATTTTGAACAGTATTGACAAGGTATTCACGTAAAAATGCCTGTGCAAGTCCTAAAATGAACCCGAGTATCAGACCAACGATGACTATGAGTTTTCTTTTTGGTTTTATCGGAATCGGTTCTTCACGTGCAGCATCAAGTATTCTTGCATCAGCAATAGTAGAAGACTTCAAAATAGCTGTCTCTGCTTTTTTCTGTAAGAGATATTCATAGACCGACTCATTTACTTTGAGTGGACGTGAGAGTTCTGCCAGCGCTTTTTCTTTGCTAGGTAGGGAGTCCAGAGACTGGTTATATTTTGATATCATTCTTTGTAAGTCTCTATTTCTCTGGCTAAGTTGTCTTAGTGAACTTGACAGTGCACGTTTTATAGCACGTTTTGTTGAAACAATACTCTGCGTGAGCTTGATAACTTCAGGGTGCAGTTCAGTGTAATCAACAAGAAGCAGGTTTCTTTGTTCTGTCAGTTCTTGTAGTTTTTGTACAAGTGAAGCCAGGCTTTTGTCTGCAAAGTTAATGGTACCAAGTGTAAGCCCTGAGAGGTCACTGTTGTTGTCCATATAATGCTGTAGGTTTGTTAAGATGTTTATCTCAGTTTGCAGTTTTTGCTGTTCTGCTTCATATGCTGCAACTTTTTCTGTATCAACAGCTAGTTTGTTTTGCAGGTTTACAACATTGTTATTTACTTTAAAGTTTTGAAGACTAAGTTCAGATGCTGTAAGTTTACTGTTTATAGCATCGAGCTGCGAGTCAATGAAACCAAGTGTAAGTTCTGCTATTTTCGTCTTTTCTTTAATACCTTCTTCTATATATGTATTTGCTATGGCATTTAAGATCTCAGCTGCTCTTAGTGACACAGTATCTTGATATGTCAAGTCGATTATAGACCCAAACTCCGAAGCTAAAGATACCGAAAGTCCTGAGGAGAACACATCATAGAGTAGCTCTTTTGGTATAAAGTTAAAGGTGTATTTCTGTGCTTTCAGATTAGCCAGTTTGTCTATACTAAAGGTAAACCATGCAGTTTTGATCTGTTCTCCGTACTTATGTACTTTGTTGTACTCTATCTTTTCATCATCTTCTAGTTGCTGTACTCCTGCTTCAACCAGTATGCCTTTTATACTAAAAAGAGAAAGAGGTTCGATTTTCAGTCTAAAAGACTTTTCATCAATCGGTTCAAGTTCAAATGTTTTATAATATATTGGTTCTGCTACTAAAATATTAGTGACTATAAAAGGAGAGTTTTTGTAAAGCTCTGTCTTTTTGTGCAGCTTGTTGTACTGAAAATATTGTGTTGTCAGGTTTAATTTTTCAAGAGCTTTTTGAACAATATAGCGAGACTGAATGGTAGCTATTTCATTGTCCATATTGTATGCATTTCCACCAAAAGCCTTAACCATAAAGTCAGTAGAAGATACACTGTTCGTGTCATCTTCCAAGACTTCTATAGTTGCGTGAGAAGCGTAGATATTTTGCTTGTAGTAGGCAAATATTGCACTACCTATAAAAAACAGTAAGGTGATAAGGATTATGGAAATCTTATATTTTGCCATAACCCTAAAAACTTGCTTGAGGTCTATTTCATCATTATGCGTTTGTTGTATGTTTTGTGTCATTGTGCCTACTTCGGTGCTTCGTTTAAGATAATTGTTCTTTGAACAAATGGTCTTAAGATTGCTGAAACAGTATTAAAGAAAGGTACTGTTTCGTTAAATGCTTTGTTAAATGCATTCATCTGACGTGCTTGGACATAAACGATGTCATTTGGTTGCAATAGCATACTTGTTGACACTATGCTCTTCCCATCAGTTAGATCTATGTTTCGTATTTTAGGATTTCTGAGATCTCCTCTGACAATTTTAATGTTTGTTCTTGAAGCCTGATTAGTTAAGTAGCCACAACGTGAGATGACCTCTATAAGGTTCATAGTACCATTTACTACAGGAACAATACCAGGTTGATTCACTTCACCGATGACGATGATACGCTGGTTTGTGATCTCAACTTCTACATAAGGGTTTCTAATGTATTTTTTATACTCTTTTATAAGCACTTTAGAAGCTTGGTCTTCTGTGTAGCCTGCAACTTTCACAGAGCCAATGAGAGGAAGGCGTACGGTTCCTTTTTGTGTAACAAGCAGACCTGCAGAGGCATCTATGCTCTCTAGTCCCTGGCGTGTTGTATCACTACTTGCCAATATAGAGTTCATCTGCTGTGAACCTGAACCTGATTGTACATATACTGTAATAGAGAGTCTGTCATTTGGAGCAATTTTGTACTCATATTTGACCTCTTGTTCATACTCTTCATCATTGACAACTGATGTATTGTCATCTGCTCCTGGTATGTTTTGGAACAACCTGTCATCTTTGAGCGTACATCCGCTAAACAAAAAAACGGATGCAATCATGATACTGTAAAAGATTTTCATAACCTTCACTCTTCCTTATTTGAATTTGTTGTATTTTAACAGATTAAACATAAAAAAGATATGATTTTGTTGATAAATTTAATACTTTTTATGTTATAATACGTTCATTATTAAAAGAAAAGGCAGTTTTTATGAAGCAGACAAGAAGAGAGTTCTTAAAGAAAGTTGCATACAGCGCTCCTGTTGTAGCGAGTCTTGGTATGTTGGTTGAACCTACAAATGCAAAAGCAGGTATCATGGATGACCATAGAATGAATTCTAAAAATACAAAGAGTAAAATTAAAAAAGCATGTAGACCACATTAAAGATGTCTCAAGAGCATCTTTATGCTTACGGTCATAGACTTACTTTTTTCCCATCACAAGAAGAGAAGAGAGATGCTATACAGATTCAAAAGTGTGATACTCTCTCTTTAGAACAATATTCCCATAAAATTTTTTTTGAAACGAACCAAGACAGAGAGATCTACCTCTGTAGTCCAAAGAGTTTGGATGAGAATAAAAATAGGTGGGCTTTTGTTGTGAAAGATTGTGTTGCATTTGTATGTGACATTCAGAACAAGAGTATTTGCTACACAAAAGCAGAAAAGTTTACTACAAAACTTATGGAGTACTGGTTGATCCATATAGTCTTGCCTCTCTTTTTTACACTTGAGGGTAGATACTACTTTTTTCATACCGGTTCTGTTGTTGTTGATGGTCATGCTGTTTTGTTTATGGGTGACAGTTATGCAGGAAAGTCAACTTTAACAGACTACTTTTTGCAAAAAAAACATCCACTCTTAAGTGATGATAAACTTGCAAGCTTTTATGACGCTCAAAAGAAGTGCTTTAAAGTACATGCTTCACACCCTTACCACAGACCATATAGAGCAAAAGAAGACCTTGGAAAAAAAACAGACAACTTTCAGGAAAAAAGCTATCCCATTGGAAAGATCTACTGGCTGCAGCCTGTAGATTCTAAAGAAGAGATAGGCATAAAAGAGTTAAAAGGGGTGGCTAAGTTTGAGAGACTTCGTTACTCAACAGAGATGGACATCGCACTTAATTCAAAAGAGCGTTTTTCTTATGTAGCCAAATTTGCAAACAGTGTTGCAATGTATGAACTTGCAGTTCCAAATGACCTTAAAAAACTACCACTTGTCTATGAGAAAGTCATAGAACATTTACAAGGAGAAAAGAGATGACATTAGAGTCAAAAGTAGAGACAAAAGAGAGTGTTTTTGTACAAGAGGTAGATGAAGAGATGATCTTGCTTGATGCCGATACACAAGAGTACTTCTCACTAAATGAGATAGGAAGCTATTTTTATGAACTTTTAGCAGAGAAAAAAGAGCTTGCTTTGGTTCTAGAGGAGCTAAAAAACTCTTTTGATGTTTCAGAAGAAGATCTAAAAAGAGACCTTTTTGCTTTTGTAAAAGCTTTAGAGGAGAAGAAGCTTATTAAGCTTCTTTAGACTTTTTGTAGAAGTAGTTCGTGGCTTCTACGAAACCATCTACACTCCCACAGTCAAAGCGTGTTCCTTC
>JAMORG010000090.1 GCA_027063745.1 Sulfurimonas sp.
GGCTTTTATATTTGGGTAAAAAAAATGATGATGGAACTTTCTCAAAAGTATTTTTGTTCAATAAAAAACAGCAAGAGGAGATCCTCATCGCGGCCAAAGATGCAAAAGTCATTAATGATGGAGGAATATTACGTCTTAAACTCTACAATGGAGAAGGATACAGCTATTCAACAGAAAAATTTTCACAAATAAATTTTGATACTATGTTTATTAATGATACTATGAGAATGTCTTTAGAGAATTATGAGACACCTCTGCAACATTGGCTTAATAAGAACAAATTTAAGCGAAACAAACACCTTTTCATTCGAAATACTTTAATGTCACTCTTCCCTATTCTGACACTCTTTTTGGTTGTTGCTATCGGTGTTGTTCATGTACGTCATCAAAAAGGAAGAATATATCTCTATCTTTTTGGAAGTGTACTTATTTTCTACACTTCACTACTTACTTTAGAGAAATACTTTGGTTTTTATACTATTGGTGTAATGTCATTCCTATGGTTAAGTATAAGCTACTTCATCTACCGAAAAACAATCGTACAGAAGTTTTAAATGCGTGCTAAGATTACCCTTGCCTACAACGGGACAGCTTACTTTGGCTCTCAGATACAAAAAGAGACACCAAAGACCGTTATGGGTGAGCTCACGCATATTTTAGCGCAGCTTGGCATTGATGCAAATGTGGTGGCAAGTGGTCGCACAGACAGAGGTGTACACGCTACAGGACAGGTGTGTCACTTTGACCTGCCAGCTTATTGGAGTGATGCAGACAAACTCAAACGAACGCTCAATAAAATGCTTCCCTCAAGTATGCAGACAAAAAAACTCTCTCTTGTTGATGATACTTTTCATGCCCGCTACAGTGCTAAAAGACGAGTTTACAGATACATCATCAAAGAAGCCGACTCCAACCCTTTTATGGCTGATTTTATCACTTTTTTAGAGTCTGTTAATTATGACGAGATTAGCAAAAACATCAAACTCTTTGAGGGTGAACATGACTTTGAGCATTTCATAAAAAAAGGGAGTGATGAGAACTCTACTGTGAGAAAAATATACAAAGCCTTTGCATATAAGCATAAAGGGTATATAATACTCTACTTTGAAGCAAACGGATTTTTACGCTCCCAGATTCGTATGATGGTTGGAGCTCTGCTTTCACTGAACAAAGAGCAGATAGAAGAAAACTTAAGCAAAAAAGCAAAACATAAGATAAAACCAGCCCCGCCAAACGGGCTCTATCTTGCCAAGATAAAATATTAAAAAGGAGTAGATATGTTTGAAGATGTCAAAATGCCAGAGGGTATGAGCCCTCAGATGCTAGAACACCTTATGTATCCAAAAAACTACGGAAAACTTGATGATGCCGATGGTGTCGGCGTGGCCTTAGATGAAAAAACAGGTGAGTATGTTATCTTTTACACAAAACTCAAAAATGATATCATCGAAGATGTACGCTTTGCAACAAACGGCTGTCAAGATACTGTAGTCATCGGCTCAATGTACACTGAAATGATAAAGGGTAATAACACAGAGTATGCGCAAAAAGCAATAGCCAAAATGCACGATAAGCTTGGAAACCTCTCACCACAGCAGCAGATCTGTGCGGACATCGTCTTTACTGCCTTTATAGCATCACTCAAAAACTATGAAAACAGACAAAACGGACACGATGAAGAGTTACATGCACTCAAGATGAAAGAGAGCTGTGAAGTAAAAGAGGATGATTCAAAAGGAGAAGAAAATGACAAGTAAAACATACCAAAAAAGACATGAACTCTGGTTAAGCATTCTTTTTGCATCATTTGCAATCGAAGATGAAGCTATAAAGTCTCGTCTGTATGACTTTTCGCAGATTGCTTTTCGTCATATGAAGTGGATAGGTACTGCCCTGCTTGAGAGCGGCAGTGACTACAATTACGACAGAGAGATGCAACTGCTTAAGCGTGAGAGCAACTTTGAAATTCTTCAAGCCTTAAAAGATGAAGTAAAAGCATTTACATCTGAGTATGATGACTCGGTACTGATGCAGCGTGTCAAAACTGATGATGACTACCTTTTAGAGTATCTCTCACAACTTTTAAGCGATGCTAAAAATGATGCAAAAGTTACTGCTTTTTCAATGGAGAGAAAGTGGGATGATTTGGCACAGGAGCAAATCGATGCCCTAACGCTCTTTTTATTTGAAGAGTCCTACAAAGAGTATGAGCTTATCTTGGTCTATGCCTACATGCAGGCACGAACAGACAATGCCCTGCACTTTAGTG
This sequence comes from Sulfurimonas sp., assembly GCA_027063745.1. Taxonomy (GTDB): domain Bacteria; phylum Campylobacterota; class Campylobacteria; order Campylobacterales; family Sulfurimonadaceae; genus Sulfurimonas. The sequence goes on from JAMORG010000090.1 coordinate 2,270, forward strand.
TATTTCAAGACCTTGTCGATGAGTCACACTTTCACCTCAAATCATTTGGAAATATGATGGCTCGTCTTGGCATCTTGGCACTGCCGCGTGAGCTGCATCCTATGACTTACATCGTAAAAGATTTGAAAAAGTTCATTGTAGATGGTATAGCAGAAGAGGAAGCTGCAAAAGAGATGTGTAAAGAGCTTAGTGATGCCATCAAAGATGAAAAACTCTCAAAATTCTTTGACTTTATCAACTACCAAGAGTCTTTTCATATTCACCTTATGGAAAAACTCCTCTAAAGATGCTCACGGAGTCTCAAAATATAAGGGGCTCCAACTCTAAAGAACAAGACTCCAAGTAATATCCCCACACTGTCAGCGACCACATCAAGCATGGAAAAATATCTTCCATCTATAAAGCTCTGTACAACTTCTATCTGCATACCAAAGAGTAAAAGCAATACTGCTTTGCTACGTGTTGTCAGCTCGGTATAGGCAAGAGAGAGAAGAATGTAAAGCACAAAAAAGGCACTAAAGTGATTTGCCTTGTCCCATATGGATTCTATTAGTTTTATCTCTACCGTTGTCGTTGCTAAGTATTCGATAACAGCCAATGTAAAGTAGAATGCTATTTTATATATCAATGTATCACCTCATTTATTGTTTTTATAACCTCTTCATCCCACAAAAGCTCCTTGTGTGAAAGCTTTTCAAACTCTTTGTAATGCACTAGATTTGGCACTGAATTTTTGAGTCTTTGGGCGTTTTCTATGGGTACTATTTCATCTGCGCGTGAGACAAAGAGATATGTTGGTGCACTTACTTTTTTGATGTACTCAATAGTTGGAAACTTGTAGCGAAACAGCCATTTAGGCAACCAGAAAAACTTTTTTTGTGCCAATGCTTCTACTGAGTCAAAGGCACCTATTAAAAAGAGTGCTGCTGTTGCCTTGCGTGAGGCCAGGTATGTTGCTACACTTGAACCTATCGAAAAGCCAAGCGTAAAAAACTCACCATAGTTTTTCTCAACCAATGCAGCAATCTCCAAAGCATCGCTGTAAATATTTTTCTCATCTACAGTGCCACCGCTCTTTCCATACCCACGATAGTTAAAGGCAATGATACGCACATCTGCATAGCTTCGTGCAAATTTATTGATAAGCCCTACTGCATCATGGCTTCGCCCTACAAAGACAAGCAGTGTTGCGCTAGGGTTTTGTGGCTCATAGAGTGCGCCTTCAAGCTCTACTCCGTCACTCATAACAGCACTCAAAAGTGAGCACTCCTCACACAGAGGGCTCTTTCTGTAAGTAAGTGGTGTAAAAACCATAAAGAACTGCCACTGGTACAAAACAAAAAGTAAAATAAGTATTGTAAAAATAAGAAAAGCTATATATATCATGAAGAGAATTATAGTATAATTTGCAAAATTAAAAAGGTTTTTCTATGCAACTATTTGGAAAGTTCTCAACAAACTTTGATATGGACTATTTAACAGAACACTATATTTATGTAAACAAAGATGAAAATGAGAAGATAACAACACAAGATCTCGAGCAAATGCTCAAAAAAAAGCGTAAACATGTAGCAGGAACAGTCTTTCTCTACAACCCAGAAGAAGCACCAAAAGGCTACAAACTCAGCCGCTTTTTACAAGAGGATGGTTTTGAGGAGTACGACAGCTATGTAGAGCTTGCTGAGAATCCTCGTGCTTACCTGCTTCACGGTGCATTTAAAGAGCACTATAAGGGCAAACTCATAGAGATCAAGTACCTCTTTAACTATAACCGTGAGAACATTGAACCGACACCGATTTTAGAGGAGTTTGATGCAGACCTTGACAAACTCAGCTCCATGCAGCTCACACGCTATGACAGAGAACTCAATTATCAAGACATACCAAACATTCGTCTCAGTGGCAAGTTTGTCTTTATGGGTATGGGTCACAAGTATGACAGACACCATAAAAACATCATTCTCTACGCACAATCACTCTCAAAACATGTGCATAAACTCGATAAAGAGGTAGTTTTTATGTATGATAAAAACTATGATGAAGATGAGTGTAGAGAGATTGCCTACTATCTCTCTCCTTTTGCAACTGGAAAGATGCGTGAAGTAAGAGCAAATGCCTTTAAAGAGGTTTTTAAAACTATTCCTCCTAAAGTGGTGCGTATCGTTTAACCCAACGCCCAAAAAAGCGAGCGGGCGTTAGCTGCTTTGCTATTGGCTGCTTTTGCAGCATATGCTCACGCAGCATCTTTGCAAGCAGAGGTGCAAGCACAAAACCATACCCCCCACTCCCATTTATCATATAAAGCCCATCATGATAGCTAAACTTTGCATAGTCCTGTTTTTTAACACGGTAGGCTTTTGTCCCTTTAGCAAGACTTCTTTTTGTATCAACCAAAGAACCAATGATCGG
>JAMORG010000091.1 GCA_027063745.1 Sulfurimonas sp.
CCAAATGCAAAGGTTGTTACCAAAAAAGAGCAGCAGTTGACTTATGAGAATATTTTTAATTTTCAATCAGGAACATTCTTAACGCTCTTTAGTGTAACTTTAATGACATTTTTTATCATACTCTATGATAAGTTAAGTGGTGTGAGCAGTGAAGAAAAGAGAGAGATAGGTATTTTAAAGGCCATTGGCTGGCGTATTGAAGATGTACTGAGCGCCAAGTTTTATGAAGCTTTTTTCATTGCTGTCTTTGCCTATTTATCAGGATTGGTGCTGGCATATCTTTTTGTTTTTTATGCTAAGGCCCCATTACTTGGTAATATTTTTCTACATGATATTCTTTTGCGAAGTGAACAGTTTGTTTTAGAACCTCATATAGAGTTCTTTTATCTCTTTTTGGTTTTCTTACTTGTTGTACCACTCTATTTTGCAGCGGTAATTATTCCTTCGTGGAGAGTGGCAACTCTTGATGCTGATGAGGTGATGCGATGATACGACTTGAGGGTGTTACAAAAGAGTTTGACGGTGGTGTTATAGCACTGAGCGATATTAATTTGGAGTTGCGTGAGGGAGAAGTTGTCGTTTTAAAGGGAGTAAGCGGAAGCGGGAAGAGTACCATATTGGCTCTTATTGCCGGTCTTTCAAAACCCACACAGGGGAGGGTGATAGTTGATGGTAAAGAGGTATCTAAACTACCTGACCACTTTTGTGCTACATTTAGAAGAGAAAATGTCGGAATAATCTTTCAACGCTATAATCTCATACCTGATTTAAGTGTTAGTGATAATATTCTTTTACCGCTCTATCCTGCAAATATGCCAAAAGAGATACTTCTTGAGCGTTTAGAGAAAGAACTGAAGGCTTATCATATTGAAGATAAAAAAGATGCAGTAGTAAAGAACCTCTCCGGAGGACAGCAGCAGCGCGTTGCCATTGCCCGCGCCAATGTGAATAATCCAAAAATTATTTTAGCAGATGAACCAACAGCAAATCTAGATGAAAAACTCTCACGAGAATTTATTGAGATACTCAAAGAGCTTAAATCGCAAAAACGAACGATAATAGTCGCAACACATGATCCACTTTTTTTTGAGTTGGACTTTGTTGATAGATTTATAACGATAGCACATGGTAAAATAGTCGATGATAACACCTGAAATCTTAACCATTACCATACTTGATATACTCTTTTTCCTTTTTGGAAGTATAGGTTTTGTCATAGCAGTAAAAATCGTTCTCTTCTATGATGCATCAGCTACAACACACAGGCAGTACACTCTTGAAAAACAGAGTTATCTGAGTGCAACTATTATTAAATTTTTACTCCTTTTTAAAACACTCAGTTTTTTATTTTTTATCTATACACTCAACAAACTCTCTAACTTTTTACCGGGTGCCATGTGTGCAGCCGGAGTTGTCAACGCACTTAAAATCGGCACGCCACTACTGTTGTTGAAAATATTAAATCTCTATATTTTTGCATTCTGGATAGTACTGCACAATGAAGATTTGGAGTATGAAAAACAGCCTTATCTTAAAGTGAAGTTCCTTTTTTATATCTTTGCCTATTTTTTGTTGCTTAGTGAGATAGTATTGGAGTTGAACTACTTCTATTTGCTTGATTCAAGTAGTGTTGTTGATTGTTGTGGATCTATTTTCTCTACCACAGATGGCTCTTATATGGCTTATTTGCTCTCTTTGGATTTTTCTTATCAGTTGGGAGCTTTTTATCTGCTTTTTGTTGTTATGGTGTTTTTTTATCTTCTAAAAAACAGGTATCTTTTTGCTCTTGCAAATCTGCTTTTTGTCATTGTTTCACTCATTACACTTATTAGTTTTTTTGGTACATATATCTATGAACTGCCAACACACCATTGCCCTTTTTGTCTCTTGCAGTCAGACTATAACTACATAGGTTATTTTCTTTATCTCTTTTTATTTTTAGGTACTTTTAATGGTATCAGTCTTGGTCTTTTGGCATTTGAAAAAGAGCGTCAAAAGAAAAAATATATCTCTGCACTTATATTCAATACACTTTATCTGCTTTGCGTGAGCTATTTTCCTCTTGCGTATTATATAAAAAACGGAATGTGGCTTTAAATAGTCTCTTTCTTATCACCAAAGCGATTTTTCATCCACTCAGAAGGTGATTGATATTTGTTTGCAATCTCCTCTTCATCAAAAGAGTATTCGTAGTTGTTGCAGTAATCTAAGATGGTTTTATAGGCTTCATTGATCTGGGCACTCATTTTTGTAGCTTGTTCAATGTTATTTTTGTGTTTGTCAGGGTGCCACTTTTTCATAAGATTTTTGTACTTGTTTTTGATCTCTTTGAGGGTGGCTTTCTCACGCAGGCCAAGGAGTGATTTGGCCTTTATGATTTTTTCAAAAGAAGAAGATGAATGTGCAGACAAGTTTTAGTCTTGTTGTTGTCTCATATATGCAGGAATATCAAGATAGTCACTGTCTAAGTCACCACCAACTACCAAACGAGGACGAACTTTTTCTACCTTTTGTACAGGAGTCTCTGGAACATAGTCATCATTGTTAGTGTTGTTGAGTTCTTTTTCAAAACCAGTAGCAACAATAGTGATTTTGACATAGTTCTCAGGAAGAGTAGCATCAGTTGAAGTACCCCAGATAACCTCTGCATCATCATGAGCACTCTCATGGACTACTTCCATAGCTTCTGCCAGTTCCATCATTGGAAAATCCGGATGCATCTTAAAGTGTACAAGAACACCCATTGCGCCATTGATTGACATATTGTCAAGCAGAGGGGATTCAATAGCCGCTTTGATCGCTTCATATGCGGCATTTTCCCCTTCATGCTCACCAACACCCATAAGTGCCATACCTTTGTGGCTCATTACCGTCTGTAAGTCGGCAAAGTCAAGGTTGATGTCATTTTCACCACTTGAGAGGATAACTCCAGATGTACCACTGACAGCCTGTGCCAAAACAGAGTCAACGATTTTAAAACTCTCTTTCATACCAAGTTTTCTATCAATGATAGAGAGGAGCTTGTCGTTTGGAATAACAACAATAGAGTCACTCTCTTTTTTAAGCTCTTCTAGACCTTGTTCTGCAAGTTGCAGACGTTTACGTCCTTCAAACATAAAAGGTTTTGTAACTACTGAGATAGTCAGTGCTCCAACCTCTTTTGCGATCTGTGCAACAACAGGTGCAGCACCTGTTCCTGTACCTCCGCCAAGACCAGCTGAGATGAAGACAATATCTGCACCTTCAAGTGCATTGCGAATCTCATCATAGTTCTCTAGGGCAGAGTCTTTACCGATATTTGGTTTCATACCGGCACCAAGACCTTTTGTCAGTTTTGCACCGATTTGAATCTTTTGTGCTGCACTTGTCTCACTTAATACCTGTGCATCGGTATTGATCATAATCATCTCAATACCATTTACACCTTCATTAATCATGTGACCTATCATATTCCCGCCGCCGCCACCGACACCGACTGCTATTATTCTTGCCCCACTAGGGTTGTGTGCTTCTTCTACTACAAATGGTTCCATCTTCTTCACTCCTTTTTAAAATAACTGTGTTGCCCAGTTGAAAAATTTACTAAGACCGCTAGGTTCATCACTCTTTTTAGAAGCACTGGCTTCTTCAAGATTGATCATTTTTGACTCTTCTTTTGTTTCAAGTTCATCACTCAAAATGTCGGGAGCCTGTGTAAAGTTTACACTTACATCTTGTTCATGCTCTTCGTTTGCATGACGTACTCGCTTGTTAACATCAATTTCATAAGGAGTATATGGTGCAGCTGAGTACATAATAAGACCAATGACACTTGAGTACTCCGGCTCACGCAGGCTTTCAAAAAGACCTTCCATCTCACGTGGGCGTGCAAGACGAACAGGAATAGATCCAAAAGTCGCAATTGCCAAGTCACGGATACCTTCCATTTTAGAAAAGCCGCCTGTAAGTACTATGCCAGCTCCTATTTGATCTTTAAGGCTACTCTTTTCAATAAACTGAGCAAGTATCATCAGTGTCTCTTCAACACGTGCAAAGATGACGTTGTGTACTACTTCAAGAGATACGGCATGCGTTGTCTCTTCATCACCGATGATAGGCAACTCTATAAGTTCACTGCTTGGTGTTAAAAGTGAACCGTATGTCAGTTTTACCTTATCTGCAACATTAAGCGGAGTATGCAGTGCCATTGAAAGATCGCTTGTTACATGGTTAGAACCAACGCCTAGGTACTCGTTATAACGAATGGCATTGCCTGAGTAGATTGCCAGGTTACTTGTATTTCCACCCATATCAATAACAGCAGCACCAAGCTCTTTTTCATCTTCATTAAGCGTAGCAATTGCAGAAGCATAAGAGTTTAGTACTACATTTTCTACTTCAACTCCAGCACCACGCACTGCTTTTTTAAGGTTATTGAGGTTTGACTTTTGGGTTGTTATAATGTGCGTCTCAACTTCTAGGCGTGATGCATTCATACCAAGTGGGTCTTCTATGTAGTCCTGATCATCTACTTTAAAGTTAAACGGTAGGGCATGAAGAACCTCGTACTCATTTGGAATGTTTGCATTGTAAAGAGATGTATGCATAACACGTTTTATCTCTTCAAAAGAGATCTCTTTTGATTGAATATTAACAATACCATTAGAGTTAAGACTTTTTGTATAAGCCCCTGAAATAGAGACTATTGCATGGTTTACATCACTGCCTGCTACACGTTTGGCATCGTCAACTGCTGTACGAATACTGCGTGAGGCAAGCTCTATGTTTGTAATGCTTCCTTTTTTTAAGCCCTGTGCTTTCGTAGTTCCGGCACCAGTAATCGAGATTTTGTTATTATTGTCAATTTCGGCTATAACAGCACAAATTTTTGTTGAGCCAATATCTATGGCTAAAACAGTTCTGCTCAATTTAGAGTCCTTGCACATATATCTCAGTTTTAAACTTGCTTTGAAGTTGCTTCATAAGGCCAGAACTAAAGAGACTACTTTTGACTTTATTCATAACAACTTGTCCTTCTTTTGTATTCTTGTTAGTAAGCAGTTTTTGTTCCAAAATGTTGTATAGTACAACTTTTCCACTTGTCAGTGTTATATATGCTTGTTTTGTTTTTGCAAGAAAAAGTTTTTGTAAAAACTCTGCACTCTCTGCTGCAGAGAGGTCTGATAGTGCATCAACAGATGCTGCTGTTATAAAGTCAGTTGTTTTACCGGTAAAATTAGTGACCTCTTTGTTTGCAAGCTCCAGTAATTTTTTCTTACTCTCTTCTTGAATATATAATGGAAGCACTTTTGCTTTTGCTTCTTCAAAGGTCATCTCTCTTGCAGGGATAAGTTTAACAAGCTCGATAACATAGTAAACACCATCAATCTTAATTGGTTTAGAGTATGGTTTCGCCATTGAGAGAGTTTGAACTTTTTTGAGCGCTTCTTCTCCAAGTTGGTTGTTTGATGCAGAAATCGTCATAGACTCTTTTTTGACATCTTTGGAAAGTGTTCCTTTTTTGAGCTTTAGGTATGTGTATTTCGCTGCTTTTTTTGTTGCATTGTCATTCATCTCTGCAACTACCGCATCTTTCGCATCAGCCAGTGGCATGATTTTGCCGCCTGCATCACGAAAGTGCATTTTATTCTCTTCATAGTATTTTTCTATTTCTGCCTCTGTGTACTCTTTTGTAACAGGTGCTTGTTTTATAACAATGATCTCATATGCTGCTTCTGTCATGAAGTTGTTTTTAATATTTTCCCAAAAGGCTTTGAGTTGTGCTTCATCTGTAGTTACTTTTACATCTTTTTGAGAAAGTACTTTATAGTTGATCTTATCGGCAATACTTGTGAGTGTTGTCATGATCTTTGCTTCATTGTCTGAAGCTTTTACCGGTAAAAGACGAAGTGTTTTTTGAACAAGCAACTCTTTACGAAGAGCAGTTTCGTACTCTTTTGGTGTTAGTCTGTTTTGCGAAAGTACCGTTTTGTACGTTTCTTTGTCAAAAACACCGTTTTTATAAAAAGCTTTTTGTTGTTTGATGAATTTGAAAAGTTCTATGTCTGTGACTGTCAGGTCATAAGATTTTGCCAGATTCAGTAAAAGCGCCTGTTGTTTTAGCTGCTCAAAAGCCTGCTTCTGAAGACCAAACTGTTTTGCTTTTTCTTCATCGAAGTTTCCTTGAAGCATACGGTTGTATTGCATATAAAGATTCGAGTATGCTTTTTGTAAATCCCCTTGTGTTATTTCAATATCTCCGACTTTTGCAATCGCTCCGGCTTTATTTCCGTAGCTGTATTGTCCCCAACCGACAAAACCGGCTCCAATAAAAGCGATAGTTGAAATCCAAATAGTAATAATGAGCCATTTTTTGTGTCTTTGCATCCATGTAATCATAAAAAAAGTACCTTCTTGTTGCGTTTTATGTAATTCTAGGTAAATTCGCCTTTAAACTTGATAAAGAGGTTATAGAAAGCTATAATTTTGTTATGAAAAACGAAGAATTAAAAATAAGAGATTTGGATGTTTTGTGGCATCCATGTACTCAGATGAAAGATCACGAGCGACTGCCGTTAATTCCTATCAAAAAAGCACATGGTATTTACCTTGAAGATTTTGAACAAAAACGTTATATTGACGCGATTAGTTCATGGTGGGTAAACCTCTTTGGGCATACAAATGAGTATATAAACAAAAAGATAAAAGAGCAGCTTGATACATTAGAACATGTAATACTGGCAGGCTTTACTCATGAGCAGGTTGTCAGACTTTCTGAGCGGCTTGTTCAACTAACACCAGAGGGGTTAGATAAGTGCTTTTACTCAGATAACGGTTCATCTGCTGTTGAAGTGGCTCTAAAGATGAGTTTTCATGCTCATAGAAACGATGGTATAACAAAACCACTCTTTGTTTCACTAACAAACTCTTATCATGGAGAGACAATAGGAGCTCTTAGTGTCGGTGATGTCGAGCTTTACAAAGAGACCTATGAACCACTGCTGCTACAAACAATACAAACACCTGTACCTAAAGATATGAGCATTGAGAGTGCCGATGAAGCAGCTGATCTGTTTGAAGATCTTTGTAAAAAAAGAGCAGATGAGATAAGTGCCATCATAATAGAGCCGCTCATACAAGGGGCAGGGTATATGCATATGTATCATCCCCGCTTTGTAGTAAGATTGCGTGAGATATGCGACAGGTACAATGTTCACCTTATAGCTGATGAAGTAATGGTTGGTTTTGGAAGAACAGGTGAGCTCTTTGCTTGCCAAAAGGCCGGCATTACACCTGACTTTTTAGTGCTCTCCAAAGGATTGACAGGCGGGTATCTGCCGCTTTCAGTTGTTCTTACTTCTAATGATGTTTATGCGAAGTTCTATTGTGACTATAATGAACACAAGGCATTTTTACACTCTCACTCATACACGGGTAATGCACTTGCCTGTGCTGCGGCAAATGCAACACTTGATATCTTTGAAAATGAAGATATCATCGAGAAAAATAGAGAAAAAGCAGCCTATATGGCACAAAAACTCAAAGCCTTTGAAGGTTTGTCAAATGTAAAAGAGGTACGCCAAACTGGAATGGTCTGTGCCGTTGAGCTAAAAGGATACAGTGCCGAGGAGAGAATAGGGCTGAAGGTGTATCAGTATGGTTTAGATCATGGAGTACTACTACGTCCACTCGGGCATATTGTCTATTTTATGCCTCCATATATCATTACAAATGATGAGATAGACATTATGATGGATACCGCATACGAAGCGATAAAGCAGCTTCCTTAAAAATCCATCTGTTGTGCTGACTTGTCATCAAGCATCAAAAGACGGCAACTCTTCTCCAAGATGGCAAGTTTTTTTGCCATCTCGTGCATATCTCTGCTGTATGCATAGACTCCATAACCTCGTATAACCATAATATTTGTCTTTTTTGTTTGAAAATAGTAGGCTATCTCGCTCTGTGCCCGTTCATACCAGTCATCGAACTGTTTAGGATCGAAGATCTCAATAGAGCCTAATTCACGGTAGCCAAAATAGTCTTTTGGAGTGATGATGTTATGGTTGAGTGAATATGCAGTGGTAAATTGTGGCATTGAGAAGCATATAAATTTGGCTTCTGTGATTTGTGAATAGATAGAGTGGTGTATAGGCGCATCAATACTTGCCTGGTTCCATCTGTAGTCTTGTTTAAAGTAGAGTTCTATAAGGGCATGCTCATCAAGTGCATCAAAAACAGCCTCTTTTGTGTTGATGATAAAACGGCTCTGCTCAGTTTTTGCTGAGAGTGAACCGTGATATATCCCAAAAAAGTCCTTTCGAAACATCGAAAGGGCCAAAGAAGAGAGTTTTTGCTTGATGTGCTGCTTATTCATATTTTACTACTTAAACCATTTTTTCATTTTTTCAATAACAGAGTCTAAAACTCCTTCATGAGGTTTTGATTCAATACCAAAAGATTCCTGAAGTTTATCAAGAAGCTCGAGTTGTTCATCATTGAGCTTTTTAGGGTAGTGAATGTTGACAATTGCGATAAGGTCACCTTTACCATGCCCGTGAACATCATCAATACCTTCACCTCTGAATGTATAGCGTTGCTGATCACGTGTTCCTACGTCGAGTTTTAACTCTAACTCACCCGTTAGTGACGGGATGGTAATAGTGTCCCCTTTGATAGCCTGAGTGAAAAATACAGGAATCTCAATGTAGACATCATTGTCATTTCTGATAAAGTGTTTATCGGCTTCTACTTCAAAAGTTACATACAGATCACCTCTGCGACCACTTTTACCTATGTTTCCTTTTCCTGAAACTCTGAGGCGATTGCCTGTATCTATACCTTTTGGCACTGAGATTGTGATCGTCTCACGGATCTCTTCATATCCGCTTCCTTTACAATCTTTACACTTCTCAGTGGCTGCTGAACCACTACCGTTACAAACAGGACATGTTTGAGAGAATGTCATAAAGCCCTGTTTCATAAAGATCTGGCCTTGCCCTTTACATTGTGGACAGGTTGAGAGCTTTCCGTCTTTTGCACCTGTACCTTTACATGTTTGGCAGGCTTTTTTATATGTATACTTTATCTCTTTTTCACAACCAAAGACAGCTTCATGGAATGTTACACGCATCTCGATGTTCATATCAAGAGGGTATTTATCCATATCTGCAGGGTTTTGACGGCGTCCACCGCCAAAACCACCACCAAACATCTCTTCAAAGATAGCACCAAGGTCATCAAATGCAGATGCACCACCACGGCTTCTGCCACCACCTGACATACCTTGAAGGCCTTCTTTTCCGTATCTGTCATAGACACTGCGTTGCTGATCATCACTTAAACACTGATACGCTTCATTGATAAGCTTAAACATATGTTCGGCTTCTTTGTCACCCGCATTTTTATCCGGATGATATTTTTTTGCCAGTCTTCTGTATGCTTTTTTAATGGTTGCTTTGTCTGCATCACGTGAGACTTCTAAAATTTCATAATAACTTAATTCTTCCATAATTTTTCAGATCCTATATATGTAGTATAAATTTTTGTGAAATTATACCCTTTTTACAGTTTAAAATAAATAGTATGATGTTATAATCCGAATTATGAAAAGCAAACTCCTACTTCTCCTTTTTTCTCTTTTTTTTGTCGCGTGTTCAACAAAAGAGAATAGAATAGTTTTAAAAAATATGCCTACTACTCCTTTGGAAAAAAGCTCCTTTGACAAACTTCCCGGATTTGCCGAGGAAAATTTTAACGATGTCTTAGTCAATTTCATTAAAAACTGCCAAACAAAACAGGCAAAATCTTTATATGGAAATCTTTGTAAAGAAGCCTCTGACACAACAAATGCAAAAGAGTTTATTGTTCAAAATTTTATTCCCTTAGAGATAAAAAATAATAAAAAAAATAAAAGTGGGTTATTGACAGCTTATTATGAGGCAGAGATTCATGCTTCTTATAAACAGACGCAACGTTATAAGTATCCTATTTATGCTACACCCAAAGATTTAGTTGTTGTTGATCTCTCATCCATATATCCAGAGTTAAAACACTACCGTTTACGAGGACGTCTCAAGGGTAACAGGCTTGTGCCTTATTTTTCACGAAAAGAGAGTGCAAATACGCAACTTAATGCAGAGGTACTCTGTTATTGTGATTCAAAAATTGATAAGTTTTTCTTAGAGATACAAGGCTCGGGTATAGCTAGAATGGATGATAACAGTAGTATTTATATAGGATATGCAAATCAAAATGGTCATAAATACAAGGCTATCGGACGGTATTTGATAAAGATAGGTGCATTGAAAAAAGATGAGGTCTCTTTACAAAGTATAAAAAAGTGGTTGCAAGATAATCCCAACAGAGTAGATGAGGTTTTAAACTATAACAGTTCACTTGTTTTTTTTACAAAAAGAGACCAAGGTGCAACCGGAGCACTTGGAATAGAACTCACACCATACCGATCAATCGCAGTTGATAAAAAGTATATACCGTTAGGAAATATGATATACTTACATGCTAAATTAGGGGATAAAGGGGAAGATCTAAGTTCTTTTGTTTTTGCTCAAGATACAGGTGGTGCTATAAAAGGAAGCCTAAGAGCTGATCTGTTTGTTGGCAGTGGTCAAGATGCAATGTCCTTTGCAGGAAAATTAAAAGCACCTTTGGAATTATGGATTATAGTTCCAAAATCACGTATGATAAAAGGTAAAGATGAATAGTTCTTTAGAAAAATTTAACAGATTGGTAGAAGCACTCTGTGAGTTGCCGACCATAGGGAAAAAATCTGCAACTCGTTTAGCATATTTCATGATTATGAACGATACATTTGTTGGTATGAAAATATCACATGCGATTGAAGATGCTATAGGAAGTCTGAAAAAGTGCCGTCTGTGTGGTGGTATGAGTGAAGATGAGTTATGTCATATCTGTTGTGATGAAACACGAGACAACTCTTTGTTGTGTATTGTTGAAAATGCAAAAGATATACTGCTTCTTGAAGAAAATGGACTATTTGAGGGGCGCTATTTTGTTTTAGAATCTTTAGAAGAGTTTACGCTCTCTCATCTTGAAGATATTATTAAAGAGGGTGTTGAAGAGGTCTTGTTCGCATTGACCCCATCTATCTCCAATGATGCAGTTATTATGTACATAGAAGATAAACTGAGTCATTACAATTTGAATTTTTCAAAGATTGCACAAGGGGTTCCAACAGGAGTCAGTTTGGAAAATATAGATTTATTATCTTTAACACGAGCGTTAGAAGATAGAGTAAGGGTTTAAATGAAAATAGCAGTTTTTATATTATTTTGTTTATTGTCGCTACAGGCAAGTGCGGATATTGCAGATAAAGAAAAGAGTCAAATAAAAATAGAAGATATCCAAAATGACAGATCAAAAGAGAATATGCAAAAGTGGTTAGATGGAAGTTTTGGATTAAAACCCTATAAAGATAATTATATTATTCCTCTTGGATATGCGACAAAAGAGTATCCTTCTCATAAACCAGGTATTTATTATGATAAAAAAGAGGCAGAACTACAGGTGAGTTTGAAACTAAAAGTGTATGAAAATCTTTTTGGACTAAATGAGATATACTATCTCTCGTACACACATCAGGCTTTTTGGCAGATCTATATTGAGTCTTCACCATTTCGTGAAAGTATTTACAATCCGGAAGGTTTTGTGGTTTTTCCTATTAGTGATAGAAAGTCATGGTTTCAGATGCGCTCTTTTAAAATTGCTACGGCACATATGTCTAATGGACAACCAAATACAAGAGATGTACCTGGTTTTAAAGGATATAATCTCTCAAAAAGCATCAATTATTTCTATGCAACAGCACGTTTTCAGCATGGAACACTCTTAACAGATGTAACACTTATGGCACCTTTTCCAGGAAGTGCAAATTTAGATGATAATCCAGATATTATGAAGTATCTTGGATATACAAAGGTAAAATTTACTTACTTCATTAATGATCATATGTGTTCTTTGATGATTCGCGGTAATGAGTCAAGCTTAAAAGGAGCTATTGAGGCAAAATACTCTTATCCTCTTTATGCAGATACATATCTCTATGCAAAGATCTTTCATGGGTATGGAGAGTCTTTGGTCGATTACAACAGAGAAGTTACAAAATTTTCAGTAGGCTTTAGCTTTTCACGTTAAAGTAAAAAGCTTTTTTTCATAGCCTTTTGAATGGCTTTGCGTGAGAGCTTTTGTTTTGTAAAGAGCTCGTTTGCTAGAACCCCTTGACCAAGGAGCATATCTGCTCCATCTTTATAGGTGATATTTTTCTCTTTTGCCAGTTTTAAAAAAGGTGTTACTTTGCCATAGATGGCATCTGCTGCATATCTGCTTGAGTCTAAAATAGCTTCTATATATTCAAGAGGTGCTGGAAGCTCCTCATCATTGAGACCGGCACTTGTGGTATTTACTACCAGATCATAACTGTCAAGATCAAAATCTTCCCAAGTATATGTCTTACAACCAAGCTTGTCAAAATAATCAAGTCGACCTTTTGAACGATTCAGCACTGTTACAGTGAGCTGCTCTTCTAAAAATTTGGCAGCAAGTGCTTTTGCTGTACCGCCTGCACCAAGAATGATGATGTTTTTAATGGAGTCAAACTCACTGATGGCATACATAAAACCATCTGCATCAGTGTTATAACCGATGAGCTTATCATCTTCATAAACGATGGTATTGACTACACCAATCTTTTTTGCAAAACCACGTACTTCATCACAGGCTTCAAAGGCTGCTTCTTTATGTGGGACTGTAATGTTTGCACCTGAGAGCTTTTGTGCTAAAAATGTCTCACGCAGCATCTTACCATCTTCTAAGAGTGTACGTGTATAGCATGCGGGATAGTCCATCTCTTGAAAGACACTGTTGTGCATTAAAGGAGAGCGTGAGTGTTTGACAGGGTTGCCAAAGATAGAAAAGAGTTCTCTCATTATGCTTTTTTATCCAGATCTTCTAGCGAATGAATGAGAGCTCCGAGTTTGTTGTTTACTTCAAGATACTCCAACTCATTTATACTGTCAGCTACAACACCTGCACCGGCTTGCAGTACAACTTTGTCTTTTGTAACGAGTGCGGTACGAATTGTTATAGCGCTGTCCATATTGCCGTCAAACCCAAAGTAGCCTATACTCCCGCTGTAAAAGCCACGCTTTAGCCCTTCAAACTCGGCTATAAGCTCCATAGCACGGATTTTTGGTGCACCTGTCATAGTACCTGCTGTAAATGTTGCCATAAATAAGTCAAACATATCTTTATCATCAGAGAGTTTGGCAACAACATCAGAGACGATGTGCATTACGTGAGAGAAGCGCTCTATATGCATCATATCCTCTACTTTTACAGTACCTACTTTTGCAACGCGTCCTACATCATTACGTCCAAGGTCAATCAGCATCAGGTGCTCTGCCAGCTCTTTTGGATCATTGAGCAGTTCGTTTTCCAGCTCTTTGTCACGCTCTTTTGTTTTACCGCGTTTACGTGTTCCGGCAATTGGACGAAGGAGAATCTCACCATCAGTGAGGCGTACCATGACTTCCGGAGATGATCCGACAATGCTAAAATCTTCATACTCCAGTAAGAACATATATGGAGATGGGTTTTTTGCACGAAGAATTCTGTAAAAAGAGAAAGGGTCAACTTTAATATTTCGAGTGAAGCGATTTGTCATAAGTATCTGAAAAACATCACCGCTTTTTATCATCTCTTTTGACTTTTCTATCATCTCAAAGAACTTCTCTTTTGAGTGTGCAAAGCTTCCCTTGTCATCACCGATGTTATAAACTCTGTGTTTATATGTATAAGAGCCCTTAAGTTTTGCCTCTAGTGTTTCAAACTGATCTGCATACTCTTGGAGTGTTGAGATAAAAGTTATTTTATGATTTTTATGTGAGTACACAAGAACAAGTTTTGGTAAGATAAGATCAAGATCTGGAGTGTTAAGCTCATCATGAAGATCGTCCATAAAGTGGCGTAGTTTTGGCTCAAATACCTTTACCATATCGTAACCAATATAGCCGATAAATCCATCAACATAACCAACACCAAGTTCTTTTGTGGCTTTTTTATAGATAGTTGTATCTATTTGTGCATAGTACTTCTTTAAAAAGTCAAAAGGGTTTTCTTCTTTAGTATGTTGAGTACCATTTGCATCTGTATAGATTGTTTTGTCATCTTTGTACTGCAGACGCTCACGCGCGCCTATACAGATAAAACTGTAGTTTCCTTCGCTGCCTCCGGCACTTTCAAAAAGGTAAGATATTTCATTATGAAACATCTCACGTAGAGTGGAGTAAACTGCAATGGGTGCAAGCTGATCGAGTGTAAATTGTTTTGAGTGTATCAAAGTTCGCCTTGAAATGTTTATAATTATAGTTTTACTACAAAAGCACCAGGTTCAACTTTTGTACGAAGTACTTTTTTAGCTTTGTTTGCTTCTTCTCTTGTTCTAAACGGTCCAACAAGTACTTTGTTTAGCTTTCCGACTTTATGGTACTTATAGTGATACCCTAAACCAGTTATTGAATTTAAGAATTTTTTATTTGGTTCATATTTTGAAAAAGAGCCTACTTGAATATAATAATGACCTGCAATTACAGTTTTTTTAGCTTTTTTGGTAGTTTGTTTAGGTGCTGTATGTACCTTTTTTTGCTGTGTAACTACTTTTTTCTTTGGAGCCTTTGTTACTACTGTTTTTTTCGCACTCTGACTCTCTTTTTTGAGTTTTTGTGCAATCTGATCCAGATTTGCTTCTGATGCAGGAGCATCTTCTTCTATAACATCAACTTCTTCAAAAAGAGGTTCTTGTGTCTCTTTTGGAGTAACAGTTGCCAGTTCTGTATCATCTGCGATTAAACTGTTTTGTGGTTTTGGAGGGACAGGTTGTGCTAGAGTATTCTCTTGAGAGTCACTGGGTCTCATCAAAAGAACAACAATGATAAGAACAATACCAAGTGTTGCTACAGCTAAAATTGTTTTTTTGCTAGAGCTTGAAGCTCCGCTTTTGTTGAGTACGATATCGCTGAGTTCATTTTTGTCTTGCATCGTTCTTATCCTCTTTCTTTATGTAAATTTATGTTTATATAATACCAAAATAAGGCTAAACAAACAAGGCTTACATATGTTTCGACCAAGAAGCTCCACGCTCTTTGGCATAAACGTCATACGGCAGTACAAGAATATTATACTCTGGTGGCATATCATTATTAGGAAACATTCGCCACTGTTTTGGTTGTTTTGCTGCAAGCTTCATACTGATCATTTTTCCCAGTTGAATCGCTTCTTGCAATGCAGTATGACCTTTGTGGATATAGAGGTGAAGATGACCTTCTGTTTTGCTTTTATATGCTGTAAAGTTGATAAAGCCTTCTTCACGCAAAAGCAGTTGGGCTTTATGGTAAAAGCGTTCAGGATCACGTCCATTGTAGTCAATAACAATATTTTCAACTTTATCATGTTTGTTGACAAGAGAGTGTGCAACAGTGATCTCGCCTTTGATATGTTGGTTGATAACCGATTGCGTCAGCGGTGCATCAACTCTTTCAAATTTGTTATAAAAAGTGCGACCTTTGTAAGAGATTTTACTTACTACTGAATCACGTTTGATCCAGTAGTGGTCACTAACAATTTTAATGAGTTTTAAATCCATTGCAGTCATAAAGGTAGGCCTTATTAGTATGTTGGTTGGTTGTAAATTACAAACTTATGTGCTAACTCTTTTAGTTCTTCTTTGATTTTTGCTTGAAGTTCAGTGTTGTTGATGTCATCAAGTACATCAGCCATACGGTTTGCGATGAGTTCAAACTCTGCTTCTTTCATACCACGTGATGTTAGTGCAGGAGAACCTACACGAATACCTGAAGTAACAAACGGGCTTCTTGTCTCACCAGGAACAGTGTTTTTATTTACTGTAATACCGGCATTTCCAAGCGCAGCATCTGCATCTTTACCACTGAACTCTTTATTTAAAAATGATACAAGTACAAGGTGATTGTCCGTTCCGCCAGAAACCACATCATAACCGCGTTTCATAAGTACATCAGCCAAAACCGCTGCATTTTTCTTCACTTGTTGTGCGTAATCTTTCCACTCAGGGCTTAGGTTGTGTTTAAAACCTACCGCTTTTGCTGCGATAACATGCACAAGTGGTCCACCTTGCAGCGCAGGGAAGATTGCAGAGTTGATTTTTTTTGCAATATCTTCATCATTTGTCATGATCATACCACCACGAGGGCCTGCAAGTGTTTTGTGTGTTGTCGTAGTTACTACATCAGCATAAGGAAATGGGCTTGGGTGCTCACCGGCAGCTACAAGACCTGCAATGTGTGCGATGTCAGCAAATAAAATAGCACCTACTTCATCAGCAATCTCACGGAATTTTTTAAAGTCTATCTCACGTGCATATGCAGAAGCACCACATACGATGATCTTTGGTTGCACGATTTTTGCGATGTCCATAACTCTCTCATAGTTGATGCGACCATCAAGCTCTACCCCATATGTAAATGAGCTGTAGTTCTTACCAGAAAAACTTGGTTTTGAACCATGCGTGAGGTGACCACCATGACTAAGATCCATTCCTAGAAGTTTATCACCGGCTTTTAAAAGTGCTGCGTAAACTGCACCGTTCGCCTGACTTCCTGAGTGCGGTTGAACGTTTGCGTATTTACATCCAAAAAGCTCACAAGCTCTGTCAATTGCAAGTTGTTCTACACCATCAGCGTATTCACATCCACCATAGTAACGTTTTGCAGGGTAACCCTCTGCATACTTGTTTGTAAATACTGAACCCATAGCTTCCATAACAGCTGGAAGTGTGAAGTTCTCAGATGCGATCATCTCTAAGTGGTCAGTTTGTCTCTCTAGCTCTTTTTCACAGAGGTTATATACCTCTTCGTCAAACTCTTTTAAAAAACTCATAGGGCGTGATTCCTTATATAAAATATTGCCCGATTATACAAAAAGTTTCATAATAGAGTTCTGAATAGATCTTTCGAGGAAGTAGAAATTTATTTTAAATAATAATAATTTTCCTTTAAGCTCTATAATGTAACAATGTATCATACCAAATCATAAAAAAAGGGAAATGATGAGACAGTATGAATCATACAGATGTAATAAATGTGGCAATATAGTAGAAGTGCAGAGTGTTGGAGGAGGAGAGCTTCACTGTTGTGGGGAAGCGATGGAGATGATTACCAAAAATCTGACACTTGTAAATCTTATGAAAGCAGTAGCAGGTGAATCTATGGCAAGGAACCGTTATGAGTTCTATGCAAAAGTAGCGCAAAAAGAGGGCTATCGTGACATTGCCGCACACTTTCAGCGAGCAGCGGACAATGAAAAGACACATGCAAAACTACAGCTGGCTCTTCATAACCGTATGAAGTTTGAGAGAGAAAACAACTTTGGAACAACTGAGGAGAATCTTCAAGATGCCATTAATGGTGAGAACTATGAAAACACTACTATGTATCCGGACTTTGCAAAAGTTGCAAAAGAAGAGGGTCACCGTGAAGCTGCTACACTCTTTAAAGGTATCGGAAAGATAGAAGTAGAGCATGAAAAGATGTACAGAATGCTTTTAGAACGTCTTCTATCACACAAAGAGTTCTTAAGTGATAATGAAGAAGAGGTTTGGATCTGTGAAGTGTGTGGGCATATCCACTATGGCAAAAAAGCTTTAGAAATCTGTCCAGTATGTAAACATCCACAGGCGTATCAGTCAAGACTGATAGAACCTAAATAGATAAAAAGAAGAAGATAATTTTATTTCTCTTCTTCTTTTTCTTCTTCGCTCTCACATGCATCTTCAGTGTTGAGTGGTTTCATAGCAGGAAAGAGTAGTACATCACGAATACTGTGCTCATTAGTAAGAAGCATCACGAGTCTGTCTATTCCTATACCCTGACCGGCAGTCGGTGCCATACCGTAGCTAAGAGCCTCAACAAAGTCTGTATCCATCGCGTGAGCCTCATCATCACCACAATCTTTAGCCTCTACCTGACCTTTGAATCGCTCATACTGATCGATCGGATCATTAAGCTCTGAGAATGCATTTGCTATCTCACGCCCGGCGATAAAAAGCTCAAAACGCTCAGTGATCTCCGGATGTTCATCATTTCTACGAGCAAGTGGAGAGATCTCAACCGGATACTCAGTAATGAAAGTAGGGTCGATGAGTTTTTCTTCTACAAACTCGTCAAAGAGTTCACCTTGAAGCTGTCCGAGATTCATCGCTTCATTTACATCGATATTTCTCTCTTTAAGATATGCGATGATTTTTTCTTTATCACGCACGATATCCTCAGGAACACCACCGATTTTTGTCAGTGACTCTATGAGAGGAATCTCTTGGAAGTTCTCAAAGTTTACTTCCATATCACCATATGGCAAGATAGTTGGAAGATCAAGATGCTCAAAAAGGTACTGGAAGTACTCTTTTGTAATAGCGATGAGATCTTTGTATGTTTTATATGCCCAGTAGAACTCGATAGAGGTAAACTCAGGGTTGTGTGTTGCATCCATACCTTCATTTCTAAAGTTACGGTTGATCTCAAATACCGCTTCAAAACCGCCGACTATAAGGCGTTTGAGATAAAGCTCAGGTGCTATTCTCAGGTAACGGTCAACTCCGAGTGCATTGTGGTGTGTAACAAATGGCTTTGCATTTGCTCCACCAGGGATAGGGTGCATCATAGGAGTCTCAACTTCTAAGAAACCTTTGTCTTCAAAGAAGCGACGCGTGAGCGAGATAACGCGTGAGCGAATTTGGAAAGTCTTTCTTACCTCCGCATTCATAATAAGGTCAAGATAACGCTTACGGTAACGAACCTCTTTATCTGTAATTCCATGGAACTTCTCAGGAAGTGGAGCGATGGCTTTTGTAAGAAGTTTTAACTCTGTGACATGAAGTGAGAGCTCACCTTTGCCTGTTACAAAAGGGTAGCCAGATACTTCGATGATGTCTCCAACTTCTATGTGTTTCTTGAAGATGTTGTTGTAAAAACCTTCAGGAAGATTGTCACGTGCTACATAGACTTGAAGCATTCCGCTCTCATCTTCTATCTTAACAAAAGAGGCTTTTCCCATAATACGCAAAAATTTGATACGACCACTTACTGTATAGTTGCGGTTTTCATCACGCTTGTTCTCCATCTGTTCTATATCGGAGTTTACATTTAAAAATTTTTCAATTGTTGTATTTCTTTGTGCATCATTTGAGTAAGGGTTAATGCCTGCTTCTCGTAGTGTATTTGCTTTTTCGATTCTTTGTTGTATAAATTTATTGCTAAACAAGTATATTTCCTTTTATGATTTGTTTTTTTGGCATTGTGAACAAATACCATAGATCTGCATTGAATGGTCTACCATCTTAAAACCAAGTTCATCTGTAATGACATGCTGTCGTTTTTCTATCTCTTCATCAACAAACTCTGTAATCTTTCCACACTCTGTACAGATAAGATGATCATGATGCTCTTTTGCCCCAAGTTCATACTTTTTCCCTTGTGCTCCAAATGAGAGTGATGTGACCACATTGGAGTCTTCCAAGAGAGAAAGCGTTCTGTAAACCGTTGCTATTCCTGTCTTTAGTTTAGGGTACTTTTTTTGTATGAGTTGGTGCAGTGCTTCTGGTGTGAGATGCTCATCAGAGTTATAGAGTGTCTCTAAAATAACCTCTCTTTGGATTGTGAACTTGAGTTTGTTCTTTTTAAGAAGTGCTTTAAAGTTCTCTAAAAGTTCTGAATATTCTAAGGTTTTATCTTTAAAATCTGTTGTTATATTTGGCATTTTAATTCTCTTTTTGAATATTTTCTTTGATCTCGTTTATCTCTTCTTTGATTTTTTGGGTCGATGCCTCTTGTACTTTTGTTTTTGCATCTTCTATTGTAGTGTCTATAGAATCATTAACTGTTTGCGTGAGCTCTGTTGAGTCTAGTTTCATAATGAATGCGCCAGTCTCAACCATAACAGGAAAGAGTTTTGAACCTTCAAAAAGAGAGTCTATAGATGACTTGAGTGTTTTTGAGTTGTGAAATGCAAAAAGAATAACAGATGCGATAAGAAAGAACTTACTTGCACCAAAAACAAAGCCTAAGATTCTGTCAACAGGCCCAAGACCACTAAGGGAAGATAAATGTTTAAATGCATAACCAACCCCCAGCATTACAACCCAAAAAACGGCAAGTGTTACAAGAAAACCTGTAAAGTTGACTGCACCTTGATTTGAAAAGTGAAAAATAAGTTCGCTAAGATATTCTCCTACACTGTTACCGACACGTGAGGCAACAAAAATACCTCCGACTATTCCAATAAGACCAAAGAGCTCTTTGAAAAATCCGTTAATGATTCCTTTGAGCCCTAAAAGCAAGATAATAACAGCTACGCCTATGTCAAAGTAATTAATTTCCATCTATATATTCCACATTCATTTGATTTTTTCCATTATTTTTAGATTTGTAAAGTGCTTTGTCCGCACGAGCAATAAGAGCATCTGGTGTGTCGCCTTCATGATAGGTCGTTGCACCGATACTTACTGTGATATTGATAGTATCACCCTTGTAGAGCAGTTTGTTCGCTCCTATTATCTTGACGATACGTTTTGCGATATCTTGGCATCTGTCCGCATCGATACGATTAAGAATGATAACGAACTCTTCTCCTCCATAACGAAAGATCTTGTCTCCGTCACGCAGTGTTTTACGTAAAATATTTGCTAAAAAGATAAGGACTTTATCTCCTACAACGTGTCCATATTTATCATTAATCTGTTTAAAGTCATCAATATCCAAGATAAGTAGATGCAGCTCATGCTTAAGTTTTCCTTTTTCACAAATATCTTGCAGGTAGCTGTCAAGTGCTTTACGGTTGAAAACTTTTGTCAATGAATCAAGTTTTGAACTCTCTTCAAGCTCTTTTACCTGTTGCGTGAGCTTCGTTATTACTTCATTTGCTCGAGCAACTTCTTTCATCATATGTGACTGTATTTCATCAAACTTACTTGTGATAGATGGAATGTCAATAAGTCCATCTTTGTCTTTACACTCATTTACAGCAGTTTTGTGGAGCTTGCTGAGTTCTTCAAACTTGGAGTTTGTATCTTTGTATGAAGAGATACTTTGATGGGCTATTTCTTTGTACGCATTTGTAAATGCTAGTTTTGCATGTTCTATGGAATCAATAGCTCCATCGTCTATTTTAGAGATAGAGACAACCGCATCTTTAAGGTAGTTAATAACTTCATCTTTGTTTGGCTCTTCTTGCTCATCAATATTTGATAGAAGTTCTTCATACATTTGTGTTACTAAAGATTTGAGGTTATCTTTTCTCATGCTGCTCCAGACAAAACAAAAGTTTATAAAATATCCGCAATTATACTTCAGCTAAGCATAAAAATAACTTTTGTCAACAAAATTACTAAAAATTATACTAAAAAAGATAGCAATTTTTAGTATATTTAGGTAGAATTTCGAAAATAATTATATATAAGGTTTTAATATGAGTACTTGGAGTCCATCTAGCTGGAGATCAAAACCAATTTTACAACAACCTACTTACCCGGATGAAGCAGCGCTTGAACGTGTTTTAAATGAACTAAAACACTATCCGCCACTTGTTTTTGCAGGTGAAGCACGCTCACTCAAAGAGCAACTTGCACGTGTTGCAAAGGGTGAAGCATTTTTACTTCAGGGTGGAGATTGTGCTGAGAGTTTTTCTGAGTTTCATGCAGATAACATCCGTGATACTTTTAAAGCTTTAATGCAAATGGCAGTTGTTATGACATATGCCGGTGGTGTTCCTGTGGTAAAAGTAGGGCGTCTTGGCGGGCAGTTTGCTAAGCCTCGTTCATCTGATACTGAAACACAGGGTGATGTGACACTCGATTCGTACCGTGGTGATATTATCAACGGCATAGATTTTTCAGCTGAAGCGCGTACGCCAGATCCTGAGAGAATGATAAGAGCATACAATCAGGCAACAGCTACACAAAACCTCCTTCGTGCTTTTGCATCAGGTGGTTTGGCTGACCTGCATCAGGTAAGTAAATGGAACCTTGACTTTGCTCATAAGTCAGAAGTGAGTGCGAAGTATGAAGAGCTTGCTGAAAACATCGAGCAATCTCTGAAGTTCATGGAAGCGTGTGGTATCACTTCTAAGACATACAGAACACTGCGTGAGACTGACTTCTTTACATCACATGAAGCACTGCTTTTACCTTATGAAGAGGCATTTACACGTCAAGACTCTCTTACTGGTGAGTGGTACAATGTTGCTGCTCATATGGTATGGATAGGTGACAGAACACGTCAGCTTGACGGTGCACATGTTGAGTATATGAAGGGAATTAACAACCCTATCGGTATCAAAGCTGGTCCTACTATGGACCCTGATGATCTTGTACGCCTTGCAAATGCAGTAAACCCTACTAATGAAGCAGGACGCCTAAACATCATCGTAAGAATGGGTGCAAACAAGGTAGCAGAACATATGCCGGCACTTATTCGTGCAGTTGAAAAAGAGGGGCTTAATGTTGTGTGGTCATGTGACCCTATGCATGGAAACACTATCAAATCTTCTAACAACTACAAAACGCGCCCTGTTGATGCGATCCTTACTGAAATGAAACAGTTCTTCCAGGTACATAAAGCAGAAGGTACTGTAGCAGGTGGTGTTCACCTTGAGATGACAGGGAAAAATGTTACTGAGTGTATTGGTGGTAGCTTTACAGTAACAGAAGAGGACTTAAGTTCTCGTTATCATACTCACTGTGACCCACGTCTAAATGCAGACCAGTCACTTGAGCTTGCGTTCTTAATCGCAGACTCACTCAAAGAGGCTCATAAGTAAGTCTCTTTTCTTTTAGAGTTTAGCCTTCGTTTTGTAAGGCTATCTCTTCTTCTTTTTCTTGAATACTCAAGAGCTCTTCAACTTTTTCTTCATACTCGGCTTCTATCTCTGCTAACTCTTTTGCAAGGGTTGTGATGCCTATCTCTTCATAGCAGTTAGGGTCAGCCAGGCAGTTGTTTTTCTTTTCCATGAGGAGTTCGAGCTCTTCTATTTCTAAAGGAAGCTTCTCAAGTGCTATCTTTTCTTTGTAAGTGAGTTTGAGAGCGCGTTTTCGCTCATGCTTCTCCTCTTTTGGTTTTTCTAGCTCTTTTGTGTAGTCTTTTTCCATAGTTTCAAGCTCACTCAGCTCTTTTTCAAGTTCAAGATACTCAGAATACTGTTGGTAAGACTCCTCTATTGTTTTGTCTGGTTTGAAGATGAAGAGCTTTTTGGCAATCTTATCGACAAAGTATCTATCGTGAGAGACGATGATAACAGCACCATGAAAGTTTGTCAGCTGCTCTTCTAAAATGTTGATAGTTGGAATGTCAAGGTCATTTGTCGGCTCATCGAGGATGAGCACATCAACATCTTGGGTAAAGAGCAAAGCAAGTGCGACACGGTTTTTCTCTCCACCACTGAGCACACCTATCTTTTTGTCTAAAAACTCTCTTGGGAAGAGGAAGTTTTTGAGATATCCATAGACATGCATATCTTTTCCACGGACATTGACACGGTCTCCTCCGTTTGGACAGAAGGTCTCGATGAGGTTCTTGTCATCATCGAGCATCTCGCGGTGCTGGTCAAAGTAACCTACCTTAAAGTCTCCACGCTTTATCTTGCCAGCCGTAGGTTCTATGCGCCCTAGCAGGGCTTTTAGTAGGGTGGACTTTCCACTGCCGTTTGGTCCTACGATGGCGATGACATCACGCTGCAGGATTCTTGTAGAGAAGTCACGAAGTAGCTCTTTGTCACCGAGTTTGAGAGCGAGATTTTCTATCTCAAAGAGCATCTTTTGTTTGTTGACACTCTTGTCACGATTGAAGTGCTTTGCCTCACGCTGGAGTTCTACACTCATCTTGCGGATCTTGGCCGGGTTTGTCTTTGCTGCCTCACGCAGCTGCATAAGACGCTCTTTTCGCCCTTCGTTTCGCTTGAGTCTGGCACGAACACCACGAGCAAACCACTCATTTTCTCTTTTTAAAATGCCCAGAAGATTCTCATGCTGTTTTTGCAGGGTACGCATGTATTCTGCTTTTTGTTGGAGGTAGTCGTTATAACCCCCTTTGTACTCACGCAGCTTACACTCCTCAACCTCTACAGACTTTGTTGCCACTCTATCGATGAAGTAACGGTCGTGCGAGATAAAGACAAGCGTGAACTTCTCTTTTAAGAGCAGCTCCTCTAAAAACTCAACCATATAGACATCAAGGTGGTTGGTAGGCTCATCAAG
>JAMORG010000092.1 GCA_027063745.1 Sulfurimonas sp.
TGACTATATCGTCCATAAAAAAGAGTAAAGGGGTTCGACCTCTTGTAATGATAACTGCTTATGATGCACTTTTTGCTTCTTTGTTTGAAGAGAGTGCAGATATGATTTTGGTAGGAGACAGTCTTAATATGAGTTTTGCAGGAAAGAGTGATACGCTCTCTGCAACACTTGATCAGATGATATACCATACAAATGCAGTGTGCAACGGTGCTAAAAACAGCTTTGTTGTGTGCGATATGCCTTTTGGTACATATGTAACAAAAGAGATTGCTCTAGCCAATGCTATTCGTGTTTTTCAAGAGACGCCTGCTGATTGTGTCAAAATAGAAGGTGGAGCAGATAAAGCCGCGATTGTTAAATACCTTACAAACAACGGCATAGCAGTGTGCGGACATATCGGACTTCTTCCACAGTCTGTGAGAAGTGAAGGTGGCTATAAAGTCAAGGGCAAAACAGAAGCAGAGAAGATCGCTTTACTTGCAGATGCTAAAGCCATAGAAGAAGCAGGTGCTTTTTGTATGGTTATAGAAGGAACAAAGGCAGATGTTGCAAAAGAGATAGCAGAAGCGGTCTCTATTCCTGTAATAGGTATTGGTGCAGGGCATGAAGTTGATGGACAGGTACTTGTTTTTTCAGATATGTTGGGACTCTTTGAAGAGTTTACGCCAAAATTTGTCAAAAAGTATCTTGATGGAGCAACACTTGTACGAAATGCTGTGAGTCAGTATGCCAAAGAGGTTGAAGTAAGAACTTTTCCAAGTGAGGAACATACATACTAATGGAAGGTTTGTCTATGGATCGCATGGTTGATGTGGAGACCTTTTCATTTGATGATGCAACAAGTGAACAGGGATTGCGTCCTGATGCCTGGAGTGAGTATATCGGTCAGGAGCAGATTAAAAAAAATCTCTCTGTTTTTATAGAGGCAAGTAAAAAAAGAGACGAAGCACTTGACCATGTTCTTTTTTACGGACCTCCAGGGCTTGGAAAGACGACACTTGCACTTATTATTGCCAATGAGATGAATGCAAACATCAAAGTAACAGCAGCACCTATGATAGAAAAGAGTGGTGACCTGGCAGCGATTTTGACAAACTTGGAAGAGGGTGATATTCTTTTTATCGATGAGATTCACAGACTCTCACCTGCCGTTGAAGAGATACTTTACTCTTCTATGGAAGATTATCGTATTGATATTATCATTGGGAGTGGTCCTGCTGCACAGACTGTAAAGATCGACCTGCCGCGATTTACGCTCATAGGTGCAACAACAAGAGCCGGAATGCTTTCAAATCCGTTACGTGACAGATTTGGAATGAGTTTTCGTATGCAGTTTTACTCCCATGAAGAACTCGCAGCCATTATAAAACAGGCTTCACTTAAACTTGAGCGTGAGATAGTACATGAAGCAGCACTGGAGATTGCCAAGCGCTCACGTGGTACACCTCGTATAGCCTTGCGTCTTTTGCGTCGCGTGAGGGACTTTGCTGAGGTGGCTGATGAAGATTTTATTAATCATGAGCGAACAAAATATGCACTTGACGAGCTTGGAATAAATTCACATGGATTTGATGAGATGGACCTGCGTCTGCTTCAACTTCTTGCAAGCTCACGCGGCAAGCCTATGGGGCTTAGCACAATAGCTGCAGCACTAAGTGAAGATGAGGGAACTGTTGAAGATGTTCTTGAACCTTATTTGATAGCAAACGGATATCTTGAGCGAACGGCCAAGGGAAGACGGGCAACACCAAAGACCTATGATGTATTGAATATTGCATGTATCAATAGTGATGGAACACTTTTTTAGGGGAGAGGAATGAAGCCACAATACTTTATAGCTATACTTTTTGCGACATCACTCTACTGGATGTATCTGCTTTATGCCCCTTTTTTAATGGTTATAACGATTGCGGCACTCTTGGCCATCTCTACAGCAACAATACATGAGTATATAGAAGAGCATTTACATTCAAAACTAGCTTCAGCACTTATCTCTTCTGTTCTTTTGGCACTGCTCTTTTTTGCACCTTTGGGATACTTTCTGGGTTCTTTGACTCTATGGTTAAACTCTTTAGAAGCAGATACTTTGTACAAAGTAGAATTATATATCAACAATTTTTTAATCAATCCTCCTGAATATCTTCTTTTTATCAAGCCATATGTGGCAGATATTCTCAAAGAGGTAAATATCAATACAATTACAGCACAGGCTTTGAGCATTGCTGCAAAAATAGGTGCTTTTAGTGCCGGATTTTTAAAAAATGCATTTTTGGTAATTATTTTTTATTTTTTTGCTCTTTATAATGGGGAGGCAATTGTTTCATTTTTAAAACGGGCCGTTCAGATGTCTGTAGAAGAGTCAACACTTTTAGCACGTGAGCTCTCAAGTGTTATGAGCGTTGTTTTTTACTCTATTATTACTACGGCTATGTTTGAGGGGGCTCTTTTTGGAATTGCAGTATCATTTATGGGATATAACGGACTGCTCTTTGGCATTATGTACGGTTTTGCCTCTTTGATTCCAGTAGTTGGTGGAGCATTGATGTGGCTGCCTTTTATGATATATGAGTTTGCTATTGGAGACTCTAAAAGTGCAATTTTTATAGCTCTCTATTCTATTATAGTTATCTCAATTGTCGCAGATACTTTTGTTAAGCCACTTATCATTAAGTGGATTAACCAAAAACTCTTAACAGAAAATGATGCGAAGTTAAATGAGTTGGTTATTTTCTTTGCGATTATTGCAGGTCTTACAACATTTGGTTTTTGGGGAATGATACTTGGTCCGGCAATTACTGCTTTTTTCTTAACAATTTTAAAACTTTTTGAAGCTCAGACAAAGGCCTGTGAGGCGAAAGAGTTATAGGTTTTTATATAGCTCCGGGTTATCATTTTTCCAGCGTTTATGTAGCCAAAACCAAAACTTCGGTTCCTCTTTTATAAGGTTTGAGAGCCAGTCGGCCTGAAGCTGTGTTGCTTTTTGAATATCTGCTTTTTCATCTTCTGTCTTTTCTACCGGAATCTCTTCATGAACTATGAGCTCATAATGCTCTTCATCATCAGTTCGGATACTTACTGGAATGATTGCAGCATTGAATTTACGAGCAAGATAGGCAGGAGATGAGGTCTGACGCAGCGGTTTACCCATAAACTCAACCATCACACCCTCACGCGGGTTAATGTTGGTATCTATTAAAATACCGCTTGCCTGTTTGTTTTTAATGAGTTTTATAAGCGGTTTGATTACATTTGTCTTTTCAAGATTTGTATTGCCAAAACGACTTCGAGCATGCAAAAGCCATCCTTCATATTCAGAATTTTTCATCTTTTTATATACTCCGGCTATTGGCTCTAAGAAGTGTCCGACACTCACAGCTCCAAGCTCCCACGCACAGTAGTGAGATGCTACATAGATAATGGCTCGATCTTGCTGATGGATGGTATCGACTATCTCTTTGTTTTTTACGCTTACTTTTGCTTCTAACTCTTTTACACTCATATGCCTGAGTTCCATAAGATGTAAAAAGTTATACATCAGATTTTTAAAACTGTAGCGTGTTATGCTCTCTATCTCTGCATCACTCATGCTTCCATCAAAAGCATACTCCAGGTTTCGGCGTACAACATTTCGGTATTTAGGAGCAATCTTATATCCTAACCATCCAAGAAAACTAAAGAAGGCTTTTCTGGCTCTTTTTGGCAGAAGCATTAAAATCTTCTCTAGGAGCAGTAGTGCTTTATACCCCATGGAGTAATTCCTTGGCTTTTTTGATAATGTTCTGTGGTTTGATATCTTTAATAGAATAATCATTTTTATCTATTTTAAGCAGATTGACCTTTGAAGGTGACTTTACACCAACATTTTGAGAAGTTTTTCCTATCATACGCTCAGTTGTCGGTCCTAAAAGAGTGATAGATGGAATGTTTTGTGCCCATGCTATGTGTGTAGGGCCTGTGTCATTCCCTATGAGCAGATCCATATGCGAGATAAAACTTACAAGCTCACGCAAGTTACATTTTGGTGCAAGTGTAGCGTTTTGTGTGTTTGCTACTATCCATTCTGCCTCACGCAGTTCAGCTTCATTGCCCCAGATGATGTGAGCTTCTACATCTAAAGCGGCACATACTTGAGCAATCTGCTCTTTTGGGTAGATTTTGGATGGCCATGAAGCACCGATGACAAAAGCGACATTTGCTTTTTCTTTTTGGAGTAAAAACTCTTTTGTAGCTTCAAAAACAGCCTCTTTGTTCTGTATAATATCTTCTGTTATGGCTATACCCAGTGCATCAGAGACCACTTTTGCATTTCGTAAGATGACATTTTCTTCATAGGGTATTGCTGTCTTTGTTCTGTAAAGAAGTGCTGCCACTCCCTCACGCGTTGAGTTTTTGTCAAATCCATGCGTGTTTTTCCCTAAAATACGAGCAACAACAGCAGATTTGATAAGCCCCTGCATATCAATAACAATATCATACTCTGTATCTGTTTTGAGTTTTGCTATTTCGCTTTTGAGTCTTGCAAAACTCTTGTCATGTTTGAGAGCTTTGAGGTTAATGGATGTGATGGTATCGAGGTATTTAGCAGATGAGAGGATATCGCTAAAACTCTCTTCTACTATCCAGCTGATCTTTGCGTGAGGATAAGCAGCTTTGATAAACTGTAGCACAAAGGCACTGTTTACAATGTCACCAAGTGCTGAGAGTCTGACGATGGCAATATTTTGAATATCTTTTTTCATTGATGACATTATAGTCAATCTTTGCTATAATTCAAATATCAAAATCAAGGGGCAAAAGAAGAGCATGGTTGCAGTAGATATTCAGCGTTTTGCTGAGGTTAGAACAAAAGCACGGGCTTATTTTTGTTATCTCTTTTCAAAAAATATTCCCAACAGATTACCTTCAATTACACGGGAGATGATAGTTCCAAGTCTTTTGAAGATCAAAAGAGAACTTCAAAAATGTGATGGTGTTTATCTTTTAGATGAAAAGGGAGTGCAGGTCAGTCCTACCTTTACAAAAGATAAGCAGGTTGATGATGATATAGGCAAAATCAGAGCAGATAGAGCATATTACTATCGTGCTGTACGCGAAGAGCGTTGTATTATCACTGATCCATATCCATCTTTAATAACAGGTGAGTTGACAGTTACGGCAGCATTTCCGATTTTTAACGAGCACAATGAGCTTAAATATGTTGCTTGCTTGGATATGCCACTGGATGAAGTATTACGTGTTGCTCATCCGACAACAATGGATCATCTCTTTGGAGAGTTTTTTAAATTTGCTTATGGTGCTTTTGCTTTTGCATTGGTCGCTGTTGCGGTACTACTCTTTTTCAAAGGGATACAGAGCTTTTTTGTCTATGAGATAACACCGGACAAGTTTAAGATAAAAGATATGTTTGAAGCGACGATTTTGCTCACGCTCTCACTGGCCATATTTGATCTTTCTAAGACCCTTATAGAAGAAGAGATACTTGGACGGCATAAAGAGCATAATATCTCTGGACCGCATAAAACGATGGTGCGATTTTTAGGAAGTATTATTATTGCACTCTCCATTGAGGCCTTGATGCTTGTGTTTAAGTTTGCCATTATTGACCCCGACAAGCTGGTCTATGCAACGTATATCATTGCCGGAGTTGCAATGCTTCTTATAAGTTTGGCGATATATATTAAATTTACAAAATTAAAGATAGATGAAACATGATAGCAATAATTGATTATAATATGGGAAATTTGGCTAGTGTGCAAAATGCATTTGCCAAACTTGGTACAGATACAGTTGTAGAGAATGACCCTACGGAGTTTGGCAAGTATGACAAGCTTGTACTGCCAGGTGTCGGGGCGTTTGGTGATGCGATGGAGCATCTGCGTGAGCGTAATATGATAGAAGCGTTAAGAGAGTTTGCAGCAAGTGGCAAACCAATGCTTGGTATCTGTCTTGGTATGCAACTGCTCTTTGAAAGCTCTGAGGAGTTTGGTTCTCACGAAGGACTCGGGCTTATAAAAGGGCATGTAAAACATTTTGATGTGAGTCGCTTTGATGAGAATCTCAAAGTACCTCATATGGGATGGAATAGAATGTTTACAAAAGATCATCCGCTTTTTAATGGACTTGATGATATGCACTATCTCTATTTTGTGCATACGTACCATGTTGAGTGCAGTGATGAAGTAGATATTATTGGTGAGACATACTATGGCTATAAGTTTACTTCTGCTGTTGCACATAAAAACATTATGGGGATTCAGCCGCACCCGGAAAAGAGCCATAAAAACGGGCTGAAAATTTTAGAAAATTTTATCAAACTATAGGAAAAACAATGACACTATACCCGGCAATAGACTTAAAAGACGGTAAAGCGGTACGCCTTACAAAAGGACTTATGGAGAGTGCTAAGATCTACTCAGACGAGCCTTGGCAGTTAGTAAAAACTTTTGAAGAGATGGGTGCAGAGTGGGTTCATCTGGTTGACCTTAACGGTGCTTTTGCCGGTGAGCCAAAGAACTTGGAACAGATCATTAAAATCAGACAAAACTGTAATGTAAAACTTGAGCTTGGTGGTGGTATTCGTGATGAAGCCACTATAAAGAAGATGTTAGATATCGGTATAGATAGAATCATCTTAGGCTCTATAGCGGTAAAAGATCCACAGTTTGTAAAAGATATGGCTGCAAAGTATCCAATAGCAGTTGGAATTGATGCGATTGACGGCTATGTAGCAGTCGAGGGTTGGGGTGAAGTGAGTGAAATGAAAGCAACTGATCTTGCTCGTGAGTTTGCAAATGCAGGTGTTGATGCCATTATCTGTACGGATGTCGGACGTGATGGAACACTCTCTGGTGTTAATGTTGAGTTTACACTTGATATCGCTCGTGCAAGTGGTGTTGATACCATTGCAAGTGGTGGTGTTAAAGATGAAGAGGATATTAAAGCACTTATTGCAACAGGTGAAATCGCCGGTGTTATTATCGGAAAAGCGTTCTATGAGGGAACACTGGATCTGCCTAAAATGTTTAAATTACTCTCTTAATGGTAAAACAAATAAAAATAGGGTATTATTAGAGAAATAAATTTGCAAATTTTATAAAAAGGATTTCAATTGAAATTACTTGTTGTTGATGATAGCTCTACAATGCGTCGTATTATTAAAAATACTTTGGCACGTCTTGGATATAAAGATGTTTTAGAAGGTGAAGATGGAGAGCAGGGGTGGGCAACACTCGATGCGAATCCAGATATTGAAATGCTAATCACTGACTGGAATATGCCAAATATGAACGGTCTTGAGCTTGTTAAAAAAGTTCGTGCAGATGAGCGCTTTAAAGACCTTCCTATTATTATGGTTACAACAGAGGGTGGTAAAGCAGAAGTTATTACTGCACTTAAAGCTGGTGTGAACAACTACATCGTTAAACCATTTACTCCACAGGTACTCAAAGAGAAACTTGGTGCCGTTATGGGTGTTGCGGAGTAATGCAAGAGCATTATTTCGAACTCCATGTTACTGTCTCTTCTCATCACTCACTCTTTTCAGATTTTTTAGCAGATACACTTCCAATAGGATTTGAAGAGACAGAGAATGGTTTTATCATTCGTAGTGAAGATGAACTAGATACTATTATTTGGGGACTTGAACAGTTTAAAGAGGCCTTGGAAAAAGCACTTAAGACAAATATTGAACTTGAGTGTGAACAAAAAAAACTCAAAAACAGTGACTGGGTTGCTAAGTATAAAGAGAGTATCGAGCCTTTAGAAATAGGCAAGTTTTATATCCATCCAACCTGGAGTGAAGCAAATCCTGAGAAAATCAATATCGTTATAGACCCTGCACTTGCTTTTGGTACCGGGCATCATCCAACAACTGCCTCTTCACTTTTGGCAATTTCGAAGTATGTTCAAGAGGGTATGAATGTTTTAGATGTGGGGTGTGGCAGTGGTATACTGGGTATTGGTGCTATGAAACTCGGTGCTGTGGTAGATGCATGTGATACAGATCCTATATCTGTTGAAAATGCAAAAACAAATGCAGCATTAAACAATCTCGAGTTTCACAATCTATGGGAAGGTTCTGCTGCAAAAAGCAATGAAATGTACGATATCGTAGTGGCAAATATTGTTGCAGATGTATTGACATTTATAGCTAATGAGTTAAAAGCAAGATTGAAAGATGATGCTATTTTGATTTTATCGGGTATTTTAGATAAATATGAAGATAAGGTAATGAACTATTATAAAGACTGTGAAGTTATTGAAAAAATAGCTCAGGATGAGTGGATAACACTTGTTCTTAAAAAGAAAATCTAAAAGAGAGACTACTATATGGCAAATAATCCACAAGATAACAATAATAAC
This sequence comes from Sulfurimonas sp., assembly GCA_027063745.1. GTDB lineage: Bacteria > Campylobacterota > Campylobacteria > Campylobacterales > Sulfurimonadaceae > Sulfurimonas. The sequence continues at coordinate 8,362 of JAMORG010000092.1, forward strand.
AACAACTTTTTTAATCAGAATCCGCTAATTACTTTTGCAATTTTTTCAGTTGCAGTTATTCTTCTGTTTAAGATTATGGTTGGTGATGGTGCAGGTACAAACAGTTCTGCAATGAGTGCAACTGCTAGAGTAGAGCCTGTTAGTTATTCAGAACTTAAAAATCTTGTAAAAGACAAAGCAGTTAAAAAAGTTGAGATAGGACAGACATTTATCCGCGCAATGTCTGCTGATGGCCGTAAGATATATACTACTCGAATAGTAAAAGGCGATACAGAACTTGTAAAACTGCTGGATAAAGAAGGTATAGAATATACCGGCTTTTCTGAGACAAACTGGTTTACAGAGATGTTTGGCTGGCTCTTTCCATTTCTGCTTATTATCGGTATATGGATGTTCTTTGCTGGAAGAATGCAAAAGAGTATGGGCGGAGGATTACTTGGTATGGGTAATTCTAAAAAGCTTATCAATTCTGAAAAACCAAAAACAAAGTTTGATGATGTAGCAGGTGTAGAAGAGGCAAAAGAGGAAGTACAAGAGATAGTGGACTTCTTAAAATACCCTGGACGTTATGTCGAGATTGGTGCGAAGATTCCTAAAGGGGTACTCCTTGTAGGCTCACCTGGTACAGGTAAGACACTTCTTGCTAAAGCAGTTGCAGGTGAAGCGGAAGTTCCGTTTTTCTCAGTTAGTGGTTCGAGTTTTATTGAGATGTTTGTCGGTGTTGGTGCTGCTCGTGTACGTGACTTGTTTGAGCAGGCTAAAAAAGATGCACCTTCTATCATCTTTATTGACGAGATTGATGCTATTGGTAAGAGTCGTGCTGCTGGCGGAATGATGGGTGGAAATGATGAGCGTGAGCAGACACTTAATCAACTTCTTGCAGAGATGGATGGTTTTGGTACAGATACTCCTGTTATTATTTTAGCAGCAACAAACAGACCGGAGATTCTAGATCAGGCACTGCTTCGCCCAGGGCGTTTTGACAGACAGGTCTTAGTTGACAAGCCTGACTTTGAAGGTCGTGTGAAAATCTTAAAAGTACATGTTAAAAATGTAAAAATAGATGATGATGTTGATTTAGAAGAGATTGCACGTCTAACAGCTGGTCTTGCTGGTGCTGATCTTGCAAATATAGTAAATGAAGCGGCACTTTTGGCTGGGAGAAAGAGTCAAAAGACAGTAAAACAAAAAGATCTTTATGAAGCGGTTGAGAGAGCGTTAGCCGGACTTGCGAAAAAATCACGTCGTATTAATCCAAAAGAGAAAAAAATTGTTGCCTACCATGAGAGTGGACATGCGCTGCTTGCTGAAACTACTGATGGTGCGAAAAAGGTATCGAAGGTATCAATTGTTCCTCGTGGTCTTGCCGCACTTGGATATACGCTCAACAAGCCAGAAGAAGATAAGTTTATGATGCAACGCCATGAACTGTGGGCTGAGGTTGATGTACTTCTTGGTGGTCGTGCTGCAGAACAAGTGTTCATCGGTGAAATATCAACAGGTGCAGGAAATGACTTAGAACGTGCAACAGACATCATCAAATCTATGGTTCAGACGTATGGTATGAGTGATATTGCAGGACTTATGGTACTTGAAAAATCTCGCCAGTCATTCTTAGGACCAACTGCCGGAGCTCCTGTGCGTGAGTATAGTGAGAAGATGGCAGAAGAGATGGACGAGTTTATTAAAAACTCTCTTGATGAGCACTATAAAGCTGTTGTAGCACGTCTAGAAGAGTATAGTGATGCGATTGAAGAGATGGTGGCTCTTTTGTATAAAAAAGAGAATATTACAGGTGATGAAGTGCGTGAGATTATCATAAATTTTGAAAAAGCCAACGGACTTGAGTCTAAGGTAGTTGGAGATCATGAGAGCATCGAAGATGAGCTTAAAGAAGATGCAACTATGACGGCTAATGATAAGAAAGAGGATAAAAAAGATCATGAAGAATAATCTTTTTATAATTGCACAAAATGGCTGGAGAGCTATAGGGCTCTCTTTTGTCATATTTGTCTTTCTTTATCTTTTTGATTTCGATTTTCTTGCAACACTCGCTTTTCTCTTTACTCTCTTTTTGCTTTTTATTTATCGTAATCCTGAACGTCAAATAGCTACTCATGATGATAAGAGTATCTTGGCACCTGTTGATGGTACTGTTAAGAAGATAGAGAGTTTGAAAGATAATGAGTATGCTTATATGATTGAAGTAGAGAGTAGTTATGCTGAGGTAGGAGTTTTGCGTGCTCCTGTAGATGCAAAAATCATGAAAATAAATCTTACCAAGGGAAGTCGCTTAGCAAAATTCTCTCCTTTATTTGAAAAATTAAATGAATCGGCTGAAGTTATCTTTCAAAAGAGTGATGGCAATAAGATTAGAATTGTACATCGCTTAAAAAGAAGTATTGTTCCTTTGGATATTAACTTTTATGAGGGTGAAGAGATCGCTGCAGCTGCTCGTTATGCTTATATGATTGATGGTGTGGCTTATATCTATTTAGAATCTGATGTGCGCATAAATGTTACTGTTGGACAGAAGATAGAAGCTGCTCAGACACTGCTTGCTTACTCTTCTTGATGCTGCTTGTCAAAAAGTAACTTCTGGGTGTTGATATCGAACTCAAAGTAGTTTGATTCAAACCCATCTTTTTTTATTCTTTCAAGCTGAATTACAGCTCCATTATTATTTTGTGCTTCCATATATAAAAGTGCCAAGGCATAGCGACTCTCATAAAAGTTTGGATTTTTAATCTTTGAGAGTTCCAATAATGCAATGGCATTGGCATGATGTTGTGCAGCAGTCGATGCAACGGCTCCGAGGTAAAGAGTATGAGCATCCTGTACCTTAAGTTCATCTATTAGATGGTTATAGAGTGTATATGATTTTTCAAACTCTTTGTTATAGAGATAGACCAGTGCTAAAGCAGCTTCCATGTCTCTTGTATCTTCTGTTGTCGTTGTAAGCTCTTCTTCAAGCTGTTTTTCTAAGAAATAAAGGCGTCCCGTTAAGAGATTTTCCTGTATAAATAGATAACGTGTAATAAATGGACCGTAATAAAAATCAGTATATATAAAATGTTTTGTTTTGAGGTATTTAAGCACTTCTTTGGCATAGTCTGACTCTGAAAGCTTTGTAAAATGAGTATCCATATATATTATATTTGGCAAGATATCATCACTTTGCATTGCAAGGAGTTTTGTTGCAGCATCAGTAGCATATTTATCTTTATGTAATTTGCTTGCGATAACAATATCCATCATAAGATACAGTGGACGTTGCTTATGTTCATGATCAAGCCATTCAATAGCGGATATATAGTTGTTTTCTATTATATAGACCAATGTTTTATAGAGCTCTGTTTTTTCATTCTCTTCTTCTAGTGCCAAAGAGTCTTTTAAAATGGACTTGAGCTTATAGTACTCTTTATCGATAAGTTGTGCTGTCATGATGGCATAGATACCAGAGAGATAGTTCTTGGCATCAAGATAGTATGAACGTAAAAAATGTTCATGTGCTTTTTTCATATCTCCCAGTTGAGCATATGTAAGTGCCAAGTTATACTGGAGTGTTGAATGTTTTGGTTGAATTTTTACCAGTTTTTGAAGCTCTTCATTTGCTTGACGTATTTTAAAAGAGAGTGCTTTTTTAATAGCTTTTGTTATGCCTGCATTGACAGAAGATGATGCCGAACTCTTTTTAAGATACTCTTTTGCACTCTCAACATTGTCTATGTAAATGTTTGCATTTCCTTTTCGAATGTAGCTGATAGTTTGATTCGCATTAAACACTTTGTAGGGAGAGAAATAGAAGATTTTTTGGTATACAACATCTTTTGAGTCTATAAGGTTACTTCTGTAGTGACGCTGTGCTTTTATCGGGTCAAAAAGAGAATCTTTTAGTTTTACATTGATAGGGTAGGGCTTATAAACTTCTTTGTCGAACTTTTGAGTTACTGCTTGTATCTCTTTTGCCGCTTTTGCAATATGACCTGCTTTTAAGTCAATGAGTCCCAGAGCCAGTGGCGCTTTGAGTGGATATTTCTCTTTTGCAATAACATTATCAAGATGTGTAGATGCTAAAGTAAAATCACCTATTCGCGCGTATAAAAGAGCTAAAGAGAATTCATCTGCTTCATCATCATTGCGTTCAAGAGCATCGAGTGCATCATAATTGTTATCATAGAGTGCATTGATTTTGGCACTGAGATGATTTTGTACCATTGCATACTCTTTAGGTGCTGTTGCATTTTTAAGAGAGTTTAGTGCTGCAAAGTAATTTTTGTTGTAGTAGTTAATAAGTGTATAGTAGTATGAATATAGTGGAGAATCTATTTCATAAGGCAGGTAGGCATATGCTAAGTCTATATAGTAGCGAAAGTTCTCTTTGTCTTTTAAATACAAAGAACAAACCGCTGCATTGATAGCACTTACACAGATTTTTTCACGATTCTCAATAGCCTTTTCAAAGGTTTTGCGAGCTAACTCATATTGACCCTCTTTAAGTTGAGCAACACCAAGATTATAGTCAGATATAGCTTCGCTGTATGTTGCAATCTGCTCATATAAAGAGAGCGCTTTATCTTTTGAACCACTTTCATAAAGATAGTTTGCTTTTGCAATCATATTTTCTAGTTTGCTTGGAGCTATTTTTGGTTTTTTGTCTTTTTCGATTTCAGAGTCTATAAAAGAGATGGTTGCGTTTGTTTTATCATGCTCTTTTTTTGATTTAAGAACAAGTAAGACAGCAGTAACCGCAATAAGTAAAACAACGATAATGGCAATACCACCAAAGAGAATAAGTTTTTTTTTCTTTGCTTCTTCATCATCGTGCAAAGAACCTTCAATCTCTTGAGGGTTTTGGGTATCTAACATAGCATCGCTGTCTTCTATGATGATTATCTCTTCTGGTGATTCAGCCATCGATACCCTTATTCTCTTTTTTTAAAGTAAAGCAAAAGCTATACCGTTTAGCTCATCCCTAAGTAAGGATGCAGTACTTTTGGAATCTCTATAGTACCATCTTCTTTTTGGAAGTTCTCCATAATAGCGACCATTGTACGACCAACAGCAAGTGAAGAGCCATTAAGTGTGTGTACCAGTGTGTTTTTCTTGCCATCTTTGTAGCGGATTTTTGCACGGCGTGCCTGAAAATCTCTTGTATTGCTCACTGAAGAGATCTCACGGTATGTGTTTTGTCCAGGAAGCCATACTTCCAGATCGACTGTTTTTGCAGCTGAGAAGCCAAGGTCTCCTGTGCAGAGTGTTACGAGTCTGTGAGGCAGTTCCAGGGCTGTAAGCATGTCAGAAGCACATGCTACCATCTCATCAAAGATTGCATCACTCTCCTCAGGTTTAGCGATGGTTACAAGTTCAACTTTATGAAACTGATGCTGGCGAATCATACCACGAGTATCACGTCCTGCTGCACCTGCTTCTTCACGAAAACAAGATGTGTGTGCTGTCATCTTTTTAGGGAGCTCCTCAGCTTTTAAGATTTCATCTTGGTAGAGATTTGTAAGGGGTACTTCAGCGGTAGGAATGAGATAAAGCTCGGCACCTTCTATCTTGTAAAGATCATCTTCAAACTTTGGAAGTTGACCCGTTCCCTCTAAAGCTCTGCGGTTTACAATCTCAGGAACACTTACCTCACCAAAACCACGCTTTGCATTAAAGTCAAGCATAAAGTTAATAAGTGCACGCTCGAGTTTTGCTCCCATACCAAAAGCAACAGAAAAACGAGAAGTCGCCAGTTTTACACCACGCTCGAAGTCTATCCAGCCGTTTTGCTCAGCCAGCTCCCAGTGCTCTTTTGGTGTAAAGTCGAATGTAGGTGGCGTAAGCACTCTTTTGATCTCTACATTGTCATCTTCATCCTCTCCGTCTGGTACATCATCATCTGGGATGTTAGGAATTGCCATGGCAATCTTTTCAAGCTCTTCTTGCTTTTGGCGTTGAATCTCAAGTGCCTCTGCAATCTTTACTTTGTTTTCATCTACACGGGCTTTAAGCTCAGAGATATCTTTTCCCTCACGCTTGTATATACCAAACTCTTTGCTCATTGCATTTTGTGCAGCTTGAAGTGTTTCAAAGTTTGTCTTTGCAACTTTTAGCTCCTCAAACTTCGCTTTGAGCTCTGCTAGAAGTGCCTCATCGACACCTTTTCTTTTTAGTTTTTTACTAATGTTTTCAAAATCTTTTTGCAGTTGTTTTAAATCAATCATATTTTTCCTCTTTTTATACTAATATATCTTTTGCAATACTAAACTGGTTTGCTGTCATTAAGTGAATCTTTGGATGAAGTTCTTTTAGCTCTTCAAAGAGTTTTTTACTCAGTTCAAAACCGACTTTGTACTCCTCTTTTTCACCCTTTGCGTGAGCCTCACGCAGCTTGTCTATCCAGCATGGGGGTACATTGATGCCTGGGACATGTGATGATAAGAACTGTGCAGTTCTTAGCTTTGTAATAGGGAACATTCCTAAAATTAATTCAGCACTTTTATTCTCAGAACAACACTCATTGTTCGCATTCTCTTTTAGTTCCAACAGGCGTTTTGCATTTTCAACATCATATACAGGCTGAGTGATAATACCAATAGCACCATGTTTTATCTTTTTTTGCATCTTTTTTTGTAGTGTTTTTGGATTTTTTGCAAAAGCATTGACCACTGCAAAAGGGTAGAGCTGTTTTGGACGCTCTTTAAAAGGCTTTGCTGCGTAGTCCATACCGGAGTTAAATGCAGAGATGATGTCAAGCAGCAGTGATGAGTCTGCTTCAAAGACCCCTTTTGTATTTGGTTGGTCGCTGATAGTTGCAGGATCACCCGTGAGTGCCAAGATAGCACGAACATCCGCCTCATTTGCACCAAGCAGGTCAGACTGCAGAGCAATCTTGTTTCTGTCACGCATACTCATCGTTGCAATGACAGGCTTTTTAAAACGCTCTTGAAGCATATGAGCAGCAAAGAGTGAATTGTATTTGAGCTTGGCAAGCGGGTTGTCTGTAGTAGAGAATCCATCTACTATTTTATGCAGACCAAGTTCTTCAATCTTGTCTATTGTCTGCGTAAAGGTAGCCGAGTGCCCAGGCGTAGTCTCAAGGGTAATATATGTGTCGTTTTGTAGTTTATCAATTAATCTCTCAAACAAAAAAAGTCCTATTTCGCTATAATTGCGTAATTATAACAAATTAAGAGAGTATTTAATGCTAAAACTTGCAGTTTTTGACTTTGATTCAACCCTAATGGATGGGGAGACGATAGACTTTTTTGCCCAAGAGCTTGGAATTGGTGATGAGGTAGCGAGAATTACCGAAGAGGCGATGAGCGGAAGACTTGATTTTTTTGAGTCTTTGCAGCAAAGGGTCGGGCTTTTAAAAGGGCTTGATTTTTCAGTTGTTGAGAAGATCTCACACAACCTGCCATATATGCCGGGTGCACGAGAGACCATAGCAGAGCTTAAAAGCCGTGGCGTGAGAGTGGTATGTTTTTCTGGTGGATTTCGTACGGCTACTTCGTACGCAAAAGATATTTTGGGCTATGATGCGGACTTCTCCAATGTGCTGCACCATAAGGACGGAAAGCTTACAGGTCTTGTGGGAGGCGATATGATGTTCAACTTCTCCAAAGGCGATATGCTCACGCGACTACAAAATGTACTAGGTATTACTCCTGAGGAGACTTTGGTATGTGGTGATGGTGCAAATGATTTAAGCATGTTCGCTCACGCAGGTACGCGTGTGGCATTTTGCGCAAGAGAGATACTTCAAAAAGAGGCAAATATAATTATAAATGAAAAAGACCTCTCATTAATTTTAAAGGAAATATAGTGTTAGAAAATACAGTCTGGAGACAGTACCATGATGAGAATAATTTTAGAGAAAAGATAGCAGAATTTTGTCGTCTTGATAGCATCGACCTTATAGAAGATGACAAGAAGCTCTATGGAGTTCTCAAAGCCAAGCTTACAAAAAAAGAGCTCAAACTCTTTGCTATGGATACAGCAGGAGTTGCTGCGCAGCAGATAAAAAAGGAGTTTGCTTACGATGATGAAGCACTAGATAAGGCGAAGTTCAAACTCTACAAAAAGCTCATCCAAGATAAAACGCGTCTTGATTTTCGTGCTACCAAAGAGAGTGACATAGAGTTCTAAAGAACAACTCTCAGTGTTACTCTGCGAGAGGCATTTTTGTCCTCTTGGCCAGCTCTTTGTACCCTTTTTGAAAAACTATACCCAGAACCTTTTGTAATTTTACTCAGCCACTTTTGTGTTGCATCTCTTTGTTGACTAAAGATATAGCTCCACACCGAAAATGAGCGCTGCATAGAGAGTTTTGCATTGTTGAGGTAGCGTTGCTCAAAACTCTTTTTCCCCCACTCACTTGATGTATGTCCGTTGATCTCTATGGCTTTAATGCGATTTTTATAGGGTTGGAGTGTATAAAAAAGTTTAGAAGAAAAACGAGATAGAAACTTTTTTTGTTCTATATTGAGTTTGTAACTGCCTTGATGAAAATAGAGAGAAGGGTCTATAAACTCAAAAGTAAGATCAGGGCTTATTCGTAATTTTCCTGCTGCTATCTCTTTAGCAAAAAGCTTTTTGAGTTGTTTGTAGAGTGAAGTGTTTGTGGTTTTTTTTGTGTAGTTGTTCTGTGCTTTTTGAGTATGTATAGTTGCTAAGGAAGTATCTTTATTTAACTTTACTATCCACATGTTTTTCTCTTGAGAGTTGTTGTCAGTGTGTACTCCCGCAACAGCTACTTGTGAGTTGTGTAAAATTGTAAGCGCGTAAAAGATATCAAAATTCTCCCCACCGTAATGCTCTTGGCGAAGCAGAGTTAAGTCCGAGTCTAAAAGCATTGCAAGCCCGTCAGTATTATGCTTGTCTTTGACATACCCCACACCCATTAGTGTACCGTTTGAGAACTCTTTTATATCATTTAAACCACTGGGGTATGTTGTTTGAATCTCTCTGTCTTGTAAGATGTTTTGATAGAGATCAAACTTGACAAGTCGAATATGTTCTTTTTGTACCTGATTGTACTGAATGAGTGCGACAACAAAGCTGTTGTCTCTTAAGCGTATGATCTTTTTAGGTACAACAAGATTGTGCTGGGTTGTTTGTGTGATGAAGTGATTTAACCATACCTTGTTTCCATTTTCAGTTATACGCATAAAATTTACATCACGTTTCTTCTCAGATGCCATTGTAGAGACTACAATTATAGAACCATCGGCAGCCTCAACAGCATCAATACCTTGGTCATCATAGGCTGTTCCATACTTCTTGCTCCAAAGAATCTGTCCATCTTTTGAAAAGCGTGTCAAAAAGATGTCATTGTTGCCAAGACCGGTTGCAAACATTGCATCATGGGTATCGCGTGAGGTAAATGAAGAACCAACTGCTAAAACACCACCATCACTAAGCAGTACCAGGTTGTTCATTCTGTCGTAGTTCTTTGTTCCAAAGATTTTACTGTAGAGCAAGTTGGCATTTGCATCCAGTTTGGCAACAAGAAGTGAACCATCCAAGGTGTAACCACCTATAAAGTAGCCGTTTGTCGGTGTTTTAACAAGAGCAACTGCCTTGTTGAAGCGACTTAGCTTTGCAACTTTTGAGAGAATGACCTGTGCATTGTCATTAACCTTTACCAGCGTCATCTGCGCACCGTATTTGCTTGAGCGGCTCTCGAGATAGTCAAAAGCATTGCTATAGCTCTCTTGAGGTGCTGATGAGCCTTTAAACTCATTTGAAAAGCCAGCTGCACTGATGGTTCTGTCATAATCTTCCGTGATATCAAAAAGGGCAGCATCAAAGGGTTTATGAATGATTACAGAGAATTTTTTTGGTGTTGTTGCATAGAGTAGTGTATAGCTAAGAAGAAAAAATAGGAGTAGTTTCATAGAGTCTGCTTTTTAGATAAAGCAAAGCAAAAAATATTCCTTTTTTAGGAACTAGAAAGGTTCAAAGTGTGTTTCGGTGCACAAGGCACCGAAGAGAGACCTATTTTAGGTTCTCGAAAGGATTTGGAACAACTTTTTTACGAGTTACTACATATGGTACGAACGCAGCTGCACGAGCACGTTTGATTACCGTTGAAATCATATCTTGGTGACGTTTACAGTTACCTGTTAAACGACGTGGCATGATTTTGTATCTTTCAGAGAGTGAAAAACGTAGGTTAGCTACATCTTTATAGTCCATGAAATCAACTTTTGCTTCACAATATTTACAATATCTTTTTTTGTATTTTCTTTTTTCTGACATGTTATTACCTTTTTTATCTATTTGTCTATTTTAGAATGGAATTTCATCTTCATCTATATCAATCACCGGCACATCAGCAGGGTTTGGCATTGACTGCGGTTTCTCCTGCTGCATAGGTTGCTGGTATGACTGTTGTTGATAACTTTGCTGTTGCTGTTGAGGCTGTCCATAGCTTTGTTGCTGCGGAGCCTGATAGCTTTGAGCTTGCCCTTGTGTTGGCGCACCATAGTTGTTGTTCGGTGCTTGCGTATTACCTGCAGGCGCATTATATCCACCTTGTTGGCTATCCGCACGAGAGTCAAGCATCTGCATAGTTTCAACGATTACAGAGTGTTTCGATCTTTTTTGTCCATTTTGGTCAACCCATTGTTCAAAACTAAGTCTTCCCTCTACAAGGATTTTACTTCCTTTACGAAGGTACTGGTTCGCAACTTCTGCACTTCTTCCAAAGAATGTGATATCTACAAAACATACTTCCTCTTTTTTTTCACCATTACTAGTAAACTTACGGCTTGTAGCTATTGCAGTTTTTGCAATACCTGTTCCGCTTTGAGAGTAGATAAGTTCGATATCACGTGTTAAGTTACCAACAAGAATTATTTTATTAAACATGGGTTTTCCTTCAGTTGTTTACAGCTTACGCTAATTACTCAGCTGCCGCTTCAGTTGTTTCTTCAGCTTTTGGAGCTTCTTCAGCCGGAGTTTCCTCTTTTGCTGGAGTTGCTGCAGCTTTTTTAGCTTTTTCAACAAGACCGTTCCATGCAGCTACTTCACGATTTGTATCGTACTTGATAGTTACAAAACGAAGAAGGTCTTCGTTGATACGGAAACGTCTTTCAATTTCAGCGATTGCAGCTGGAGCTACTGAATAGTAGATAACATGGTAATAACCACGCTCATTTTTTTCAATTGGGTAAGCAAGTTTTCTCATACCCATAGCATCTGTAGCAGCGATTTCGCCACCGTTAGAAGTGATTGTTTCTTCAACATTTTTAATTACTGCCTGAATCTCTTCAGCAGTCATTGCAGGTTTTACGATTACTAGGTTTTCGTAGTGTCTCATATAATATGATCTCCTCTTGGTATTGCCTGTTTGTAAGGCTTTTGTTTCCCTTTCGGATCTAAATATAGCTTCACTCATGAAGTTACAAAGAGAAAGGAACGCGCAATTATACATAAATATTTCTTAAAAAGAGCACATATAAAAAGTTTGACAAAATGCAAAGTAATTCATAATTTAATAAATTTAGGATATAGTTTCAAAAATTGCACAGTAAAGTTAAGAGAGTTATGTCTACAAAAAGAAAAAATCGTACCGTTAAAAAGAAAAAAAACACCAAAACATCAAAACTGCTTCTATATACAGTATGGTTCCTTGGTATTATTGCTTTGGTCCTTGTCTCTGTGGTCGCGGGGTATTATCTTGGATTTCACCAAGCAAAAGAGAAATCTCCTGTTGTTGAAAAAAGCATAGAAAAACATCTTCCAAAGCATGTGAAAAAAGAACATGTTAAAAAAGAGAAAAAAGAGCCGAGTGTTCAAAAACGTTTGCAAGAGGTTTTGAAAAAAGAGTCTAAAAACTATGAATCTGCTGCACATGAGATCTCAAATGAAGCCTTAGTGAATGTTACCCCAAAAAGGAAGGAAACACCTCCTTTATTACGTACTAAGCGTCCAAAATTGGCTATTATTATTGATGATGTGTCAACACGCTCACAGGTTAATGCCATTAAAAGCTTATCTATGCCGCTTACAATGTCCTTTCTGCCTCCAAGTAAAGCACGCCCAAATTCGGCAAAATTAGCTGCAAAAGAACCTTTTTACATGGTTCACTTACCTATGGAAGCTATGCACTTTAATAAAGAAGAACCATATACACTTCATATTTCTGATTCACAACAAGATGTTTTAAAAAGAGTGGGTGCCATAAAAGAGCTTTTTCCAAAGGTATCTTACATTAACAACCATACAGGGAGTAAGTTTACTTCCAATGAGATAGCGATGAATCGTCTGTTTGTTGCATTTGAGAAATATAGTATCCATTTTATAGACAGTAGAACAACTGCTAAGACAAAGGCACCTACTGTGTGTCATAATTTTGGAGTAAAATATGTAGCGCGTGATGTCTTTTTAGACCACCATCAGGACAAGGACTATGTCCTAGGACAGATAAAACAGGCCATAAAGGTTGCAAAGGCACATGGAAGTGCCATAGCCATTGGTCATCCACATAAAAATACGCTTCAAGCACTCAAAGAGTCAAAAGTACTGCTAAATAAAGAAGTCGAATTAGTTCTTATAAAAGATTTGTAATGATTTTTGAGATAGATTTTCATATTGATGCATTAGATGCTATGAAAAACTATCCGTCTGTACTTTATGCAATTGGAAATAAAGAACTGTTGCATCGACAAAAAATATCGATTGTTGGCTCACGCAAAGCAAACCAGTATGCAAAGGAGCTTAGTTATCAACTGTCAAATAGATTGGCACACTCTGGTGTTGTTATTGTCAGTGGTGGAGCTATCGGTATTGATGCTATTGTACATAAAGCTGCAGGTGCAGAATCAACCATCATGGTTGCTGCTACGGGACTGGATAAACGCTATCCTGCTATTAATAAAAAACTTATCTCTGAAATAGAGAAAAAAGGGCTTGTATTGAGTCAGTTTCAAGCAGGCACACCTTCTCAAAAATATAATTTTGTCTTGAGAAATGAAGTGGTAGTTGCTCTTGGTGATGTTTTAATTGTCTCCTATGCCGATAAGAACTCAGGAACAATGCGTAGTGTAGAGTATGCAAAAAAGATGGGTAAAAAGATCTATGTTTTGCCCCATCGCATTGGAGAGAGTATAGCTACAAACGAGTTGCTTCAAAATGGTGAAGCAGAAGCTATCTATGATATAGATGCTTTTGTGGCTTCTTTTGCAAAAGAAAAGGGTAAAGTTTCTGAATGTGAAGATGTGTTTTTGGAGTTTTGTAAGAAGAATCCAAGCTATGATGAAGCTTTAAAAAAGTTTCCTACCAAAGTATTTGAAGCTGAACTCAGTGGCAGCATTAAAATCGTAAATGCAAAAGTTTATCTGTGTTGATAGAAAAGAGACCATTTTACAGATATTTTACCTGTAAAATGCTCTTATGCGCTCTCAATAGTGAAAATTTATAATAGCTCTTAAATTTTTTACTTTTACATCTCTGTTTTGCATAGGAAGCTCTGTCGCTCTTTGGTAAATATATTGCAATCTAACAACAGCTTTACCAATATTTTTCCCCATTCCTACAGCATAAGTTCTATCAAACTCCATGGCATGGTGTTGTACTTTGAACCCTTCATTCATAATTGCAAAAACTCTTTTACCAAAATATGCTGCACCTCCAAAGTGCCATGTTTTGTAGTGAGTGTGTATTTTAATCGCAGAAGTGAAATAATCTTTTTTTGCATTTTTTGTAAACATATTTTGATGTTGCTCATCAATACTGATATAAATGTTTTCAGAAGTCAGCTTTATTTTATATGCCTGAATATGTGTTTTAAAGTCTATATTGAAGTTACTCTGATAGACATTGAAATCTTTATAGTCTGTATAGTACTGATTGAAATTTAGACCAAGTTGTTTTGAGTGAAAATAACTTAGCCCTGCACCATAAGCAACACCACCATCAGTGATAGCGATGTTATCATGTGCTACTGTCAGATAGTTGATATTAAAAGCAAAACTTTTGCTTGGAGCATAGGCATAGCGCAAAAAGAGCTTCTCAACATTGAGGTCTTTTTTGAGTGGCGGCTGTTTAGTGTTTGTTTTTCCATGCTCATATGCAAATCTTATTTCAGATTTTTCAATATGTATATCAGCACCAACACCAAGAACTTTTCCATCAATTTTTTGTTTTGAATTACTAAAGTGTTTGTTTTCAAGGTAGAACTGCACGCTTGAATGAATTGGCTGAAACTCAACGCTATATAGGTTTAATGTTAAAAGTAAAGGTATAAAAATTTTTTTCATGATTAAAACTCGAAACTTTCTTTTTTAAACTCTACAAAATCAGTTGCAATTTTTGTATTTTGAAGATTGAGTTTTTTAACGGCTTTTGGATTAACGAGATACCATCCAAGAACAACATCTACTCTATCTCCTTTTTGAAGTGAAAAGTTGTATTTTACACTTCTTTTTTCATTTGCTTTTATCATAGTGTCACGCAGCGTTGTCGAAGCTTTCCATGGCATAGCAGGCTTTCCATCATGACCGATCACTCTTAGAAAAATCTCATCTTTGAGTTTAATGGTCTTTCCTGCTCTATTTATACTAACTTTTAGTACTGCAACTCTTAAAGGGTGAAGTAAAAGAGCATGTGATGTCTGATTGTCAATATTGACAATAAAATCATCTATCTCTCTTAAGAGTGAGATATTTACATATTTTTGAAGCATATCTGAGTGAAAATGACTCCCTGCAAACCCATGAAATGCATGTGCTTTTCTCTGTGTCATATCTGAAACACTCCCTTTTACTTTTGGCATATGACAACTCACGCAATTGGCACCATCCATCTCATTGGCTATATTTGTTGAACATA
>JAMORG010000093.1 GCA_027063745.1 Sulfurimonas sp.
GAAATGGATAGTTGTTACGAGGGCGCAGCATTCTGTATGCATCTACGGTACGCTCAACATCACTTGCTTTGAGGCTTACTTTGATGTCATCAAAGCCAAGATCTTCTAAAAACTTGATGTTATACTCGGCACTTGCGACCATAGCCTCGGCAGTAGGGCCGTATTTGTTGTCAAACTCTTTTTCAAGACTGCCGGCATTGACACCTATGCGAATAGGAAGTTTGCGTTCCTGACATGCTTTTACTATCTCTTTTATCTTGCTTTTGTCACTGATATTTCCCGGGTTAAAGCGGATACAGTCAACGGATTCTGCTGCAATGAGGGCTAGTTTGTAGTTGAAGTGAATATCTGCAACAAGAGGCAGTGATATCTGCTCTTTGATGGCTTTTAGCGCGAGTGCATCTTTCATATCAGGAACTGCTACACGTACGATATCACAGCCGGCAAAGTGCAAGCGGTTTATCTGCTCAACAGTGGCAGCAACATTATGGGTATCGGAGTATGTCATTGACTGAACGCTAATAGGTGCATCACCACCGACAGCTACATCACCGACATATATTTTTTTGGTAGGGTGTCTTTTTATCATAGAGAGATTTTAGCACTTGTGGTCTAAAAGAGTGGTTAATTACAAAGAGTAGTGCAAATCTTTAGTGTGAGAATGAAAATGGTACTCTTTAAATGCAATGCGGTTAAGGACTCTATTTAGTCGTTGGAGAGCATTATTAAAAAAGTATAGCGTGAGCACTGCTAGAATTATAAGTGAAAATTGGTTTGTACCAAAGAGTAGTGTATATGCATAGGCAATTTCCACAATGACTATAATTTCCAAAAAAAAGAAGAGATATGCGAACTCTTTACCGTGTTTTCTTCGATCTTTACTATTCATAACATATACTCACATTTTTTATTATTTTATACATTGTAAAATGATTAAGGTTAATAAATGCTTAAAACTGTTATTAAGTGAAAAAAGAGAGAAAAAACTTCTTCTCTCTTTTAATTAAAAGTATATATTAAAATTTAAAATCTAAGTTAGTATAGACATAGCGCCCCGGTTCATTAAGAAGCATATTGTCCCCACCAGTTGTTACAAGTGTGAGATCAACATAGGTATTGCTTCTTGCATAAGTAATATTAAACATATTATTCACACCCAGGGTAAAGTCAAACTTTTTATTTACGGCATGTTTTATTTTTGCATTCATAACCGCCCAGCCTGCAAGTTCCTGTTCACCGTTGTCACTGTCTATATCGCTCCAACGTTTGCTTGCTTGAACTTCAAGCGTTGCGAGTGAATTATTTGCATACTCATAGTTAAGTGCTACATTCCCACGCAGTGGTGCAATGTCTGCCAGATTTGTATTTGTTTGACCTGCGAGAGCATGGTCTTTTTTCCCACGTTTATAAGAAGCTCCCATATCAAGTGTTATATCATCATTTACGTAATAGCTGCCACTAACTTCACCACCATAGATTTTTGCATCTATATTTTCAAAAATATTTGTAGTTTTGTTAGCATTGATGTAGATATAGTCTTTTAGATCAGAGTAAAAAACTTTAAGTTTGAGTTTAAAGTAGTCATTATCACTCTCAAATCCTGCATCAATCTCTCTATTTGTTGTCTGCTTTAGGTTTGGAGTACCTTTAAGGCCGCTTTTTTGAAAGTAAAGCTCTCTACCATCTGGAACACGAGATGCAGTTCCCACACCTAAAAAGAGTCTGTTTTCGTTGCTGAGTGCATAGCTTGTAAATATATTTGCCCCAAGTGAGTTGTAGCTGTTTGACTGGTGGTTAGCATTGTCATCTTGAACTTTCGAGTGGTCGTAGCGTACCCCGGCTTTCATACTTAATGCTCCATAGGCTTTTTCAAGCTCAGCAAAAAGAGCACGGTTTTTTGTTAAGGCATGGTCTATACTCTTTCCAAGAACTGCTCCGCTTACATTGTTCGTGTACTCACCTTTCCATGTTCTTCTGCTGCCATCAAGACCAACTAAAAGCTTATAAGTATTTAACTCAAAACTGTTTTTGAGTTTGAGCCCTTGCATGGTTGTCCACATATGGTTTGTTTTGTTCATCATAGGATTCATAGCAGCTTTTTTTCTATACTCTGTACTCATAGGATGGTCAACATCAGAGTAGTAGTACTGCAGGTTTACATTTTTGTAAATCTCTGAGATGTTTTTAATGTCATACGATATAGAGTAGATGTTTGAATCGTCCAAGATGGCATCCATACCTGTATTTGGGTACATTATATTATCGCTTCTGTTCGCTGTTACACTCAGACGAAGCTCTTGGTTTTTGGCAGTTGTTATAAAGGCTTTTGCATTTATTGATTTTTTCTTATAAGCCTGCATATCATGATATTTTGGCTGATAGGCATTTCCTGCAGCACCTGAGTGTCCGTTTGCTATGTATTTGTCAAGCTGTTGTGCCAGGGTGTTTCCATTACCATCATGATACTGGTCACTTGACTCCATAGAAGCCGTTACTAAAAGGCGAACAATATCATTGCCCCCACTTGCCGTTGCACCAAACTTTTTATAGTTCCATGCACCAAAACCAAGATTGAGCTGTGCTTTGAAATCTTTTGTAGGTTTTTTGGTCTTTATCTTCACCCCACCGCTGAGATTGCCGTATGTGGTGACATCGTAAGGACCTTCCGTAACTTCAATGGTCTCAATCTGATTGGCAAGTACGTGTGAGACTGGCGGGTCCATTCTATTTGGACAGGCTCCACAAACTTTTGTTCCATCTACTTCTACTGCGATATTGTCACGTTTTTGACCACGAATAAATATGTCATTGGCAATTCCGCTTCTGCGTGACATATCAATACTAGGTACAGAGGTGCTGAGTGCTGTTGCAACATCTGCTGAAGTTTGTGCATTTTGAGCGACTTCAGTGATTGTCGTGGATTGTACATCAATAGATTCTAGTGTCACATCAGCACTGTAGAGTGATGATATGGCCAAAAGAGAGAGAGTGAGTGTTCTTTTCATTATATTCCCCTTTTTTAATAATTAGATAAATAATAATAAAAGAAGTGTTACAGAAGTGTTAATAGATTTTTCTCAGTGGCAATTTTGCGTGAGTGTTACATCTTTGGCAAAATTCATAGTCACACAGTGAAGGGATCCGTGCTGGCGAATAAGTACAGCACAGTCAATAGGAACAACTTTGCGTGAGGGAAATGTTTTTGTAAATATATCAACTGCTTCTTTATCTTGGGCAACATTGTATGTCGGAACCAAAACAGCACCATTTACAAACAAAAAGTTTGCATAGGTGGCAGGAAGGCGTTCATTGTCATAGTAGATGGCATCAGGAAATGGCAGGGCGATGAGTTTAAGTTTACGCTCTTTTGCTATCATTTGCAGTTCTTCTTCCATACGTTTTAGTTCTTGGTAGTGTTCATCGTTTTTGTCACTACATTTGACATACATGACAGTATCATCAGAGATAAAGCGAGCAAGTGTATCTATGTGCGAGTCCGTATCATCTCCTGCCAAGTATCCATGGTTGAGATAAAGAATATGCTCAGCTCCGAAATGCTCTTTGAGCTTTTGGGTGATTTGGATGTTGTTGAGGTGTGGGTTGCGGTTTGGGTTGAGCATGCAGGCTGTTGTTGTCAAGATGGTGTCAACCCCGTTACTCTCAACTGCACCTCCTTCTAAGACAAAGTTGATGCTCTGAAGTGGTGCTCCATAACACTTAGCTATGTTGCGTGAGAGTGCATTGTCCTTTTGTGCTGCAAACTTACCGCCCCATGCATTAAAGCTGAAGTCTAAAAGTTTTGTTCTTTTATCTTCGAAAATGCTTAGTGCTGAACAATCCCTTGCCCATGTGTCATCTGTAGTGTACTCGACAAAAAAGAGATTTGGATGAGGTGTGAAATGTTTTTGCACAGCCTCTTTGTCATAAGCAACCACAAGGCAGGGCTGGTAAGTGATAATGGTGTTGATGATGTTGATGAAACACTTTTGTGCTTCTCTTAGATACTCTGCCCAGTCAGTATCTGCGTGAGGAAAGATGATTTGTGTAAAACTTTGTGCTTCAAACTCTGCGATTAATTTTTTTGTCGGTAACATACTGTATAATTCCCTATGGCTTATATAACTCTCAAGAGACAAAATTTTTTTCATAACTTAGATATTATTGCAAAACTTAGCAAAGGCAAAGATAAAATAGCCCTTGTTTTAAAAGATAATGCCTATGGACACGGACTGCGTGAGATAGCTTCTATGGCTGCAGAGTACGGCATAAAGAGGGCAGTTGTTCGCAGCTATGATGAAGCAAAGGCGGTTGAGGAGTTTTTTGACTATATTTTAGTTTTGGCAGATACTCCAAAAGAGTATAGTGAGAAAATTCGATATACCATCAATGACATAGACAGCATAGAGCAATTTGAAGCAGGTACAAAGGTCGAGCTTAAAGTAAACTCGGGAATGAATCGAAATGGTATAGAGCCAAGTGAGCTAGAGCGTGCATTTGAAAAGATAGCAGCAAGAGATCTTGTTTTAGAGGCACTCTTTACACATCATGCCTGTGCTGATGAGGCAGATGAGAAACATTATAAAATGCAAAAAGAGGCTTTTGCAGGTATTAAAAAAAGAGCAAAATCATTAGCCTCTGAGTATGGATTTGCACCTCTGCGTTATCACTCTTGTAACTCAGCAGCTCTTTTTCGTGAGCGTGATTTTGATGAAGATATGGCGCGCGTGGGTATCGCTGCATATGGTTGTTTGGAGATGCCAAAAGGCTTAGATACAGAGAGTAAAAAGCTGCTTCCTGTTTTGTCTGTCTATGCACAACGAATTTCAAAACGAAATATATTTGCCAATGATACGGTTGGTTATGGTGCAACTTTTGAGGCAGATAAAGCATACTGTCTCAGTAATTATGATTTTGGATATGGAGATGGTTTTTTACGAAGTGCATCGGGTTCATTCGTCACACCACAGGGAGTGGTATTAGCAGGTCGTATCTCTATGGATAACAGCTCATTTCTTTGTGATGAAGAGGAGCTGCTTGTTTTTGATGATGCCATATCGCTTGCAAAAGCAGCCGGCACGATAAGCTATGAGGCACTTACCTCACTCAAAAGCTACTTGCCTCGAAAGATTGTCTAAGAGCTTACCTTTACAATAGACTTTGCCATAAAAATAGCTCCGTCAATGCCTAAGAGTGCGAGCTCTTCTATCTCTTCTTCATCATTGATGGGAACAAGAATTTTTGCATCAAACAGATACTCCTGAGCGATGTTTTGAGCTGATTTTGCCAACTCTTTGGGAACTATGATATAAGCGGCTTGCAGATTGTGTGCCAAAATAGCCTCAAGCAGTGTTGCAGCGTAGATGCCATAGTTTAAGCTGTTTGCATTGCAGTAGTCTATGATGTCCTTATCATCAACAACATTCTCCAGATATAAAAGAGAAGAGGGAGGTGTATGTAAGATCGCATCGACATCATTTATATGATAAAAGAGTGGTGACTCTACCAAAGGGTGACCAAAGAGCAGCATTATTTATACGCCTCTATACACTCGCGTGAGCAGAAATATTTTCCGTTACTGAGTATGCACTCACTCACTTCAACATAGACACCACACTGGGCACACTCTATCATATCATTTGCTTTTGGTGCATCTTTTTTTGTCTCATTTTTTTGCTGTTGTGATGGTTTGATAGAACGTTTCTTAAAAAACATTATATAAACAACAAAGATAACTGCTGCAACAAGTAGTACTTTTAGTATCATAATTTTTCTCCAAGTAGTAGGTAGTGGCGATTTTCCCGCTCGATTATTTTATAGTCAAGCCCTTGTGTATCGGCAACCTCGTCAAAAACCTTTTGGCCTTTGTAAAAGAGGAGTTTTGACTCTGGTGTACGCAGGTGCTTGCTAAGCTCTAACAGCATTTTTGTATCTGTTACTGCGCGTGAGGTGATAAGTTCAAAAGGTTCACTCTCTACATCCTCTACACGTTTTTTGACAACGCTTACATTTTCAAGGCCAAGGTCTGCTTTTACAAATTGTAAAAAGCTCGCTCGTTTTGTGAGTGGTTCGACAAGCATTACTTTTGTGTCTGGAAGTGCCATTGCTAGTATGAGCCCGGGAAATCCGGCACCTGTCCCAATGTCTAAGAGCGAACTTACAGGTGGTAAAAAGCTAACAGGATAGAGCGAATCAAAGATAAAAGCATCGAGTGTAGCTTCATTGCGGGCACCTGTGAGGTTATGGATCTTATTCCATTTGTGTAGGTGTTCTTTGTATTTTTGAATATTGTGAAAGAAAGTATCCGGCAGAGGTACTTTGCTTTTTTCTATTTGGGTCTTTAAGTGCAAACAACAATCCTTTTAAAAAAGGTATTTTAGCTGAAATCTGTCAATGTGTAAATCATGAGTAAAAAATAAAGTTGTTTTTGCCTGTTTTCTTTGCTTGATACATAGCATAATCTGCATATCTAATAAGTCTCTGGGCATCATTACTGTCATTAGGGTAAATAGTGATGCCGATACTGCAAGTAACTCTCAACTCTTTGTCTTCAAGCTCTATGGGCATTTGCAGAGTTTGAACTAAAAGCTTGGCAATCGTAGCAATGCTCTCTTTAGAATGAAAGTTTTCAAGTAAAATCAAAAACTCATCACCGGCTAGTCGTGCTACCGTATCACTCTCACGCACGCATGTTTTTAGGCGTTTTGCAACTTCTATAAGTACTGCATCACCAACTTCATGTCCATAGGTGTCGTTAATCTCTTTAAAAGAGTCAAGATCTACAAAAAGAAGAGCAAACTGAGTCTTGTTCCTTTTTGCTTTAATGATGGCCTGGGAGAGTCTGTCATAGAAAAGAAATCTGTTAGGAAGTTTGGTCAAAGGGTCATAGTGTGCTTGATATGAGAGTGCCTCTTTTTGCTTGAGAATCTCTTTTTGTGCCTGTTGGACATTTGAGATTTTGATATCAAAGACAACATAGGCATCACTGTTTTCAAAGTTGATTTTATGCATAAAAGATTGCACACCATACGTTGTTGTATCTTTGCGTCGGTGCATTGAGATGTTCATAGCATTGTGATGCGTGAGCATTATGTTTTTAAAATGTTCTACTGTACTGCTGAGTACAGAAGTATTAATATCATAAAAGTTCATCTCTTTAATCTCTTGAAGTGTATAGCCC
Organism: Sulfurimonas sp.; assembly: GCA_027063745.1. Lineage (GTDB taxonomy): Bacteria > Campylobacterota > Campylobacteria > Campylobacterales > Sulfurimonadaceae > Sulfurimonas. Next base: position 7,178 of record JAMORG010000093.1, read on the forward strand.
AGCTCTTCAAGAGCTCCTTTGTTCGCATAGAGGTATTTGTCTGTCTGATATTCAACGATGTAAATCTCCACTTGGGAGTTTTGCATGATACTTGAGAGCTCTTGACTTTTTTGCAGGAGTTCAGAGAGTTCTTGTGTCTGTCTTTTTACTTCATCTTCTAGAGACTCTTTTTGTTGTTTTAAAAGGGAGGTAAGTATTTCATTTCGTTGTTCATAGAGGTATAAAAAAATCATACTCAAAAGAATAGGAATGGTAATATAGATGTACTCAAAAAAAGTATAGGCAGTATGAGAGATACTCTCCAGTACCAAAATAGCCAAGATAGATATCGCGGAGAAAAAGAGTCCGACTTTTTTACCTTTAAGAAAAAATGCAGCCAGTATCAAAACGATATACCATGTGGTTCCGATGATACCTATGTTGCGAAAAGTAAATGTAATGAGAAAATAAAAGATACCCAATAGAAGAGGAATTATAATATCAATAGATTTTTTAGAATGTCTAGCAGCTATAATAGCCAAAAAAGAGATAAATGCTACTCCTAAGTCTGTATATGCCTGTGTATATACGCCACTCATATATCGCATAACAAAAAGAAGTGTCAATACCAATATCATAATACTTAGAATAGAATTCAGAAGTATGACCTGAAGTTTCACTTCATACTCATCTTTTCTAAAATCAAACCCACTAAGTAAAAAATTTTTGATATTCATGGTTCATCCTGATTTAAATTGTACATCAAAGATCGGTAAAAAGCAATATAAAGTGAAAAAAGAGTGAAGTTGTGTGAAAATATTTAAATTTTGTTTATCTATGTTATAATGAATGAAAGGGATATCTTATGACAAAGTTACATATTATTCATGCGATCGAATCTGCAGAGTCTTACCACGAAGAGCAACTTCAAAAGGTTTCTATGTTGTTAGAAGGCAAGAAGATTAAAAATCCTACTCCCCTGAGCAAAGAGGCGTGTAATTTTGGAAAATGGCTCTATAGTGAAGCTAAAGATATTCAAAAGATTATAGGTTCGCAGTTCTATGACAATATTGAACTGATGCATGGTTTTTGGCATACGGAGTATAAAAAAATATATGAAATCTTTTATGATTCAGAAAAAAATTCTATAATGACTTTTTTATTTGGTAATCGTAAAAATGTAAAACCGGAGATGCTGCAAAGAGCAAAAGAGTACTATCAAGAGCTTCAAGAAATTACACACAATCTTTTAAAAGCTCTTAATGTATCAAAGAGGAGAGTTTTGGCCTTAGGTGAAAGCTCTTTTTCTTAAGAGAAAAGTTTTTTCATTGCAGTAAAAAAGATTTTAAAAAGTCCTTTGTTCCCAACAAGGTCGTTGACAAATTCATCATAAGTTACACCTTTTTCTTCTAAGAAACCACGAAGATACTTCTCACTGGCTTCCATTCCACCCTCTTTTTCTATCTCAAGCAGTTTTTGATAGATAGGCTCCATTACATCAACAGCTTTTTGTGGTGCAGCTTTACGAAATGCAGTATGAGAGATGATATCGTTTGTTATAGGGTCAACTTTTGGTTGAAACTCCGTTACAACCCAGTAATAGGAACCATCTTTTGCAAGATTTTTTACGACGGCCATAATGTTTTGTGCTTTGTTGATGCGATCCCACATCAGTTTAAAAACAATTTTAGGCATATCAGGATGACGGATGATAGAGTGGGGTTGACCAAGCAGTTCAGGTTCTGTATATCCGGATATCTCTACAAAGTAGTCGTTACCATATTCTATAATACCATGTTTGTCAGTTTTTGAAACGATGTAGCGTTTTGGATCTAATTTGATTTGATTGTTTTTAGGTTCGGGACGTTGCATATTTACTCTCCAAAAAATCACTTTTAGCTGTATTATATACTTTTATTTATTAATTTAAGAAATTTATGTAATAATATATCTTAATCAATGATTAAAGATGAAATAAAGTGAAATAAGGCTATTAAATATGACAAAATCAGAGATGCTCAAAGCTATTGAATCAGCAGAATTAGTGCATTTGGATCAGATGCAAAAAATTATAGCGGCCATCTCTGGAGAGAAGGTTGAAGATCCTACTGCTCTTGGAAAAATGGAGTGTGAATGCGGTATATGGTTTTACTCAAATGAAGTAATGTTGAAAAAGATACTTTCCGTACAGCTATTTGAGAGACTGGATAAAGCACATGAGAAGTGGCATCAAGAGTATGTATATCTCTATGAAATGTTTTTTAAAGAAGAAAAAAAAGAGACTCTTTTTTCAAAAATTTTTAAACGAAAAATTCCTAAAGAGCATTATGACAAAGCAAAATATTACTATGAAGAGCTGCAACTTGCAACTGATGAACTGCTCAATGTTTCACTCTCTGCAAAACGAAGAGTTATGGCACTGCCTGATACTAAGTTTGAGGAGTTAAAAGCCTAAGTATTTCATCTGCTGCAATAGGCTTAGAATAGTAATACCCTTGAATAAAATGGCAATTGTTCTGTAATAGAAAATCTCTTTGCTCTTTGGTCTCTACTCCCTCTGCAATAAGGCGTAAATTCAAACTTTCTCCAATCGCAATAATTGCTTTTGTAATAGCAACATCTTCATCATCATCAGGAAGGTCACGAACAAAAGACTGATCGATTTTTAATTTTTTTAGAGGTAGTTTTTTGAGATACGAAAGTGACGAATAGCCTGTTCCAAAGTCATCAATTGCAATGTCAATTCCCATGTCACTTAAACGTTTAAGCTTTCTAATGGATTGTTCGGGATTACTCATCATTTGTCCTTCTGTTACTTCCAACTCTAACCAAGAAGATTGAAAGTTATAGTCTTGCATGGTTTGTAGCAGATAGGTGATAAAGTGATTATTACTGAGCTGGCGCATAGAGAGGTTGAGTGCCAGTTTCCCGGGATTGAGTCCATCTTCGTACCACTGAACAAACTGTTTCATGGCTTTTTTCATAACAATTCTATCAATATCAATAATGAGACCATTCTCTTCAGCGAGGGGAATAAACTCAACAGGAGGAATAAGTCCGATATTTGGGTGAATCCAGCGAACAAGTGCTTCCATACCTACAATAGTATTGTTGTTTGCATCATACTGTGGTTGATAGTAAACGACGAACTCTTCTTCTTTAATTGCATTTCGGAGTGAGTTCTCAAGAAGAACTTTTGAGAGTGCATCTCTTGTCATCTCTTCTGAATAGAACTGAAAGTTGTTTCTTCCTTCATCTTTTGCTTTATACATCGCTGCATCGGCGTATTTGATAAGATCATCCATATTTGTTGCATTATCAGGGTAGAGCGCTATACCGATACTGGCTGATATATGAAGTGTATGTATGCCGATCTTGATAGGCTCTTTCATATTGTTAAGAATTTTTTGTGCTACAGTTGCTGCATTTTTGGGAATCTTGATATTTTTCAGAATTACAGTAAACTCATCACCTCCTAGACGAGAGAGAGTATCTTCTTCACGTAAAGATCTTTTTAGTCTTTTTGTAGCTTCAATAAGTACTTTATCTCCAATATGATGTCCCAGCGAATCATTGATCTTTTTAAACTGGTCCAAGTCTATAAAAAAGAGTGCGAAGTTGTTTTTGTGTCGATTGGCTTCTATAATAGAGCGTTCAAGTCTCTCTTTAAAAAGTGTTCTGTTTGGCAATTCTGTCAACATATCATGATACGCTTGATATTGAAGTTCTTGAGTTTGTTGTTTGTATTGGAGTTCTAACTCTATTGTTGGTGAAATGTCAATATCAAATATGACAAATGAATCTTTGCCTTTATATTGAAGGGTATGAATATATGACTGTACATGATAAAGAGAGCCGTCTTTTCTCTGGTGAATACTACGATTAAGTAGATTGTTTTTAGAAAGAAGAGTATTTTTTAGCTGTTTAATTTCATCTGTTTGTATATAGGGATTGATGTCGCGTACATTCATTTGAAGTAGTTCATCTTTATTGTAACCAAGGGCATTACAAGCACCTTTGTTGACATAAAGATAGTCTAAAGTGTCTATATCAACGATGTAGATTTCATTGGATGAGCGTTCCAGTAGCTCTGCTAGCTCTTTTGCCTCTTTTTGAATCTGAATAAACTCAGTAATATCTTGTGTAGTACCTATTATTTTAGATGGCTTGCCACTCTCATCATAGATTACTTCTCCTCTGACAAGAACAGTAATGGGTGTACCATCTTCTTTTTTTGTATCAATCTGTACTGAGACAACTTCACCACTTTGCATTGCTTCTTGAAGCTTTTGATGTGCTAGTTTTTTGTTTTCATCAGAGAGTCTGTCCAAAAAGGTATTGAGATTAACAGGTGTTCCCTCTTCTATGCCATATATTTCATAACTTCTAGCAGACCAGATAGATTTGTTGGCAACTAAATCGACTTCCCATGAACCAAGACCAGAAACACTTTCGAGCTCACGCAGGACATTTTCTCTGGCTTTGAGCTTTTTTAGAGCAGTTTTAAGGTCATCATTCTCTATATCTATCGGCATATTCTCTCTTTACAACAGATGTCCCATTTCATCTCTTTTTACACCCAGATAGTCTTTATTGTGTTTGTTTACAGGCATTATAATCGGGATACGTTCTACAATCTCTACTCCACGGATAGAGTTTACCTTATCTGGATTGTTTGTAAGTAATTTTATTTTTTTAATATTAAAATGCTCTAAGATAAAAGTGACTATTTCGTAAGTTCTCTCATCTGCTGCAAAACCGAGCTGATGATTGGCCTCTATGGTATTTAGTCCCTTATCTTGAAGAGCATAGGCATTTATCTTGTTTAAAAGGCCAATGTTTCTTCCCTCTTGACGGAGATAGATAACCATACCACCCTCTTTGTCAATAAGAGAGAGTGCATACTCCAACTGATCTCTACAGTCACACTTTAAGCTTCCTATGGCATCACCTGTTAGACATTCTGAGTGTACTCTTACAACGGGTACTTCTGCGAGTTCTTTTGCACAAATGACAAGATGCTCTTTTTCACCCTCTTTAAATGCTTTAACTTGAAAGTCTCCGAATCTTGAAGGGAGGTTTGCTACGTTTGAAATTTCTATATTCATTATATTTAATCTTTAAAATGGTAAAATCTTTTCTTAGAAATGCAATTATAGCAAAATATAGTACAACAAAAGGTTTAACAATGTTTCAAAGATTTCGCCGAACCCGTCTTAACCCTCATCTTCGTGCTTTGGTACGTGAGACACACGTAACAACAGATGATTTTATTTACCCTCTTTTTATTCGAAGTGGTGAAGGCATAAAGACAGAAGTGGCTTCCATGCCGGGTGTTTACCAGATGAGCATAGATGTGGCTGTAAAAGAGTGTGAAGAGCTGAAATCTTTAGGACTTTACTCTGTTATACTCTTTGGTATTCCTGATGTTAAAGACTCTATTGGGAGTGACGCTTTATGTGAGCATGGTATTATCGCTACGGCTGTACGTGAGATAAAAAAAGCGCATCCGGATATGTTTATTGTGACAGATCTGTGTTTTTGTGAATATACCGATCATGGTCACTGTGGTATTATTGATGAAGAAAAAGAGACTGTTCTAAATGACGCAACTTTGGAGATTTCAGGGCAACAGGCGATTGTTCACGCAAAAGCAGGTGCGGATATGATAGCACCAAGCGGTATGATGGACGGTATTATTACCACGCTGCGTGAGGCACTTGATGGGGCAGGTTACAGTGAGTTGCCTATTATGAGCTACTCTACAAAATTTGCATCAGGATATTATGGACCATTTCGTGATGTGGCAGAGTCAACACCGAGCTTTGGAGATCGCGCATCATATCAAATGGACCCTGCAAATCGCCGTGAGGCTATTGCAGAGAGTATTAGTGATGAGGCACAAGGTGCTGATATACTTATGGTAAAACCGGCTTTGGCTTATCTTGACATTGTACGTGAGATAAAAGATGCAACAAGACTTCCAATGGCGGTTTATAATGTAAGCGGCGAGTATGCAATGCTTAAATTTGCCGGTATGAATGATCTCATAGACTATGAAAGAGTAGTTATGGAGACAATGGTGAGTTTTAAACGTGCAGGTGCGGACATTATTATCTCTTATCACGCCAAAGAAGTGGCAAAAATGCTAAAAAGATAGTATAATTAGCGCTTATTTAAAAATATGGAAAAGAATATGAGACACTTTTTAACACTCAAAGATTATACTAAAGAAGAGATTTTAGAGATTGTACATCTCGGACTTGCAATAAAAAAAGATTTAAAAGCAGGTATCTATAAAGAAGAACTAAAGCATAAAACATTGGCGATGATTTTTGAAAAATCTTCCACACGAACACGCGTGAGCTTTGAGACGGGAATGTTTCAACTTGGCGGTCATGCACTCTTTTTATCAAACCGTGATATACACCTCGGTCGAGGCGAGCCTGTAAAAGATACGGCACGTGTCATATCGAGAATGTGTGATATGGTAATGATACGAACATATGAACACTCTATGATAGAAGAGTTTGCAGCATATTCAAAAGTACCGGTTATCAATGGTTTAACAGATTCGTATCATCCTGTACAGCTCTTAGCTGACTATATGACTATGATAGAGTATGGTGTTGCTGATAATGCTGTTGTAGCATATGTGGGTGATGGAAACAATATGACAAACTCATGGTTGATGCTTGCTGCAAAACTTGGTTTTGAACTTCGTATTGCCACTCCAAAGGGGTATGAGGTAGATGAAGCAGTACTTCGAGATGCACTAGAGCTTGCTAAAGAGAGTGGTGCTGTTATAAAAGTGATGAACGATCCTAAAGAGGCAGTACGTGGTGCAACAGTAGTGACAACAGATACTTGGGCCTCTATGGGACAAGAAGATGAAAAAGAGCAGCGTATTAAAGATTTTGAAGGATTTATGGTTGACGGACTGATGATGTGTCTAGCTGATAAAGATGCAAAATTTCTACACTGTCTTCCGGCATATCGTGGACAAGAGGTAAGTGAAGAGGTTCTTGAAGCTCACGCAGATATTGTTTTTAGTGAGGCTGAAAACCGTCTTCATGCACAAAAAGGGCTTATGGTCTGGTTAGATAGACAAAGAGGGTAGTAAATGAAGTTTTTCTATCTTTTTCTTTTTTCTTTTGCTCTTTTAGAGGGAGCAACTGCTACGCAAGTTGATGTAAAGTATCAAAAGTCACAAAACTGTATGCCTTGTCATGCTCGAATAGTTAAAGAGTGGCAAAAATCCTGGCATGCCAAGAGTCATTTTGATAAAGATGAGTATTTTCGTAAATCTTTGGAGTATGTAAGTCGCAAGAGTCACAAAAGTCTCAATGCCACAAAAATAAAGTGTGCGAAGTGTCATAATCCTCGTATTATGGTAACGCAAACAGACCAAGATTATGAAATAGCTGCGGTTATGGGACTCGATAAAGAGAGTGAGGTAAACAAAGCTGTTAACAGTGATGCTATTAATGAAGGTATCAACTGTGTGGTCTGTCACAATATTGATGAAATTCACTATAACTATCCTAAAAGCAAACGTGGAATTGACAGAGTTGAATGGACACCATCAGGGATAATGACAGGCCCGTATAAAGATGCAAAATCACCATATCACAAGATAGTTTCACATGAATTTATGACTAAAAAAGCAAACCAGCTCTGTTTTGTCTGTCATGCAAATGACAGAAGTATTCATGGTGTGGTTTTTACAGATATGGAAGCCGAATATAAAGCCTCTAACTCTGATGAGAAGTGTGTAGATTGCCATATGGGACAAAAACATAAGGATGTGGCTGCAACTTTTAGAAATTATCATGGTAAAGCACGTGTACGTGATGTTAGAGCACATACTTTTAAAGGTGCACATAAAGAAGATATACTTAAAAACGCACTCTCTTTAGCACTCAAAAAGAAAAAAAGTGCGCTTTATATCACACTTGAAAATAAACTGCCTCATAATGTACCAACCGGTTTTGGAGCGCGTGAGCTGATTGTAAAGATAGAGTTTAGAAAAGCTGACGGTACTATTTTAGAATCTAAAGATTTTTCTTTGACACGTACATATAAACGGAAGCGTTCCAAGCCGTCAACACCGCATTTAGCAAAAAAACAGTCCAAAGATACATCAATTCCGGCAAAAGGTAAAAAGGTTCTTAAGATTTCACTGCTAAAAGATGCAAAACTTGTTCAAGTAAATGTTTATTACAGATTGGTAAATGATGAGGTTCGCTCTTTGTTAAAGCTAAAAGATAAACTGTGGGAGAAAAAGTTTCTTATAACTTCAAAAGAGATGAAGTTATAAGAAGATGTCTTAGTAGGCAATTCCTGTACAAGAGCGTATCTGCTCTATCATAGGAAGGGCTACTCCTTTTGCTTTAGCAGCACCCGCTTGTAAGATCTCACGCACTTCATCCTGATGTGCTGCGTAATACTCTCTCTTTTCTCTGTAAGGTCTGAAATACTCCCAAATAACATCATGTAGGTAGAGTTTGAAGTGTCCATGTCCCTCACCGCCACGCTTGTAGCGCTCTTGGAGCTCTTTGCACTCATCTTCATTTAAAAAGAGTTTTGCCATGTTGTAAACATTACAGTTCTCATACTCTTTTGGAGCTTCCATCGGTACATTTTCAGTTACGATCTTTTTGATCGTTTTGAGCTGCTTTTTCTCTTCACCAAAGATATTTACTGTATTGTTATAAGATTTTGACATCTTTTGACCATCTATCCCTGGAACAGTTGCCACACTCTCTTCTATTTTAAACTCAGGCAGTTTAAAAATCTCTCCATACTCGTTGTTGAATTTCTGTGCGATGTCTCGAGCGATCTCAACGTGTTGAATCTGATCTTTTCCGACAGGAATGATGTCTGGAGAGTACAGAAGGATATCTGCTGCCATCAAAACAGGGTATGAAAAGAGTGAGTGGTTTGCAGCGATGCCTTTGGCCGTTTTGTCTTTGTAGCTGTGAGCACGCTCTAAAAGTCCCATTGGCGTAAATGATGAAAGAACCCAGTAGAGCTCCAAAACCTCTTTTACATCAGATTGAACCCAAAAAGTTGATTTTTCTGGGTCAATACCAAGTGCTAAAAAGTCTGTAGCACTCTGCATAGTAAGCTCTGTCAAGCGTGCTCCGTCTTTTACGCTTGTCATGGCATGGTAGTTTGCTATAAAAGCAAAAGTATCATTATCTTTTTGTGCATCTACCATCTGCTTGATAGAACCAAAATAGTTTCCAATATGTAAGTCACCTGATGGCTGAATTCCTGTTAATACTCGCATCAATTATAATCCTAAACTTTTTTTGCGTATTATACCCATCTCAGCTTTATTTTGTTATTATATATCTAAATATAAGGAGCCAAAAGCTCCGCAAAAAGGATATAAAATGATTGTACAATATCGTGCAAAAGATATAAATTTAAGTGATGCAAACAAAGCACACATTGAAACGGCAGTAGAGAAATTTAAAAAATATTCATTGGATATTACACGTGTTATGTGTAATGTTATGGCTGAGAAAGCTGGTGTAACAGTTGAGTTTGAGATTCATGTAGCACATAATGCACCTATCATTATTACAGAGCATGACAAAGATTTGGATGCTGCTATTGATTTGGCAGTAGATCGTGCTACAAAAGCACTTCGCCGCTTGCATGATAAAGTAAAAGATCATAAAGGACCATCATTAAAAGAGGTAGTTGCAGAAGATGCATAAACTACAAGGAGTACTCCTTGTAGTACTGATGCTTTTAAGTAGTAGTCTATTTGCTGATGAGAGTCAAAAAAAATACTCATTTCGTGTTGCTTACGGATTTGCAAGTGAAAAAGATTTGGGTGATATTTTATTAACAGCAGATTTTTCAAAACATCCTCTGGATTTAACAGTAATAGCCATTGATGCAGGATATCTGTTAAAAAGTGGACTTTTTGATCTTCCTGTTGATGTGTATGCAAAAGGCGGTCTCTCAAAGTTTAATGAAATAAGTAACTTTAAAGCAGGCACGAGAGAGTACACAGGATTTTCTGATACGTACGAAGTTTTAGCATATATTAAACTGCTTTACAATCTCGATTTTGCTGATAATCGTGTGCGTTTTGGTTTTGGTGAGGGTGTGAGTTATGTAAATGATTTGTTGGTATCGGAAGTATATGATGCTACAGATAAATCGACAGGTTCACAAGACCCTACATCTCGCTTTTTAAACTATCTCGACATCACAGTTGACTTTGATATTGGTCGTCTTATTGGTGTGAAGTCAATGGAAGATGTTTATGTTGGCTATCTTTTAAAACACCGCTCAGGTGCATTTGGCCTCTATAACGGTGTACATGGTGGCTCAAACTACAACTCTCTTTATTTAGAGATGAACTTTTAGGAATATGTATGTATAACTGGATACTTTGGTTTCATGTCATCTCATTTATCTCATGGTTTGCGGTACTTTTTTATCTGCCGCGTCTCTTTGTTTATCATGCGGAAAACATTGAAAACAAAGGCTTTGTAGAAGTTGTTAAGATTCAGGAGATGAAGCTCTTTAAGTACATTGGTGTTCCATCAATGTGGGCAACCGTTTTGAGTGGCAGTGCAATGATATATCTCTCAATTGCAGGTGATTTCAATCTTTTTGCAACGGGTGGCTGGCTGCATGCAAAACTCTTTTTTGTAGCACTGCTTATAGCGTACTTTTACTCTATGAATCACTTTAGAATTCAATTTTTAGAAGATAGATGCCAAAAGAGCGGGAAGTTTTTTCGTGTCTATAATGAAGTGCCGACAATTCTAATGCTTTTTATTGTCGCTATGGTGGTCATACGACCGTTTTAAGTGCTTGAGAAAAGAGGGTGCTTAGCGACCCTTTTTCTCATCTTCTTGTACTCTTCTATACAAAACAATACCAAGCATAGTCAGCGCTCCTCCAAAAAGTAAAAATGCAACAGCTAATGATAAGTTCATACTATTTTTCTCCTTTTTTCTTGGCTTTAAAGAGTAGTGGTGTTCCTTCAAAGTTAAATGCTTCACGGAACTTGTTGGCAAGATAGCGTCTGTATGTAAAGTGAAGCCCTTTTGGTTTGTTCATAATTATGGCGATCTTAGGCGGACGTGTTTCATACTGCGTAGCGTAGTAGATACGAATTACCTGACCACTTACACTTGGAAGTGTATGGCGACGAAGTGCGCGTTCTATTACCTCATTTACTTTTGAAGTAGGGATACGCTGAGAGTAGTTCTCATTGATCTCCAAGATCTTGTCATGGAGCTTGTCCACACGCTGGTGTGTCTGTGCTGAGAGTGTGAGTATTGGCGCATATGAGAGAAATTTAAAACGCTCACGCACCTCTTTGATGATCTTGTCATACTCATCTTTTTTAGCGATATCCCACTTGTTAAGTACGATGATACAGGCAAGTCTGTTTTGGTCAATAAGCCCTGCAATCTTTTCATCAAGATCTAAAAATGGCTGACTTGCATCAAGAACCAAAAGCGCCATGTTGGCATTTTCAAGCATCGCTTTTGTACGCATAAGTGCATAACGCTCTATCCCTACGATCTTACCACGACGGCGAAGTCCTGCCGTATCTACAAATGTGAGTTGCTTGTCTTTATAAACGATAGTCTCATCAATAGGGTCAATAGTAGTTCCGGCAACACTGCTTACTACTGAACGCTCCTCATTTAAAAGCGCATTGAGCAGTGAACTTTTTCCGACATTTGTACGACCGATGATGGCAATTTTGATGTGGTTTTCATCTTCTGGATCATACTCTTTGATACGGTCATTATTTCCAAAGATAGAGTCTTTATCAACTTCATCCTCATCCTCGTCCCAGTAGTAAAAACCATCGTCATCATCTTCATTTTCATATTGAGAGAAGAACTCTTCATCACTAAGTTCTTCTTCTTTTACTTCCGGTTTTGCCTCTTCTTCCTCCTCTACTATCTTGTCACTCTCTGGAAGTTTGTCATAAAGCCACTCCATAAGCTCGATAGTATTACGGTTGTGCGCAACAGAGATGCCAAAGATAGCGTCCGTTCCAAACTCATAAAATTCCCAAAGCTTCTCTTTCATCTTGTCATTGTCGATTTTATTGACAACAAGTGCTATATCTTTACCCATAGCCTGAAGCTCATAAAAAAGCTTTTTATCCTCTTCTTCAGGCAGACCTTTTCCATCAACCATATAGAGAATGATATCTGCAGCATAAGCAGCCTTTAGACTCATCTCTTTTATCTTGTCAAAAAGCTCACAACCTTTATCAAGTCCTCCGGTATCAAGCAGTTCTGCTTCTTTGTCGATGATAACAGCAGTTTTACGTTTGATATCCCGTGTAGTACCTGCTAGGTCCGATGTAATGGCATCGCGTTTTTTAACAAGTCTGTTAAAGAGTGAGCTTTTGCCGACATTGGGACGACCGATAATTGCAATTTTTTTCATAAAGTGAGCCTTCGTTATAGTAAAAAGTAAAAAAGTTTTGTTTTTGAAATTATAGCGAAATAAGTAAGATTCTTTGGTATGAGCTCACGCAAGAAGTTTTGCGTGAGTGTAGGGAGAAAAAAATTATTCTGTAGGGAACTCTTTATCAAGGGCCTCTAAAGCCTGTTTTGATTGAAACTGCTGCCAAAGAGCATTGTCATTTTTAAAGCTTGAAGCTGTTGCTTTTACAGCTTTTTTAACCTCTTTGTTCACCTCTTCTTTTGGTACAGCTACAAGCATATAGATAGCACCTGATGGAGCTTGCCAGAAGTCAATGGCTTTTGAGCCTTTGAGAACTTGGTGCGCTACTTGTTTTGTAACAGATGTAGTTACTTTGTCAACTGTCTCAGCCGAACCGTTACCTGTTGCACGAGTAAAGCCTTCCATTTTATCTTTTACATCAGTCTCGATCTGTTGTGCTAAATCACTACGTCCGTTCATGAGAGCAACTCTACGCATATGTGCGATGCCTGCTGCAGATTTTTCAGCTACGCCAACAGCCGCATAGTATCCATCAACCTCAGGAATACAAGTCCATTTTGGTGCGAGTACATTCTCTTGTTTACATTGAAAAGTCGCATTGTAAGTTTGCTGTGCAGCTTCTTGTTTTGGTGTTGCTTCTTTTTGGCTACATGCTGTTATTGAGAGTGCAGCAAGTGCTAAAAGTGCACCTTTTGTTACCATTTTTTTCATATAAATCCTTCATCTAATCTTTGCTTTAGTATACTATCATAAAACTTTATTTATTTTTATTAACTTTCATTAAATTTAACATTAAGGAATATAGATTGAAACAATACTACAGTTATGATGATTTTCGTCTCGATACAAACAAGCTTATAAAAGCTGTCAAGCCTTTTAAAGCAGAAGCAATACTCTCTATAGCACGGGGTGGTTATACGCTTGCTCACGCAATGGCCGAAGGTCTTGATATTCGTGATGTGCAGAGCATTCGTACCGAGCTTTATGACAAGGAGTGCAAACGTGAAGATATCAAGCTCTTTGGTGCATGTGCTTTTGATGTGAAGCGTGTTTTGGTTGTTGATGACATTGCAGACAGTGGAGAGACTCTGGCATTTATTATGAACTATCTTCGAGAGAACTTTCCAGAGATAGAGTTTGAGTCAGTCACGCTCTTTTATAAAAAAACATCTATCTATGAACCAAATCACTGGGTCAATGAAGCTTCTGCGTGGATAGAGTTCTTTTGGGAGAAAGATTTTATCTAGTAGTTGTGGTTCTTATGGATCTTACGAAAATCTGTCTCATAGATATACTCGGCAATATCCTCTAAAACATCCTTCTCAAATGCAAGCTGTGGCATAAGTTCATACTTGGCAATGGCATCTTGCATGATGGATCTCTCTTCATTTGGATGCATCACCCATGTTGACATAAATGAGACAAAATCCTCTTTTTTGGGAAATGCCTGAAGATAGCGCTCGCGTACATGTATCATTGCCGGAGCTGATTTGTTCTCTAGTTCATAGTGACAGGTGACACAGTTTCCATGAAAGAGCAGTGAGCCCATATCATTTGCCTCAAGTGAGCCAAGAAGAAACAGGAGTGCAGCAAGCTGTTTTTTCATACTAGCCTCGAGCCTTTTTTATCATCTCATAGGCAGCATTGATCTCTTGCGTCTTTTTGGTTGCCTCTTCGATGTACTCGGCACTTTTCCCCTGACTTTTGATGATGTCGGGATGGTATTTGCGAACAAGTTTACGGTAGGCTTTTTTGATCGTCTCCATATCATCACTTTCAGAGACTCCAAGGAGTTTGTAGGCATCTTCTAGAGAGTTTTGCGGTTTGATGTTGTGCATCATCGCCTCAAAACGATCAAATATCGCATGATAACGCTGCGGATCAAAGCTCATAGCCTCCGCTATTGTTGCCAAGATATCCTCTTCACTCTGAGTCACCTCTCCATCTGCAAATGCAAGCTGAATGAGAAACTGCATAAACTGTTCCTGCATACTTGCTGAGCGTTTGGTTGCGTGAGCGAGTGCGTGAGCGAGATGTTCGATATTGTCACTTCTGTTTTTCTCTTCGTTAAATATCTCTTTTAAGATATCTTTTGTTTTTTGAGGCTCTGGAAAGATTGAAGAGACATCATCAAGCATATGCGAGATAAGCTCAGCCTCAAGGGCATCAACTTTGCCGTCTGCTTTGGCTACTTTTGCAGCAAGGGCGACAAAGAGACCAAGTTCACTTCGCTGAAGGCTCTCTTTCGTGAGAGAGAACTCTTTAAAAGCCTCTTTTGAGTAGCGCTCATACTTGGAGTAACTTTTAAAAACATAGTAAAAGACAGCAGCCAAAATAGCAAAAATAATAATATTTGACATGAAAATTCCTTGATAATTTTATGAAATTATAACTCTGTGAGGTTAACAGCTGGGTATAATTGCATTTATGAAACACTTTTTACAGTTAAACAAAGGCGTACAGTATATGCTTATCGCCTCATTTACCTTTGCCATTATGGGTGCATTTGCCAAGCTTGCCGCGCAACATATGAGCTCACTTGAAGTGGTCTTTTTTAGAAATATTGCCGGGGTTGTTCTTATTGGTATTGCCATTTTAAAAAAGCCGATGACGCATCAGGGCGGCAAGCCATTTTTGCTCTTTTTTCGAGGACTGATGGGCTTTGTGGCTCTTCTTGCCTTTTTTTACAACATCGCACATATTTCACTGGGTGATGCGATGACCTATTCAAAGACAAGTCCTATCTTTACCGCTGTTTTTGCATGGCTCTTTTTACATGAGAAGCTCTCGCTTAAAGGGTGGGGTGCGATTTTACTTGGGTTTGTAGGTATCGTCTTTATAACCCAGCCAAGTGGGCTTGGATTTTCCAAGTATGACCTGCTTGGTATCTTTAGTGGTGTAGGTGCTGCCCTTGCCTATACCTCCATCCGTGAGCTAAAAAAGTATTATGACACTCGAGCCATTGTGCTTTCATTTATGGGCGTTGGTACAATCGGGCCGGTTCTTTTGTTTTTGATCTCGCCTTATGTGAACTTTCCAGAACTTGACTTTATCTTTAGTGAGTTTGTTATGCCTGAGGGTATTGTCTGGTTCTATGTCATAGCGATGGGGCTTTTTGCAACACTATCACAGGTACTTATGACAAAAGCCTATAGGGAAACAAAGGCGGGAATTGTCGGTGCGGTGAGTTACACAAACATACTTTTTTCTATCATTGTCGGTGTTATGCTAGGAGATGCGCTTCCTTCGCTTACAACGACTTTTGGTATAATTTTG
>JAMORG010000094.1 GCA_027063745.1 Sulfurimonas sp.
AAGTTATATTAAAAAATCAAATAATATAAATTTTAAAATGTCTCTAAAATGCCCTTGTTTAGGACTCTCTTTTTATTTTTATGTTACAATGATAACAATAATAAATTATGAAAAATACTAAAGGATAGTTTTATGACGATAGCAGAGCAGGAGATAAAAAAGTTTGAAAATTCGAACTGCGCTGAAAATGCTGTTTTCTACCAGGCAATGGAGGAGGTTATCTACTCTATCGCACCTCTTTTGGAATCTGACAAGAAGTACACAGAACATGCAATACTTGAACGTCTTATTGTTCCTGATAGAGTAATAAAATTCAAAGTAACTTGGCTTGATGATAGTAATAAGATTCAGGTAAATACCGGTTATAGAGTTCAGTATAATAATGCTTTGGGGCCTTATAAAGGAGGACTTCGTTTTCATCCTACTGTCAATGAAGGAGTGCTTAAATTTTTAGGTTTTGAACAGATTTTAAAGAACTCTTTGACAGGTTTGCCAATAGGTGGTGCAAAAGGTGGTAGTGATTTTGATCCAAAGGGCAAGAGTGACTTTGAAGTTATGAAGTTTTGTACAGCATTTATGACAGAGTTACATAAGTACATAGGACCTCGTATGGATGTTCCTGCTGGAGATATCGGTGTCGGCTCACGTGAGATAGGGTATCTCTTTGGAACATATAAAAAAGTAACATCCAAGTATGAAGGTGTTCTTACCGGAAAGCCTTTTTTCTTTGGTGGCTCACTTATGCGACCTGAGGCGACTGGTTATGGCGTTGTCTATTTCACACAAAGTATGCTGGAGATTGAAGGCAAAGAGAGTCTTGAGGGTAAAGTATGTGCAGTCAGTGGTGCAGGTAATGTTGCCATACATGCAATAGAGAAGTTATTACAGATTGGTGCATTGCCTGTTACCTGTTCTGACTCCAAAGGAACTATTTATGACTCACGCGGCATTGACATAGAGCTCTTAAAAGATATAAAACTTAATCGTAGAGCATCATTGCGTGAGTATATTGAAGTTCATACAGAAGCAAGTTATACGCCTGTTGAGGAGTACCCTGAAGGTGGTCACGCAGTTTGGGAGCGTGAGTGTTATGCTGCTTTTCCCTGTGCGACACAAAATGAGCTAACAGAGACAGATGCACAAAACCTTATAAATAATGGTTGCGTGAGTGTAACTGAGGGTGCAAATATGCCTTCAACTCCACAGGCAACAGAGTTACTTCAAAAAAACGGTGTCTGTTTTGGTCCGGCAAAGGCAGCGAATGCCGGTGGTGTTGCCGTAAGTGAGTTTGAGATGAGTCAGAATGCTTCCATGAGTCGCTGGGCTTTTGAAAAAGTTGATGTAAAACTGCAAGATACCATGCAAAAGATATGTAAACGTGTAGCGCTTACTGCAAAAGATTATGGCGTAGAAGGAAACTACGTTGATGGTGCAAATATTGCAGGCTTTAAAAAAGTAGCAGATGCGATGATAGCAGAAGGGTTGTAGTGTATGCGTATAGTTTTTCTTTTTTTACTCTTTACACTTTCGCTTTTTGCAAAAGATCAGGTTAAATATTCGCCTTTTATCGATAAACAGATAGAGATTACATATAAACTTAATGATGCAAACCTCTCAGAAGAAGAAGCAACAAAACTTCTGCATCTGCAGACAGAGCTTTATGAAAAGAAGCTCAATGATGTGATGATGAATAAAAATGAGATTATCAATCATGTTGAGGAGTATAAGTCTGAGATATTTTCTCTCAAGCGTATTATAAGAATAAATCAAAGAGCAGGGAATACTTATGCCGTTTTAAGAGATACAGTACAGATAAAAAATTATAAGATAGTGCGCAATATCAATTACTTTATTCGGGATGTTCTTATCGCTTTGGATGCTCCAACACTCGAAGAGTTTGATAAACGCATAGATCAATTGGTTCAAAAGAAGCAACAAAGATTAAAAGAACTCATCAAAGAGGACTATAAAGAGTATCTCTCTGTGCCAGATAATGGCTCTAAAGTTATTCATGCATTAAAAGAGAATATACGTGAGCTGTATGCCCTTAAACAGATAAACAATGATATCAGCTCCTACGTCTATAAGTTTGAAGGACGAATGTATCGGCTCAATAAGTTTTCAAAATACAAAATCATAAAGCCAGTTATCTATCTCAACTCTATTGATGCCGTACAGAGTATAGATAGATTGTTAAATGATTATCATCTAAGTTTTGTAAAGATACTTATCATCCTTTTTCTAATTGTAATAATCTATATCTTTAGAAAACTCTTCTATATTGTTCTGCATCGTTATCTTATAAACAGTAAGTATCTGAATGAATACGCCGAAGAGATTATCGTACGAACAAAGAAAACAATAGAGTTGCTTATTATTGTCATAAATATTGACATGATTATCTATGTTTACAATGATTTTAGTTCTGTAGAACTTGTAAATAAAATGTTTAATATGATTTATGTTGCACTCTTTACCTATTTTGTCTATATTGTTGTAAATACAATTGCTGTACTGAATCTAAACAAGCTGGTACGTGAGAGCTCCAGTGTAAAAGCTGAACTTATTAATGTCGGTATAAAGATTATCAATTTCTTTATTTTTACTATTGGTGTGTTGTTTGTTCTTTACTTTGCGGGAGTCGATCTTACAGCAGTGCTCTCGGGTCTTGGTATTGGTGGTTTTGCTGTAGCATTTGCTGCAAAAGATACTATTTCAAACTTTTTTGGAACACTCTCAATTTTATTTTCAAATGTCTTTTCACAAGGAGATTGGATAGAGATAGACGGCAAAGAGGGTGTTGTTGTTGAGATTGGTCTGCGGGTTACAACACTCAGAACATTTGACAATGCACTTATCGCTATTCCAAACGGTACTTTTGCAGCCAAAGATATTAAAAACTGGGACAAAAGAAAACTTGGACGTCGTATTAAAATGAAGCTTGGAGTAAAGTATGACTCTAAGCGAGAAGATATCAATAATGCAATAGTACAAATTCGTGAGATGTTGCAAAACCATCCGGAAATTGCAACGAAAGATACAAAGTATGAACATGCTATGTCTCATCGCTCAAAAAGAATGGTAAAACTTGTTTCTCAAGATGATTTAGAAGGGATTAAACGTACTTTGCTTGTCTTTTTGGATGAGTTTTCAGATTCGAGTATAAATATTCTTATCTACTGTTTTTCAAAATCTGTCAAATGGGAAGACTGGTTGCGTGTGAAGCAGGATGTTATGGAAAAGATTATGGTGATATTGGAGCAGAACAATCTTGAATTTGCATTTCCGTCACTTTCAATCTATGATGAAACAAAATGTGACCAAAATAGCTAAATCTATTTTCAGTATTTTGTGATAAAATCATCAAAAATTATTATAACTGAAAGATAAAAAATGATTCAATTAAATGCAGGGCTTTGTGTTCGTTCTTTAAGTGTTGAGAGTGAGTGCAGGGCATGTGAAGCAATATGCCCAACCGATGCTATTGCCATAGGTGAGAGCAACCCTTTGCCAGCTATCAACTTCTCAGCGTGCGTGAGCTGTGGGGCTTGTATGGGTGTATGTCCGAGTGAAGCGTTCTCTATGGATGAGTTCTCTCCGACAAACTTCTTTTTTGAGTTTGTCGAAGATGAGTCAAATCTTCTTTCTTGTCGTAAAAATGTTCCTTGTCTTGCAGCACTGAGTGTTGAGCATCTGCTCTCAATGACTCTTATAAAAAAAGAGCTTGTTTTTGACATGGCTTATTGTGCTGAGTGTGACTTGGCGCATAAATGCCTCC
The DNA here is from genome assembly GCA_027063745.1 of Sulfurimonas sp. Classification (GTDB taxonomy): domain Bacteria; phylum Campylobacterota; class Campylobacteria; order Campylobacterales; family Sulfurimonadaceae; genus Sulfurimonas. Next base: position 3,779 of record JAMORG010000094.1, read on the forward strand.
CTAAAATAGAAGCAAATGCAGAAGAGGCAAACTACATTTTAGAAGCGATTGAAAGTGATGCTTGCATTACTTTAGAAGATGTGAGGTTTGAAAATTCTGAGCATGATAACAGTAATGACAGACGTAGCTTTTTAAGTGCACTCACTCTCAAAAATGTAGCCAAAGCAAAAAAAGAGTTTGAAGATGAGGTGCAAAAGGCTACCGATGAACTTGTAGAGCATACCTTACAAAAGACAGATATTGCATTGCTGAAGAAAAAGATAATTCCAGATAAAAGAAAACTGCTCTTTACTGCCATGAAGCGGGCAGATAAACCTTCACAGTTTCATATTATTGATGCAAAAGAGATAAGCTTTACCTCACAAAAGTTGATGAATGAAGAGGTGTGTACGGCTTGTCAGATGTGTTACAGAGTCTGTCCAACGGGAGCACTCAGCAGTGATATCAAAAACTCCAAGATAGATTTTGATCCGTTTTTGTGTATCAAGTGTCATATCTGCCATGATGTATGTGAACCAGATGCCATAACACTCTCTCCATCATACAATGTAAAAGAGTTCTTTGAACCAGAGATTGTGAACCTTATTTCATTTACCGTTA
>JAMORG010000095.1 GCA_027063745.1 Sulfurimonas sp.
TCTTACCAGAAGGTGCTAAGATAAAAGGAAAAGGAAATGATTTGCCATCTATAAGACCAGTTTGTAAAACAGCTTTGGATTCTGCTTCATTCATCAGCTTGGTAACGGGTTTTAAAAGTCCCTCAGCAACAAGTTCAAGCGCAGAAGCTGCTTCTTTATCAATGTATAGGGTTTTATTTTTTCTTGACGATGTCATATTTTTTTCTCTTTTCCCAGAGACTTTTACGGCTTATACCGAGTTTTTTTGAGAGTTCAGTATCTGGATATTTGTCCTGATAGTTTAGCACTATAAATTTAACATAATCCTCAATTGGTAAAATTTCTCCACGATCAAAAACATTGCTCTCACTTTTTATCTCAATAACTGGATATTCGACATCTTCTATTTTATCACTGCTTAAAACAATGGCTTTTTTACCTTCTATAAGTTTACAAAAATCTTTTTTATCACTTTTTTTAAGCATCTGATAGTTGATAATATAGAGAATTGTATTTGCAGGAGCATTTTCTATCTCATGAAATGCCTTAGAATCACTCAATGAGATAAAACTAAGTGAAGTGTTTTTGTTTTTTGCAACTTCAAAGGCAAATGCATCTGCATACTTTTGAAAGTTTGAAGAGATAAAAAATGGAAATTCAAGATTTTGAGTATTTTGTCCATGCTGTGTGTTTGCAAAGGTATATTCTAAATATTTTTCGTATGCTTCTGTTTTGCGTTTGAGTTTTTCATAGTCCTGATAGTGGTCAATCTTACGAACAAGCTCTTCTATCATAAATGGTTTGAGTATATAATCTTTTGCACCTGCTGCAAGTGGTTTGGAAACTGTATCATTTGAGATATACGATACCATCAAAATAACGATGGAGTCTTTAAATGTTTCAATAACGGGATTGAAATCCTGACCGTTTATGTTTGTTGAAAGCAGTACCACATCGTAGTTTGTGCTACGGATAGCATCTTTTGTAGAGGTACACATCTCGCAATTGTGTCCTAACTCTCCAAGCTTTGTAGCAATACTCTGTGCCAAATATACTTCGTTTTCTATAATTAATATCTTCATTTTATTTTATACTCTTCCAATCTAAATATTTTAAATTTGCGTTTGCCATAACAGCAACTCCCTCTTTGCGCCCTATAAAGCCTAGTTTCTCTGTCGTTGTAGCTTTGACATTGACACGTTGTAGTTCTATGTTTAAAACTGCTGCAAGGGCTTTTCTCATACTCTGTTTGTAGTTTGATAAGCGTGGCTTTTGTGCGGCAATGGTAAGGTCAATATTAATAATCTCAAAACCAAAGTTGCAGAGCTTGCTTACAACATGACTTAAAAGTTTTTTGGAGTCAATCCCTTTATACTGCTCATCATTGTCTGGAAAGAGCATGCCGATATCACCCATACCTGCTGCACCCAAGAGCGCATCGATAAGTGCATGAATGGCAACATCTCCATCACTGTGTGCTGCAAAACCATAATCTACATCGATTTTTACACCACCAAGCCACATCTCTTTGTTCTCTTCAAAAGCATGCACATCAAATCCGTTTCCACTCAGTATATCTTTTGATGGAGCTTTTAAGCATGGTAGTTTTGTAAGGTCATGTATGTAGGTTATTTTATGCGCATCTTCATCACCAAGAACAAAAGCTCTTATGCCACCATTTGCAACGATGGCACTGCTCTCATCTGTGAATATTTCATCACTTTGAAGCGCTTCTTTTAGTTGTTGTGTTTTTGAGAGTTGGGGTGTCTGTATGCGTTTTACTTTGTCTCTGTCAATTGTCTCATCGCCATAGACAACAGTATCAGTTACTCCAAGGTAGGGAACAATGACATCTGCATCTTCTTTATGCACCAAAAGTTTCTCTATTAACTCTTGAGATATACAGGCGCGAGCGACATCGCTAACAAGGACAAAAGGAGTAGTTACATGTTGGAGTGCATTTTTTAAAGATGCCTGTCTTGTGTCACCACCGGTTACAAAAGTAAACTCTGCATAGTTTTGCATAAAAGGAATTTCTTGAGGAGAAGCTACTATTATAATCTCTTTAAAATATTTGCTTTTTTGCAGTCGCTCTGCTACAAATTGCCACAAAGGCTTACTATTTATACGTAACCAATGTTTTTTTACATCTTGGCCAAAACGGCTGGAACTCCCAGCAGATAGTAAAATGAGTGTCAAATCAGACAAAAAGACTCCTGAACTTTTTAAGTGTTACGAAATTATACACTTTAGAAATATTGTTTTATCTTAAAGAAGAGAATTAATGGTGAGTTATTTCAAATCTTACATAAAGAATCATATCAATCAAGAGGCTTTAGGTTAAATTAACTTTATTTGATTATATTTCCATCATATATATAAAAGTATAAGTAAAAATTTGAGGAGAGACTTATGAGATCTTCATGGGTAAAAAAGCGTGAGAGTGATCCGGTAAGGACACAGATGTACTACGCAAAACAGGGCATCATTACTGAAGAGATGGAGTATGTTGCCAAAATAGAAGATTTATCTCCTGAGCTCGTTCGTAGTGAAATAGCAAGAGGAAGATTAATAATACCTGCAAATGTTAACCATACAAACCTAGAACCAATGGCAATAGGTCTTGCAGCAAAATGTAAAATCAATGCAAATATCGGTTCATCTGCTATTGCATCAGATGTTGAAGGTGAGATTGAAAAGATTCAAGTATCGCAACACTATAAAGCAGATACAGCAATGGATTTAAGTACTGGTGGGGACTTAGATGAGATTAGAAAGGCAGTAATTGCCAACTCTAAGATACCAATAGGAACAGTGCCGATCTATCAAATCTTACATGATGTTGGAAACAAGATCGAAGATTTAAGCATTGAAGTAATGTTAGATGTACTGGAACGTCAGGCACAGCAAGGAGTTTCATACTTTACAATTCACGCAGGTTTCTTACTAGAGACTATGCCAAAGGTCGCAAAGCGTAAGATGGGAATCGTCTCACGCGGTGGAAGCTTAATGGCTGCATGGATGATGCACTACCATAGAGAAAACCCTTTCTACACTGCATTTGATGATATTTTAGATATCTGTCGTAAGTATGATGTAAGTCTCTCTTTGGGTGATTCACTGCGTCCTGGTTGTTTGGCAGATGCGTCTGATGATGCACAGCTTGGAGAGCTGAAAGTTCTTGGTGAGCTAACTCTTCGTGCATGGGAGAAAGATGTTCAGGTTATGATTGAGGGTCCGGGTCACGTTCCACTCAATCAAATCGAGCGTAATATGAAGATACAGCGTGAGCTTTGTCATGAAGCACCTTTTTATATTCTAGGACCACTTGTCACAGACATTGCTGCTGGGTACGATCACATAAGTTCTGCAATTGGAGCGGCCGTTGGTGGATGGCATGGAGCAAGTATGCTTTGTTATGTTACACCAAAAGAGCACTTAGGACTTCCTAATGCAGATGATGTACGTGAGGGAATTATTGCATACAAAATTGCAGCTCACGCAGCTGATATCGCTCGTGGTCGCAAGGGTGCACGTGATGTTGATGATGCAATGAGTGATGCTCGTTACACATTTGACTGGGAAAAACAGTTTGAGCTTGCACTTGACAGTGAACGTGCTCGTGAGTATCATGATGAGACACTTCCTCAAGAGGTATTTAAAGAGGCAGAATTCTGTTCTATGTGTGGACCAAAGTTCTGTTCTTATAAAATCACACAAGATATTATGGATAATCCAGAAGGAATCCAACGTATTATTGATGAGTCAAAAGCAAAAGAAGAAGCTGAATCTTTGGCTTAAGCTACTCTTGTAAAAAGTTGATTTTAAATAAGACAATATTTGTCTTATTTAGATATGATACGATTTGAAAATAACATTTTAGATAAAAAGCACTAGTGCTTTTGGGCTTTCCGCCGAGGAGAACCCAGTGTTAACGTAGGTAGCTGAATTACTTCAGCTGCCGTTTAAAATAAGGGAAAAATGGTTCCCTTAAATTTATGAAATAAATTAAAGGAAAAAATCTCATGACTGAAGAAATTGTAAAATCAGCATTGTCAAAAGTTATGTATCCTGGGTTTACCAAGGATATTGTGACATTTGGTTTTGTTAAAGATATCACTATTAACGGTGATGATGTAAGTGTTACTGTAGATATCACTTCATCTGCTCCAGAAGTAGCACAACAGATCAAAGAAGAAGCTACTGAAGAGTTAAAACGTGCAGGTGCTAAAAATGTTACTGTTAACATTAAAGCTCCCGTAATGCCAAGAGAGTCTTCTTCTCGTGGTAAAAACATCGCTCCGCAAGTTAAAAACTTCTTGATGGTTAGTTCTGGTAAAGGTGGAGTTGGTAAATCAACTACATCTGTAAACATTGCCATCGCTCTTGCGCAGCAAGG